>CALKLC010000171.1 GCA_937991975.1 uncultured Spirochaetales bacterium | reverse complement strand
GTATACCGCGGAGAGAAAAAACGAAACGGTCTTTCAGGATCCATGGAAACGGCATCGAAGGTGCTTAAGTCCCTCATTTCCCGAAGAGGATTCCCCTTTTCTACCATCCGCATGGGAAGATCCAACAGGGCATCCTTAGTACTACCCGGTACTACCCGTACTCGATCGCCGAGGAGTTTCAACTCTTCCCCATCCAGCTGGGCGTAACATCCGGTAACTACCACAGAAGCATGAGGATGATTTTCCAGAAGGTGTCGGATGACTCTTCTTGCCTTCTGTTCGCTCTTCGAGGTAACGGTGCAGGTATTGATTACATAGAGATCTGCTTCCTCCCGAATAGAGACTGCTTCATGCCCACAGGATACGAAGGCATCCACGATAGCTTCCGTTTCTGATTGATTGAGCTTACAGCCGAGAGTATAAAAACCTACTTTCATGTTTTATTACAGATTATCTAGGGACGGCTTTCCGGTTGTCCGGTCAATCCTTGCAATCGCTGCCTGCCCCGAAGAGCGTCGTTCAAGTTCGGATTTAGCTGCAACGCTTTTCCATACGCTTCCATGGCGTACCGATAGTCCTTGGTTTGCTCCCTCGCATAGCCAAGCCTCGCCCACCACAGAGCGATGCGGGGATTGTAGAATACAGCGGTACTCAGCGCGAGATCTGCACGGTTGTACTCACCCAATCGGATGAAGATCTCTCCCATCTGATAGTACACTTCTCCGATGAGATCTCCTGTGGGGGCAATGACTGTGTATTCCTCGAGGTACTTCAACGCTTCCTGGTTGTTTCCCAGGTAGTAGTATGCTTCCCCAACGATCTGAATGACCCTGACATCGTAGCGAGAAATTTCTAGAGCTTTGAGGCCATAATCCAGAGCTTCCTTGTATCGACCGAGTTTGATCAAACTCCATCCCAGAACCACATAGGAGTTCATGTTCCGGGGTGTTTCTTTTAACTCATCGAGGCATACTTCAGCGGCTCGCTGGTAGTTCCCATCCCTGTACAGTTGTAACGCATCCGGCCGTTCCTGGGCAAATGATAGAGGGGTGAATCCTATAATGAGGACAACAGAGAGAAAGATCCAGCCTAATCTACCCATTCCCGTTCCCTCCGTTGGGCTTACGGTGGGGCATCGTACAACACCCTGAGAATCTACAGCCGCTCTGGATCATGAGATCAGGAGTGGCAATGTTTCCTTCTAATTCAGCCCTATCCAGCAGTTCGACCTTTTTTCGCGCGGAAACCTGCCCCTTCACTCTACCTCGCAGCACCACTCTGGAAGCCTCCAGCTCCGCTTCCACTTCTGCGGATTCTTCTATGTATACGACAGAGTTCGATTTAAGGGTTCCTTTCAATTTACCCTTGATCAACAGGGGCTCTTCGGTCACCATCTCTCCCTCGAAAAAAAAGTCTTCCGAAAGGATCGTACCTAATTCCGCTTCATCTACGTAATCCGATCTAAAATCCGACATGATCCCTCCACTAAAAAAATATCCTACGGATGTCCCTCCCCCCTGTCAAGGCAGGAGAGAATCCGTTGAAAGGATGTTTGCAACTGTGTCCGCATTTCCCTCGTGTAGGGATTGTACTGTTGCAGATCCAGGAAAAGCTGCCAGGGATCGTTGCACGTCTGTTCTACGATCTCCAGGAGTTTCCTATACCCCATCGTACCAATTGCACTTGGTTTCAAGTCCATATCCTTCAGTACTCTACCGACGAAATGGGTAATTCCCTGGGTAAAGGCCGCTTCCCGATCATGATCCTCTGCTGTCATCTTTACCACCCTTAATCCCAGAGTACGAAAGGTTTCTTCCCAGAATAGGTACGCTTCTTCTGTAATTCGCACAGGAGTTAAAATCATGGGTAATCCCTCGATTCCATTCTTCGAGGAATCGGGGCCAAACATGGGATGGGTACCAAGGATAGGTATATCCGACGGAAGGATACGTTCCATCATCTGGATGGGGAAGATCTTTACCGAACACGTATCGGCTACCAGAGTGCCCGGCTTTAGGAATGGCAATAGATCCTCAAGAACTTGTTTTATAGAAGAAATCGCTGTACATAGAAAGATCGTACTGCACTCACTGAATCGTTCCAGGGGAACGATCCTCACAGAATTTAAATTCCAGGACCGCTGGGTTCGATTATAGCCGTACACATCGAATCGTTTGGAAAGGATCGAAGCCCAGAGGGTTCCAAAGCGGCCCAGACCATAGATGCCCACCTTCATAGGACTATCAGTGTATCGATTCCGAGCTCAGGAAACAAGCGTTTTCGTCGTTTATGTATTTATTTTTTCCATCCTTTCTGGTAGTATTGTAAGAAGACAATCCTGGAGAACAAGGAGAATCGCTACAATGAGTTTAATGGATAGTTTGGTCGCAAAAGCAAAAAGCATGCAGAAACGCCTTGTCCTTGCCGAAGGTACTGAGCCACGGACCGTACAGGCAGCTCGCATCATCCTCGATCAAAAAATTGCAAAAGAAGTGTTTCTGGTAGGGAAAAAGGGCGAAATCCAGAAGGTAGCCGATTCTGTGAAAACTGATCTGCGAGGGATAACTTTGATAGATCCATGGGACAGCCCCTTGCTGAAAGAGTTCGCAGAGGAGTTCTACCAGCTCCGTAAACACAAAGGAGTGACATCTGAAAAGGCCCTTGAAATGATGCAGGATCAGTTGCGATGGGGCGCCATGATGGTTCGCAAGGGATTGGCAGATGCCATGGTAGCAGGGGCCGAGAATACCACGGGTAACGTAATTGTGGCAGCCGCAAATATCATTACAACCGCTCCTGGAATCAAATCGGCCTCCTCCTGTTTTATCATGGACACGAAGAACTCCAGGTGGGGAGTGAACGGAAGTCTAATCTTCGCTGATTGCGCGGTGATTCCGGACCCAAGCCCTGAGCAGCTAGCGGAGATTGCCCTGGCATCGGCAGCCTCTTGCAAGAGGTTCCTCGGAGCAGAGCCAATTGTGGCCCTTCTTTCCTACTCCACCAAAGGCTCTGCGAGCGGTCCCAGTGTGGAAAAAGTCCTGAAAGCATTACAGATTGCAAGGGAACGAAGACCAGATCTTACAATCGATGGGGAAATGCAGGCAGATGCAGCCCTTGTTGCCAGTGTAGCGGAAAAAAAGGCTCCTGGATCTCCTGCAGGGGGGAAGGCCAATGTATTGATCTTTCCAGATTTAGATGCGGGTAACATTGGATATAAACTCGTCCAGCGGCTAGGGTGTGCCGATGCGTTTGGCCCCTTCCTCCAGGGATTCGCCAAACCAGTTAGCGATCTGTCCAGAGGCTGCTCGGTAAACGACATCGTGAACACAGCAGCCGTTACGTTGATCCAGGCGGAGTAATCCAATGAATGTCCTGATCATGGGATACGGCAAAATGGGACATGAGGTCGAAGGGGTCCTTCGAGAACGGGGGCATTCCATCGTGGCCCGAATCGATGAGAAACCCGGATTGGGGGATGGAACAGTCCCCACAGAAAAACAACTCGCCGAAACCGAAGTAGTAATCGAGTTCTCCCACCCCCAGGCGGTTGTTTCCAATGCAAAACTCTATGCAAAGGCAAGGATCCCCGCTGTGGTGGGCACCACAGGATGGAAGGCATCGGAAGAAGAGGTGAAACGACTCGTCCTCGATTCTGGAATCGCCTACCTCCGAGCTTCGAACTTTTCCATCGGTGCGCACCTATTCTTTGCCCTCGTAGAAGAGGCTGCCCGGTTGATCCAATCCCTCCCCCAGTACGATATTCTCTTGTACGAGATCCACCATAATCAGAAGAAGGATTCCCCCTCAGGCACTGCATTGACCGCAGCGGACAGGATCCTCCGATCCCTTCCCCGGAAGAAACGGATCGTGACGGAAAAGCTCGACCGTCAGATCGAACCGGATGAGCTTCATGTGGCTTCCATACGGGGCGGTGCCGTGCCAGGCGTTCACACAGTTCTATTGGATTCCGAAGCGGATACCATCGAAATTACCCACTCTGCCCGAAGCCGGAAAGGGTTTGCGATAGGGGCTGTACTGGCAGCCGAGTGGATCCGGGGTAAAACAGGCTTCCTGGGAGTGGAAGATTTTATTAAGGATCTATTCCTGAAAGGGAGGTAAAGATGTTTAAAGGAGTTTACACCGCACTTATCACACCGTTCAACAAGGATGGCTCCATCGATGCAGAAGCATTGAAGGATCTGGTGGAATTCCAGATCGAAGAAGGGATCTCTGGCCTTGTCCCTGTGGGAACCACAGGGGAAAGTCCAACGGTGAGCCACGAGGAGAACGTGAAAGTCGTCCAAATCGTAGTAGAACAGGCAAAAAAAAGGGTTCCCGTGATTGCTGGAACAGGCTCCAACTGCACTTCCGAAGCGATCGGAATGACGAAAGCTGCTTTCCAGATCGGAGCCGATGCCACCTTGCAGGTAGCTCCTTATTACAACAAACCCAGCGCAGAAGGGTTCTATCGCCATTTCACCGCAATTGCCGATGAAGGTGGGTTGCCTGTGATGGTGTACAACATCCCTGGCCGAACAGGGAAAAATATTGACAACGATACGATGCTTCGACTCAGCTCGCATCCAAAGATCGTCGCAGTGAAAGAGGCGAGCGGTGACATGGCTCAGGTGATGGATCTCTGCCGGAGGAAACCCAAAGATTTCGATGTCCTATCGGGGGACGACAACCTCGGACTCCCCATCATAGCCCTGGGAGGTGTGGGAATCGTATCTGTCGCCAGTAACGCGATCCCCAAACAGATGGAACAACTGGTGCGCCTTTGCCTGGAAAACCAGTACGATGAAGCCCGGGACCTCCACTATCGACTCCTCCCCTTCTTCAAAGCGATCTTCATCGAAACGAACCCGATTCCGATTAAGTACGTGATGCACCTTTTGGGTCGCTGTACGGAAACCTATCGTCTCCCTCTCTGCCCGATGGATGAAGGAAAGAAAGAACAGGTAAAGAGGGTAATGAAAGATCTAGGAATCCTGCGGTAAGTGCAGAGGATGAGCGAGGTTCTGTTCTGCCTGAAGGGCCTGTATTGAATGAGTAAGACGGAGGAAATCTTCGGGCGATAGAGTCTCTCCCCGAAGGGCTGGGTCGATCCCTGACCGATTCCATACTTCTTGTTCGGGAAGTCCCCTCGAGCGCAGAAAGGGTGCCAGGGTATTTTGCAATTTTTTTCTCCTGCTCGCAAAGGCAGCCCTTACTATCTGCACGAAAAGTTCCCCCTTTTCTACCGGGAGGGGAACCTCCCGGGGTACCATTCGCAGGAGGGTAGATACTACCCGAGGGCGGGGGTAGAAGGCCTTTGCCGGGACATCGAACAAGATCTGAATTTTAGAAAATGTCTGACAGAGCACAGAAAAAGAGGAATACTCTTCGGTCCCGGGGGATGCATTCATCCTTCGGGCTACTTCTCTCTGCACCATGAAGACCCAGTATCCAGGATAAAACCGATGCTCCAAAAAATCCCCGATAAGCGTAGCACCCGAAGCGTAGGGCAGGTTACCAAACACTTTGGCCGGCTTCTCCGATTGGAAAGCTTGCCATGTCCTGACCGCATCCCCTGGGACGATCGAAAACCCTGGATAAGCCCCATATCGCTCCCTCAATACTCGAACAAAGCCGTAATCGATCTCGAAACATCGCAGTTCAACCCCACTGTTCAGGATTAGTTCCGTCATAGCCCCCAAGCCAGGCCCGATTTCCCACATCCGTTCTCCAGGATGGGGATCCAGCTCAACTAGAATCCTCCGTCTTACATGGGGATCGATGAGAAAATTCTGCCCGAATCGTTTCTTTAGAGCCAATCCTCTTTCTGAGAGGAAGGTCCGAAGTTCAGCCGGGGAGTCGAAAAACCCCATACATCAATCCCCTTCAAGGGACCTGTAGCGCAGGGGCTTGGGAAAAGATCTCTGCCACATACAGTAAAGCATTATAGAGGAATTCCAGAGTTCTTTGAAAGGTTGGATCCAAAAATTGGATACCTCCCACCATAAGGGAGAGCACCCCTGTCCACATGAATAGGGTGACAAGAGGAGACAACAGTACAGAAGCGAGCCAACCAAACAAAGGGAGTCGGGAAAAGAAGTACAGAGTAAGAGGGGCTGTCAGGATCTGTGCGCTTAGAGAAATGGATACCGCCGCGACGAACGGATCGAAGAGGAATCTTCGCATATACCGTTGTAACGGACGGGTGAGGAGAAAGATCCCGCTTACAGCTGCATAAGAAAGGATACTGGAATAGGATAGGACAGATTCAGGGAACAGAACACAGGAGAGCACAAAGGTATAGGAAAGGAGATCCAGGGGATGGATCTTCCTCCTTAAGAGGAGGGATACCGTATAGATTTCATACATCAGGATAGCTCGAACCAGTGAAGGGAAAGGACCTACGAGAATACAGTAAAATACAAGGAAGAAGGAGATGATCATCCTCTGCAGGAGAGGTTTGAACAGATGTCTGAATAGAACCTGCAGAAGCAGAACAAGGATCCCCACATGCATTCCCGAAAGAGCCAGTATGTGAGAAGTGCCTGATTTCCTGAAGGTTTCCCCAAGCTCGACTTCCAACTCATCTTTCATACCAAAACACAACGCCTTCAGAAAAGCACTATGCTCTCCCTTCTGATGGAAAGTATTCCCCAGAATTTGACTCCGAATGAAGGTGAGAAATGGTCGATGAAGCAATGCAGGAGGGTGTTTTCTATCTCCTTGAAAGATCCCTCCTCTATCGGGTAAAAATCTGCCTCCAATGTGCACTCTATCACCCGATAGGAATTTTCCTGAGGCAGGCACGAACGCAGTAAGCTCAAATCGAGCGGAATGCCTGTTCCCTTTCCTATCACCGACCGATTGTACTCGTATATGAAGAATGGATACCGGACCCTTTTGAAACCCATCCTGCTGTAAGATCCCTTCTATGAAAGAAACTTCATGCATCTTGAAACCCTCGTAGAAGGTAGCGTGTTCATAGTTCACCTTTCCAATGGAGAATAGCCCCAACCAGATACCCAGGATCATTCCAAAAAACGAATCCCTGTACCGTTGAAATCGAAAGAGATGGCTGGACTTTTGTACAAAGAATACAGATCCATAGTAGAGAACCGGTAAGGCAACCCAAAAGGCATCCAGAGGAAGGAGTAAACCCGTCCAGGCTCCTGCTAGATAGGAAAGTGCACAACTCAGTGCGAGGGCTCCTGAGAATCGTTGGAAAAGTTCCATGCACTATTAGACAGGATTTTTTCTTCTCTCGATTCAAGTTTCTTGATTTAATAGACCAAAGTCATGTAGAATAACTAACTATGAAAAAGCGCACATCACTTTTTTTTACAGGAGTCAGTGTAGGGGGAATCGTACTATTTCTATTGGGATGCGCCAGTACTCCTACCCCTCCTCCTGCATCAAAACAAGAGGGGCTATCCACAGTCACATCGACCCAACCAGAAAAGAAAGCAAAAACCATTATAGTTCGAATTCCACGAGTCACGAAAGAAAGTATCCAATTTCCCGATGGGACAGTGGACGAGTACACCCTCTACACCTATAGCCAGGATGGCAAACTACTCCTAAAAGAAGAATTGTACGACGCTGCTTCTAAGGACATCCTGGAATCCCGTGAGTATCAGTACCAGGGAGATCTGGTGGCCGAGAAACGTATTTATGACGGGCAAAAGAAATTGAAATCCCGACGTACTTACCAATACACCAAGGGCCTTCTCGTCGAGGAAGCCCAGCTGGATAGAGAGAACAACCTGCAGGCCCGCTTGCTCTATCAGTACGATGCACAGAATCGGAGGATAGAATGGAAAACCCTCGATGCTTCCGGTTCAGTAGTGGGAATCAGTAAGTACTTCTACAACGGGGAAAAATTCCCTATTCGTACCGAACTCTATGGACCAGGAGGAAACCTGGAACTGATGATTTCTGCCGACTACTCTGAAGGGAAAAAATCGCGAGAAGTGTTTACGTCACCGGATGGGAAAGTAGAAAAAGAAGTAGTGTACCGTTACGATGAAAGGGGAAGACTCCTGGGGCGAACAGAGTATGCTTCAAATAAAGCCAAGATCAGTTCCATTGCCTATGAGTATCCCTCGGATTCCAGTGTTCCCAGCAGGGAAATCTACCTGGACGGAAGAGACAAACCTAAAAAAGTTGTGGTATTCGAATATGCGTTTAGAGAGGAAAACAGGGTCATCTATGAATAGAAAACTCTTTACCCATGTCTTAGTGTTAGCAGTATGGGGATTTCTAGTATCTCCGGTGCTATGGTCTGGCGAAGCCACTGAAATGTGGAAACGACTGTATCAGCGTAGCACCAGCCTGGAACAGAAACTTGCCGTAATGCAAAACCTCATCGAGCAGGATGATCCAGGCCTCGTACCTACCTTGATGCAATCCCTTACCGAGTTGGTAGGGGGAAGCAAGAATCTCCGCACTTCCACCGAAAAAGAGAATTGGACTCAACTTTGCCGTTTGATCGTTCGGGCTCTGGGAACCTACAAAGCCACAGAAAGTGCTCCTATCATTTTCCAGTGTTTCGAGGCAGCAGAAAATCCTATCTTGAAATCCGAGGCGCTCACCACATTGGGGAAGATTCGCGCCACCGATTACACCGAGCGCATCACCCTTCTCCTCCGAGATCTGAACCTGAAACCAGAGGGCGATTCGGTGGCTCAAGAAATCGTTGCTTATGGGTGTATAAACGCACTGGAAAAATTGAAAGGAAACATGGCCTACAAACAGGTCTTTCTTGCAATGCAAGGGTGGTACTCGAAGCGCATCAAAGATCGGGCAGCTGCCGCTTTACCTCTGATGAGCGAAGATCCGACCGATGTTCTTTCTGAACTGATCAAAGAATCATCTCCCGATATAAAACTCCAGGCCTTACAGGCAGGGTTGACATCCGCAGCTCCTCAGAATAAAAAGATTTCCCTCGCGGTTCTATCTCTTGAACAGGCACTTCTGGAACAAACGGCGGATGTACGACTTCAAACTCAATTAGGGTCTCTTCGGTCTACAGCCATTAATTCCTTGATAAATCTACAGAGCAAGTCCCCCTCTTCTCTGGAACCCCTCCGAAAAGTGATAGAACTGAACTACGACGTAAATGAGCGGCTGAACGCTGTGCTGGCTTTAGGAATCAATGGAAGTGATGAAGCCACGAAAATCCTTTCCTCTTTTCTGGATCGACAGAATCAACGACAGATCTCGGGTACTCAAGAAGCAGACAATCGTTTCACCATTGCCCTGATCCGGGCGTTGGGAATGACGAAGAATCCTATTGCTCGTCCGGTGCTCCAGGCCGTGGAGTACTCCAACTATACACCGGCCATGGTAAAAATTGCAAAAGAGGCCCTCCAACAGATCGAGCAGAAGTGAATCGACATATTCGAATGTTTCAGGGAAATTAAGCGGGTGTGTTGGAGCCTTCCAGAACACCCCCACCCTCCGGGGTAACTGGTTTGGGAGAGGGTGTTTCTTTTTTAGACGTAGAGGCGGGCGTAGAGTCTTTGAATAATCCATATACGTAGGTGAGAATGTGTACCTTCATGGGAATACTCGGCGGTACTGCCTGTACATGGAGAATCGACTGTTTCTTCTGCTGATTGAAGGTTACCCCTTTTACCGTTCCGCACATCACGATCAACTCTCCATCCAACTCAAATTGAACTTTAACGGGTAACCCGGCTTTCGCCTGACCTCCCACGATTACTGCAAAGCCATCCTCTGAAACGTCCAGCATCTTGCATCGATAACCAGGCGAAGTTTCTATCACCTCACTCGCCTGCGTGATACTTTTCAATGGGTACAAACTGGCAGTACCTGAAAAAGAAGCACGGATGGAGCCTCTCCGCTGATTGCGGATCAGATTATCCGAGTGGGCGATGTGAAGGATCGGATACTTTCGATCCAGGTAATCCCCCAACACCTTCGATTCGAAATAGTACCCGGCATCTTCTGCTCTCCAGAAGTAAACCTGGATCTTTTGCCCTTCCCAGGAAAAGCCAGGGGGCAGGGCTTTGCCTTTCGGGTAGGCAATGGCAAGGTATTTCCGCATGTTTTCCACCACCTGGGATTCGTACACTCCGGCTCCTTGGAAAGGAATGCGAATCCGTTGTCCGGGTGGAATGTTTCGGGTAGAACGAATACCCACCCGGTACTTGGGGAGACTGAACTCTACCTGTTTCCGAAAATCGAACAATTTATTCAAAAAATCCAACGCTTTTGGATTCTGCATCTGGTTCCGGGAACGGAACCGGATGATGGTACCTCGAATGCAGCGATCCAAAACCCTTTCCGACCAGAATAAGGACGCGGGATCTTTCAATTTATTATCTACTGCAATATGCCGAAGTAAGTTAATTTCTCGTAACTTAAAGCCCGATTCTTTCCCGCGAACGTAGAATTCCAGCCAGGGGAAGCTAAAACCACCTCCCCGAAGTACAAAGAAAACAAAGAGCCCCCCCAATACCAATACTACGATCAGGACAATACTCATCTTCCTAGTCCTTTTCCCCTGTAACCATTTTCGGCAAATTCTTGTAGAATGAATACATGTTCGATAGAAAAATTGTAGTAGAAATCGGAAGGCGCTGTAAAGAGCCTGTGCTGCTTTACTGTTTATTTTTCCTTCCAACCTTCCTGCAAGCCCGAGGCCCTACGGGGATGGAGTTCAACAATCCCCAATTTCTCCTGATTACTGCTCTTACGGCTCTGTTTCAAAGCCTTCTCGTATGCTATTTGATTCATTCTATCGGAAATAGAAAGATGGAGCAGTATGGCTATATACCCTTTCGGGTCTCTTTTCTCTTTTGGGGAATTGGAGGCTGGATCTTCCTCTCCGTTCTTGCGGGCATAAGCATCCTCATCGCTGCGTATCTATCCGACAGGATTCAGGAACTCATGGGACCTCCCTTTCGATGGCGGTTTTACCGGTTCGATCTTTTCCCCTTGCTGGTACTCGCACTCGGGATGGGGGCTTTTTTTGAAGAACTCTTTTTTAGGGGATACTTATTCCAGGAGTTACGAGCCTTAACTGTTTCTTCATGGGGTGCCGGTCTGATTACCACCTTAGCCTTTGCATCTGCCCATGGGTACCAGGGGGGGTGGGGAATCTTCCTCGCCTTTGTCCTTGGAAGTGTACTTTTAGGGCTGCGCATCCTTACGAACTCTATTTGGGTTCCT
>CALKLC010000170.1 GCA_937991975.1 uncultured Spirochaetales bacterium | reverse complement strand
TGCCGGGATGCTTCATGTGGTTAAAAGTGGGTAGAAGAATCCCTTTCTCCCTGCAACGCTGGATATTCTTTTCACGGATCGGACTGTTCACTTTTAGATCGATCATGCAGGCCTCCTATAGTATTTCTAATAACTTGAATCTTGTTTTACCGGACCAGAATCGACAGAGGGCGGAAAGAACACATAATCTCGAAACTCATTCTTTCTGTTTTTGTCTCCGTACGGATGCGGCTCGTTTGCGTTTGCGTGGCAGGTAATACAGAACTCTTCGGTTATAACCATTTCTTTCCCGGTTTTTGGGACATACACGATCCACAACCACCCTCCCCGTGCGCGAGGGTCTTCCGGCTTTTTCACCATTCCCGTAAGCATCAGAGGAGGATCGGTTCCATTCCAGGAAGGATCAAGGATTTCCTTAATAATTTGTGTTCCAGCAGGAAAGGAATAGTACGTTCGTCCTCCCTTTGCTGTGATACCGGGGGTGTATCCTTCTGGACTGATAAAGATTCGTCGGTATTTGTCTTCGTGCCCGGGAATCGGATAATCAAGGATGTCGGGTGTAGTTTTCTCCCATGTCCGATACTCGGCAGTCCGTAGCAGAAGGGTTTCCTTTTTGGAACATGCAGATACCCCAATCAGTATACAAGTAATCCCCACAAGAATTCGCAGGATTGCCGTACTGCAGGCATTTCTCATATTAAACCTCTTTCAGGATATAAACCCGTTGTTTTTCGGTCTTTCCTTTTACTTTGAGAAGGTAAGGTCCTTCTGTTCGTAGGGAAGGGGGAAGAAAGCGGAACACCGATTCCGAGATGATGGTTTGGCCTTTCTGAGCTGCACTGCAAAATCGGGAGGCAGTATTTACTGTGTCGCCAATTACTGTGAAGTCGGCCCTCTTTTCGCTGCCAATTCTACCCAGAATGAGTTCTCCTGTAGTGATCCCAATCCCGACTCCTAGGGCATTTATTTCATCTGCCTTTTCCTTGAGTACTCTATGAATTTCCAGGGCTGCCTTTGACGCTTGCACAGGTGCGGTTTCTCCTATAAACACTGCCACAACTTCGTCCCCCACATACTTGTCCACGTCTCCCCCATAGGAATGAATGATATCTGTCTGCAGGCTAAGGACACGATTCAGAAGTTCAACAACCGTTTCAGGGGGAATGTGTTCCGAAAAAGCGGTGAAGCCACGAATATCGCTGAAAAATACGGTGGCAGAGATTTTTTTTGCCGTGGAGTCATCCTGCAGGGATTGAAGGGTTGCGCTGGAAACATACTTGGAGAGTTCGAACCGTTCATGGAGACCTTTTACCATGGTATTCACTGTGAAGGCCAGGTCCCCGATTTCATCCTTCTGCTCTATGGAAGTCCTTACTTGAAAATTACCTGCAGTGACGCTCGCACATACCTCTCCAATTTCCCGTACGGGACGAATGATCTGTCGGTGTAGGAACCTGCCTAAACTGAGAGAAAGCGCTACCAGGGCCCCTCCGAACAGGAGGGCGGCTTTCACAATTGTTTCTCCCTGTGCCTGTATCGATTGGGTGATGTCTGTGCTGATCTCCGCGATCCCTCGAATTGTATGATCCGGGCCATGGCAACCTGTACATTTAGGAAGGTTAATGAGGGGTTTATAGATAAGAACTTTGACCCGTCCTTCGCTCTCTGTTCTGAGAAAAAGATCCCGGGCAGGTCGATTTTTAGCCGCATCTAAAGCCTTGGGTGGTGCGGCCGGGGTGGGCTGGATCAGTTGTGTTTCTCTGGGAAGGAACCGATTCCTGTTGATACGCCGGTTCACCTCCTGAATGGTATCATTATCCGAAAACGCCGGCACTCCATTGGTACGAAATAGGCGCACCTGATACAAAGGGTTTAAATCCTGAATATCGCGGAAGAACTGTACCGCAAGGGGAGCTTCGCCAGGAAGCATGAAGTTCTGTATGGCGCTATACAAAATTTGAGATTGATTCTTCAAGCTGTTTTCTATGGAAGATGTAATTGTGTCGTTTACTTCCCTGTAATAAAGAAAAGTTACTATCCCCAATCCAAGAGTTAAAATAACGAGCAGTACCAGGTTCGCCTTTACCGAGAGGGGTAGGTACCGGTCTTTCATGGGGTTCTCAGGGGGGTCATAGGGATCCCTTCAAGCGGGATATGCGCTCCATCGCTTCCAGGACATTCTGCCGGCTATTGTACGCACTGATACGGATGTAGCCTTCTCCGCAGCGGCCGAAACCGCTTCCAGGGGTGACTACGACCTGAGCTTTTCCTAGAAGGAAATCGAAGAAAGACCAGCTATCCTGTCCCGTTTTTACCCAGATGTAGGGGGAATTGTCTCCTCCCGTGCAGGGGAAGCCGAGACTGTTCATCCGTTCCCGAATGATCCGGGCATTCTCCAGGTAATAATCGATATTTGCCTGTACCTGACGCTTCCCTTCCTCCGTATAAATGGCAGCTGCCGCTTTCTGCACAGGGTAGGAAACTCCGTTGAACTTGGTGGTGTGCCTTCGGTTCCACATGTCCCGGAGGGAAACGACTCTTCCCCCCTCGTCGTACACCTTTACCTTCTTCGGTACCACTGTGTAGGCGCATCGGGTACCGGTGAATCCTGCTGTTTTCGAATAACTCCGGAACTCCACAGATACTTCCTCTGCTCCGGAAACTTCATAGATGGAGTGAGGAATAGAGGGGTCACGAATGTACGCTTCATAGGCCGCATCGAAGAGGATCAAGGCGTGATGTCGATGAGCGTACTCTACCCATTCCTCTAGTTGTGCCCGGCTTGCGACCGCCCCTGTGGGGTTGTTTGGAAAACAGAGGTAGATCAAATCCACTTCTTCTTTCGGCGGAGAAGGGACAAAGCCGTTCTCTTCGGTTGATTCGAGGTACACGAGTCCTTCGTACCGATGGTTCTGAAACGATCCGGTTCTGCCTGCCATCACGTTGGTATCCACATATACCGGATACACAGGATCGGGAACCGCGATACGGATATCCTGGGCAAAAAGTTCCTGAAAGTTCCCTGTGTCGCACTTGGCTCCATCACTTACGAAGATCTCATCTGCCTGGATGGATATTCCACGGGTTTGGAAATCGTGGGTTGCAATGGCTTCCCTCAGAAAAGGATACCCTTGTTCAGGGCCATACCCCTTGAAGGTTTTCTCAGAAGCCATCTCTTCCACACCTTCATGAAAAGCCTGTATACATGCTTTGGGTAAGGGAAGGGTTACGTCTCCGATTCCCATTCGGATGATGTTCGCTTCCGGGTGGGAATCCTGGTACTCTTTTACCTTTTTTGCAATGGTAGAAAACAGGTACGAAGCAGCCAATTTTGAGTAATGAGGATTTACACGGATCATGTCGTATCTTATCGAAAAGAAATGGAACAGGACAAGAGGGGATCTTGAAAAAGTTCGCACCATTCTGTATAGCTAATAGAGAAAATGGTGAATACATACAGGATTTTTTCCTCAGCTAGAAAGGTGATTCAGGCATCTATAATGGGGGTTTTTTGTCTCCATATTGTGGGAGCCCTGGTATTAGCTCCCATCCTGTTTTCACTACGGTTCTGGACCCCTCCTGTAACTTCCCTCATGATCTACCGGGCTGTATTTTATGGGTACCGGGTACAACCTGTTCATCCAGTTCCTCTCAAGAAACTCCCCACCTGGGTACCGAAGCTATTCATCTTTCTGGAAGACCGGAGGTTCTACGAGCATCATGGGATAGATCTGGAAGCTATCAAGACCGCTTATCAACGAAATCAGGCCCTGGGAAGGATCGCTTTTGGGGGGAGCACGATAACCCAGCAACTCAGCCGCACCCTGTTCCTCACTCCCCACAAGAACCTGCTAAGGAAGTATATAGAGGCTTTCATAGCCATTGAGATGGATGCCCTTTTACCCAAGCAGAGGATTCTGGAACTATACCTCAATTTGATCGAGTGGGGGCCCGGAGTGTTTGGAATCGGCAATGCGGCAAAGGTGTACTACAAGGCAAAACCAGAACATCTATCCGTAGATCAGTACTGCAGACTGGCGGCGGTCCTCCCCAATCCCCTTGCATTCACTGTTCGCACCCTTGAAAGAAGCCAGGGGATGTTCCAGCGGTATCAATCCCTCTTGAGAGTGTTTTCATAACCCTTGATTTAAATATTACAAAAACAGTATTATTCAGTGGCTGATACAAAGTATCTTAAGGTTCCTCTTGACGATTGTCAAAAGTCATGAGATACTGCAAATCATACTACTGATCATATTAATAGTCTGATCAGTAAATGGGCCTGGTGAAGCGGGCTCCGGACTGGGTTCAGATCAAAAAGGAAGGGTGCCAGGGGAGTGATGAGCACACTCGATCGGTATGGGGATACATTGAAATCCCGAATCTATGACCAGATCCTCAAGATGATTCTTCACAATGAAGTTCCGATGGACGAACTCCTGGTAGAAACCCGCTTGATGGAAAAGTTCAACGTCAGTCGAGCACCCATACGGGAAGCCTTAATCGAACTGTGTAATGACAATATCCTCAGGAATATACCCAGGGCAGGGTACCAGATCGTCCGCATCTCCGAGAAGG
>CALKLC010000169.1 GCA_937991975.1 uncultured Spirochaetales bacterium | reverse complement strand
CCAGCAAATGCCGGCTACGCCAAGGACTCACAATGATAGAAAGTTTATCCTAACACCGTTTATGTGACCGCCACAATTTTGGCACCACTTCATATAGGTTTTGTGTCTGGCCTTCCTGCCTGGGATGCGAGGTTCAAATCGCAAAAAAAGCTTGACAGAACGTTAATCCATGATATCCTAAATGTATAGCTGTCCAACAGCAGGACATTAAAACAGCCTGCTTTCGAGTGAGGGATGTTCCCTCTATTGCTGCAAGGTGGCAGGAATCACCTAAGGAGGAATCGACATGAGAAGTTTGGGAGATACGACAATTCTAAGAATTATAGGACGACTGCAAGAAATTGTCCTTACTGTTCTAGTAATCTTGATCCCAATCCTTGTTACTATACAGGTCATATTAAGGTATGTACTTAAACTTCCGCTCATGGGTATTGAGGAACTTCTTCTCTTCCCCACCATATGGCTGTATATGCTAGGCGGTTCCAACGCATCCAGGGAACGGAGCCATATCGAATGCGGTGTTTTAGTCCTCTACATACACAAGGAAAAAAATATAGCTCTATTTAAACTTATCAAAACATCTGTGGCCGCCATCGTGAGCTGTTGGCTTACTTACTGGGCATGGTGGTTCTTCATGTATTCCCTGAACACGTGGAAGCTCAGCGATCTCCTCTATCTGCCTATGTTTTTTGCCGAGAGTGCCCTCTTTATAGGGCTCATACTCATGACCATGTTCACTTTCATAGAACTCTATGAAATTGCCCTTCAGGTGAGGGACCTGCACCGGGCTAAAACCATATAAGGAGAATCGTATGCTAACGATAGTGGCGATGGATGTAATTCTTTTAGTCGTTCTTCTGATTTTGAGCGTGCCTCTTCCCTATTGTTTCGGCGGTGCCCTGGCTTTCATGGCCATATTCGGCGGTGCCTCTATGAAGAGCATGATGCTCTGGGGGTTCAATCAAATCATAAGCATTAACCTCCTGGCGAGTCCGCTTTTCATTCTGGCGGGGACTTTAATCGCAGGAAGCGGAATCGCTAAGCACCTTTTGAACTTCGTGGATATTTTCGTAGGACGCATTAAGGGGGGTATTGGGGTGGTCGCGGTGGTGACCTGCGGAATCATTGGTGCCATATCCGGCAGTGGGTTCACAGGGGTTGCAGCCACAGGACCCATTCTAATACCCAGGATGGTAGAACAAGGATATCCCAGAGGGTATGCCACCGCCCTTGTCACCGTATCTTCAATCCTCGGGCTTCTGATACCCCCAAGTATTATCATGATATTCTACGGATGGGTAACGGACACCTCTATCCTTGCGGCCTTTCTTTCAACCGTCGGACCCGGAATCGCGGTTATTCTTGTGTTTTCCATCATCAATATGATCTGGTCCAGGAAATTCAACATTAAACTAGAAAAAATGTTACCTGCGGCAGAACAGAGAAAACAGAATTGGAACAGGATCAAGCTGGCGGCCCCGGGACTTTTGCTTCCTTTTATCATACTGGGGGGAATTTATGGAGGCATTTTTACTCCTACCGAAGCTGCCGCGGTTGCGGCGGTCACGGCAGTTCCCATCGGGGTCTTTATTTACAAAGAACTCAACAAGAAAAACCTCAAGAAACTCGTGAACGATGCCTCCACCTCCATAGGGTCGATCATGACTATGATCCTCTTCACCCTTATGCTTAGCCAGACCTACGTGATGCTACGAGTCCCCCAGGCCCTGGTGGAAATCTTATTTAGTATTACCAGGAATCGGATCATCCTTTTAATAGCCATCAATCTATTCCTTTTCCTGGTAGGGATGATCGTCAACGACGTTACCGGCATGATTCTCCTCGCTCCCCTTCTTCTCCCCCTCGTGAAGGAGTTGGGAATCAGTCCTGTCCACTTCGCTGCGATTATGGGAGTTAACCTCGCGATGGGAGGAGTCACTCCGCCCTACGCCAGTATCCTTTATCTGGGAATGCGAATAGGCAAATGCGAATTCAAGGAGATTCTGGGGCCGACTATGGTGTTTCTGCTGGTGGGATACGTGCCTGTGGTATTCCTAACGACTTTCTGGACTGACCTGGCGATGTTTCTTCCCCGCCTGGCAGGGTTCGCATGAGGGATTCAGCGGAGCGTAGCTCCGATCTTTATATCTTTTCAATAATAGGAGATCGAAATGAAAAAGATCCGAATGATTGTTGTAGCTCTGATCCTGCTATCCGTTGTTTTTTCGGCCTACGCAGGAGGTGAAAAAGAACGGGTTTGGAAGGTCGGCCACGTTCGTCCCGAAGGGACCTCGACGGATGTCGATGTGAAGGCTTTTGTAGAAAATGTGCAGAAAGCATCAAATGGTAAAATAAAAATCAACGTGTATCCCGCGAGCCAGCTTGGAAACTACACCGTTGTTCAAGAGCGTATCAGTGTGGGAGACGTGGAAATGCAGCTCGCTCCCTTTGGCACCAACGTTACAAAGGCCCTGGGAATTACCAGTGCCCCTTACCTGGTTTCCACCTGGGATGAGGTCAAAAAAATGTTCGCCCGTGATGGCAAACTCGTAACAGCGGTGGACAAAATGGCGCAAAAAGAAAATCTCAAGATCCTTGCCCTCTATCCCAAATATTTTGGGGGAATTGCCCTCTCCAAGGAACCGAAAGAACCAAAAAATCCCTTCGTGTCCAAGGGGCTTAAAATCCGGGTCCCGGGAATCAAGTCTTTCGAAAAGACAGCTGAGGCTCTCGGGTTTATGGCAACTCCCATAGCTTTTTCCGAAGCGTTCACTGCCATGCAAACGGGAATCGTAGACGGACTCATCGGTTCCGGTGCGGAAGGATACTGGTCGAGTTTCCGGGACCTGACGAAATATTACCTCCCTGTCAACAGTCATTTTGAAATGTGGTTTCTCTACATGAACTTGAGCCTATACAACAAATTAAGCGCGGAAGAGAAAAAAATCTTGAACGAGGCAGCGGTTAAAATGGAAAAAGCCCGTTTCGAATCCGCACCGCAGGAGACTGAAAAATACGAAAAGCAACTGGCGGGTATTGGAGTCAAGATCATCCCCTTCTCCGACGCGGAACTCAAAGTCCTCGCAGACAAAGTCAAGGCAGAAGTCTGGCCCCAGATCAAGGGCGACTATGGCGCCGAACTCTTCGACAGCTTGACGAAATAAGACGTGAAATGGAAAGCCCAGGTTTCCAACCTGGGCTTTTTTAACGACTCATGAAACATGTAAACATTGAGGAGGTGATCATAATGTCACAGCACAACACTCCTGTTTGGGCTGTTATCGGCGGAGGCAACGGCGGACAGTCCGCAGCAGGCCATCTTGGAATGATGGGTTACCGTGTTCGGCTCTATGATATCGTCGATGAAACAGTCTCTGCCATCAACGCTCGAGGTGGAGTTGAAGTCAGCGGTGAGGTTAAAGGATTCGGCCCCGTGGAATTCGCCTCCAGAAATATGGCCGATGTTCTTCAGGGCGCGGATATTGCAATGGTTATAGCCCCAGCCCTGGCCCATCGAGAAATAGCAGAGGCGATGGCAGGATTTATCAAACCGGGTCAAATTGTCTTTATCCATCCTGGCGCTACATTCGGTGCCCTGGAGTTCCGCCAGGTTTTTTTAGAGAAAAAAGTCAATGTAAATGAAATTACCATCTGTGAGGCTCAATCGCTCATTTATGCGTGCCGCGCTATCGCTCCGGCAAAGGTTTCCATAAAAGGAATCAAACAGCAGCTTGCAGTCGCTGCCATTCCCGCAAGCAAGACGCAAAATGTCGTAAGTGTTCTGAGCAAGGCATTCCCCCAGATTGTTCCCGCACGGAACATTCTTGAAACAAGTCTGACGAACCTGAACGCGGTGATGCATCCTGCACCCTCTTTACTCAATATTTCCCTCATCGAATCTGGCCGGGACTGGAAGTACTACCTGGATGGAATAACTCCGACCATCGGTGCGTTTATTGAAAGGCTGGATACAGAAAGGGTCTCCCTTGGTGCTGCTGCGGGACTCTCACTGCCTACTGTTTTACAGATGTATAAAACCATGTACGGGGTAGAGGCACCAACCCTTTCGGAAACAGTAAAACTCAATAAAGCATACTGGGAAATTGAAGGACAGAAAAAAATCGATACCCGCTATGTGCTGGAAGACATACCGATGGGTCTCGTACCGATGGTTTCTCTGGGAGAAAAACTGGGGGTACAGACAGAATACATGGGAACTATATGCAAACTAGGATCTTTACTGCTCAATAAAGATCTAATAAGCACCGGAAGAACCTTGGAACGTCTAGGCCTCAACGGTCTTTCAAAGAAGGGGATACTCGACCTTGTGGAAAACGGATAGAGCAGAAAGAGTATATGGATCATTGCGTCGGACCTGTGAATGCTGGTACTATTCCTTTTAGAATGGAGGAGCGTATGATCACCCCGGCCCGGCGCAAAAACCTCTACGAAGAAATATCAAACCAGATCATCTCTATCATCCTGGAAGGGCGCTGGAAAGAAGGCGAAAAGATACCGGGAGAAATCGAGCTTGCCGGGATGTTCGAAGTAAGCCGAAATTCCGTTCGTGAATCCATCAAAGCTCTGGAACTGTTGGGAATTCTGCGATCAAAGAGTGGACGAGGTACCTACGTATCCGACCAGGCGGTCTTCCGTATCAAACAGCTTCGCTACGCATCAGAGCCTGAAAACGAAAATATAATTAAAGAAATAATGGAAGCGCGGCTTATTATAGAGCCGGGACTCGCGGCAATAGCGGCAGAAAAAGCTTCTTCAGAGGACATTAAGCTGCTTGAAGAGACCCTGAACAGATGTTTTTCGGCACTGGAAAGCAAGACGTACAGCTTCGAATTAGGAATGGCTTTTCACAGCCATTTATTTCGGATTTCGGGTAATCGGATTCTAATCAATCTTTTTGAAAACATGAAGGAAACGTTGATCGTCACCCGTCGCAAAATTTTTTTTAAACATATCAAAGAGAGCGTACTGATAGAGGAACTAAACGAACACCGAACCATCATCAATTTCATAAAAGAAAAAAAACCTGATCAGGCCGCAGAAGCGATGAAGAAGCATATCGCAGTATCCTTGTACCGTTTAGAAAAAGCAAAGACGAAGAAAAATTGATTTCAGTACATTTTAGTAGACACACCCCCCTACCGTTTCTGAATCCTGTATACCAGGAGGAGCAACAGGTAGTACAGGTAGAACACTCCCCGGAACACCCTCCAGGGATGTCGGATAAGCTCCGGGACATACTCACGGCCCTTTTCAACCGTTTCCCTCGAAGGCCGGATCCGTTTACCCGATATGATATCGAAGGTTTCAGGGCTATAGATCACGATCGAAGGAGGCAAGGATTCCCGTTTTCGCACTGCCCATCGGTCTTTCCCTTTAAGTCCCGATCCTAATAGAACGCAGTGGGGGGATGCTTTCCGCATGGCCAGCAGGATGTCCCCTTCCACCTGCACAGGGTAGTATCCAGGATAACGGCCCACAAGTTTCAACCCGGGAAATGTCTGTTTCAGATTCTTTTCTGCCTGCTGGAGGTAGGGTAGTTTCCCACCCAGGAGGTACAGGGAAAGCCCTTTTTCTTCCATAATTCGGAAGAGCCGGATTACCACATCGAAGGGGTAGTACCTGTGGGGAACCCTCTTTTTCAAGAATCGGGCACCCTTCAGGATCCCCCTGGATGTCGGAATTACCAGGGCAGCTCCTTCCACCCAGGCTCGAAACTCTGGATTCCGCCGGGCTTTTAGCAGGTCCCAGAGGTTCAGAAACACCATGGGACACACCCCCTCCTTTTTAAGGAGGCCCGTAAGTGTGTCATCCAGTTCTTCGGGACTGATCGTATCTATGGGGATTCCGAGAATCCGCTCTTTTTTGATCCTTAACCTTCCTGATGCAACTTCCACGCGGTCTTCTCCAATAGTAGAATCTGCACTGCCGCTACCGCAAAAACCGGTGCAGTTTCGGTGCGCAGCACCGAAGGCCCCAGGTACACGGGGAAGAACCCTCCTTGCTTCAGATGGGCTACCTCTTCCTCGGATAGCCCCCCCTCAGGGCCGATCACCAGCGCTATCGCCTTTCGACAGATGGAAAGATACTGATGGAGGGTGGTTCGTGCAAGGGGGGCCTGGTGGAAGAAAAGCCCCAACCGATCCGGTTCCTGTGGGTGAAAGAACTCTCCAATAGCTTTCAACGGAAGGGAGGGTAAAATCTCCGGTACCTCCGGCGAACCGCTCTGCTGGGCCGCTTCCCGGGCAATCCGCTGTAATCTCTGGATCTTTTCCTCGGGTGAGTCCCACCGAGATATAGAATATTTACTCACTACAGGCACAATTCGGGACACCCCCAGCTCCACTGCCTGCCGAACGATGAGATCCAGCTTCCTTCCCTTAGGGATACACTGGAACAGAGTGATTTCGGGAAAGGAACCCTCCAGGGGCCCCCTCCGCTGCACCCGAAGGGTACAGGAGGAAGGATCAATCTCTTCCACGGTCACATAGTAGAGGGTCCCTTCCCCATCAGAGGCATTGAAGGAATCCCCCACCCGCTTCCGCAGCACCCGAACCAGATAGTGGTAGTCCTTTCCCTCGAGTCGGATCACCTCTTGCCCCTGGAAGGAGGATGGCAGAACGAACAACCGCATAGATCGTCACTGGATTCGCACGAAGACCTGGCGTCTACGGGGGCCATCGAACTCACAGAAGTAAATTCCCTGCCAGGTTCCCAGAGCGAGGGATCCTCCGCTGATGGGAATGGTAACGCTGGAGCCGACCAGGGTGGCCTTGATATGCGCCGCTGAATTTCCCTCGCTGTGCTGGTATCGATCCTGAAAGGGCACGATCTTGTTCAGCTCCATCAATAGATCTGCCTTCACGGAAGGGTCTGCTGCCTCGTTGATGGTAACCCCAGCGGTGGTATGGGGAACGTACACCACACAGAGCCCCTCCCTCACACTAGAGGCCGATACGAGACCCTGCACTTCTCGAGTAATGTCCAGTAGCTCTGTGGTAGCGTGGGTTTGGAGGTGAAGGGTGTGCATCCATCTACCTCCCCTGGGTCTTCTCCCGCAGAAACTTTACCGCTTCCTGCAGTACCAGATCGTACTCCAGATCGTACACCGGCGGATTCGGCAGGTGCCGGTTGATCTCATTCCGGATCATTCGTTTCAGGATTCGATCCGACAGGTCGGGGTCTTCCCTCCGCAGCCTGTCTACGAATTGCTGGATCTGCCGCTCCGAAGGGTTGGGATTTTCACTGACAAAACCGGGGATCTTCCGGGAAGAGATCAATTTGGAGTAGGCTTCCGTTTCTTTTTCCGTTAAAGGGGGTTCTTTGACCTCCTGGTCCGGGGAGACCCCCACTTTATCGATTGTAACCCCCGCAGGAGTATAGTAGCGGGCCGTGGTCAATCGGAACCCCGTTCTACCGAGACTTCGTACCTGCTGGACCGATCCTTTTCCATAGGTCTTTGTTCCGAAAAGGGTAGCCCGCTTGCGGTCCTTCATCACACCGGCAAAAATTTCCGAAGCAGAAGCAGACCCTCCATCGATCAGAACAGCTATGGGAATATCAGCCGGTACGATAGAGCCTGGTTTGGCTTCATACAGAGCGTTCTCGGCAGGAATTCGGCTCCGGGTGCTCACGATAGCACCATCATTGAAGAATAGATCCGCTGTATCGATCACGGAGTTCAACAGGCCTCCGGGATTCATCCGCAGATCGATCACGAGGGACCTGTATCCTGAAGCGCGGAAGGATTCTATGGCTTCCTGAACCTTGTCATCTGTATACGGAGTAAACTGGATGATACGGATATAGCCGATTCCGCCAGGAATCATCCCGTACCGTACGGTAGGGACCTGGATCACGGCACGGGTAAGGGGGACATCGAACTGAAGGTTAGGGCCCCGTCGGATGGTGACCGTTACCGTAGTTCCCGGTTGCCCCCGTAACCGTTTCACCACTTCATCGATACTGAGTTTCTCCGTGGACTCCCCATCGATCTTAAGGATGAGGTCTCCCGCCTGGATGCCCATTCGATAAGCAGGAGTTCCCTCGATGGGAGAAACCACTTCCACGAAGGAAGAAGTCTCCTTACTTCCCTCCGGAAGCACCTGCTTGTTGATGTACAATCCCACCCCGCCGAACTCCCCTGCGGTGGTATCGCCGAGAGAGCGCATGTCTGTTTCGGTCAGGTATGCCGAATGGGGATCTTCGAGACTTTCGAACAGTCCTTTCAAGGCCCCATCTATCAGTTTCTCCGCATCCACAGGATCCACATAGTTATTCTGCACGTAGAGATAGATGAACTGGAACAACGAAAGTAGGTTCTGCGTCTTCCCATCCACTGCCTGAGCCATCAGAGCAGGAGCAAGCAGCAGACTTACCAGAACCAAACCAGTCGCGATACTCACGCCCACCCAGGGCATCTTCCTTCCCGGCGGAGTGATTGAAGATGCGGGAAGATTCTCTTCGGTATATCTATCACTCATAAAGCTCCTTTCCTATATACACTATAGAGTACCGTATTTTTAACGTATTGACCACCACTCGAGCCCTCCGTAGTATTCCAATCAATGTGGAAAAAAGAAAACCTGTTCTATATAGGCTGCCTCTGGGAGGTATTCCGATTCATTTTCCTCTACTCCCTTGTTTCCCTTCTGGCGAATCCTGGTGGAAGAGTCATCTACACTCTTTACTTCCTCTGGGTAAATGCTCCCCTTTTAGTGATTCCCCTCCTGTTCTTCCTTTCTGCCTATCAACCGGAACGGATCCCTTTCCTCCGTCCCGTCCTCCTATTTGGGAAGGCATTGGAGCTGATTCCTCTGGGGATCCTTGTACTTTTCTTTTACCTCATACCTTCGGGAGGAATAGATAAATCTATCCGATGGGGAATCACTGTACCCCTCACTATTGGATGGATCGATTTTCTTTTTTTCCTCTTTCTGCTATTCTATCCCCATCAACAGGAGCCCTAGATGCATATAGTCCCTATCGCAAGCGGGAAGGGGGGGGTAGGAAAGACTCTTCTGGCGGCAAACCTTGCCCTCGCTCTTGGGCAGGCGGGAAAGAGGGTGGTACTCTGCGATCTTGACCTGGGGGGGTCGAACCTGCACCTTATGCTGGGAATCCCACCTTCCGAAGGTGGCGTGGGGGCTTTCATTAACCGTCCCGATCTTCAAATATCCGACATCCTTGTCCAGACAGAATACCCCAACGTATGGTTCATCCCGGGAGATGGGGAAATTCCAGGTGCTGCCAATATCACTGCCCATCAGAAGCAGAAAATCCGCCGCGCCCTGATGTCCCTTGAAGCAGACTACCTCATTGTCGATCTGGGAGCCGGCACCCATAACACGGTTCTCGATTTCTTTCTCTTTGCCGGAAGGGGAATCGTCATTACCGCTCCTACTCCCATCGCTACCGTGAATGCGTACCTGTTCCTGAAGAATACGATTTTCCGTATCCTGGGACAGTCGATGAAAAAGAAATCGGAAGCGTTTCAATACCTGGAAAGTCTACGGAAAGAGGGAACTGCCCTGCAAAGTATCTACATACCGAGGCTTCTGGAACAGATCCGCTCCCGCGATCTGGAAACCTACGAGAACTTCAAACGGAACATTGCACATTTTCACCCCCGCCTCGTCTTCAATATGGTGGAGGATCCCCGGGATGCAGAAAAAGCCCACAAACTTCGCCGTTCCTGCCAGCAGTACCTCAATATCGATCTCGAGCATCTGGGCATCATCTATCGGGACGACCTGCAGGATATAGCTCTGGGTTCCCGGCTCCCCATCCTGATTTATAAACCCCAATCGATCCTTTCCACCGCAATCAAACGGATTGCAGACAAACTAATCCAGGCAGAAGGGGAGGAAGATCCCACTCTTACTCCGGTGGATGAATCCTACCAGGAGGCGACCCTGGAGGCGGAAGTGGATTTCGAAGCAAAGATGGATTACCTGGAAGAACTCCTTCATACAGGGGCTCTCTCTACGGGAGATCTCATCGAAACAGTGAAGATGCAGCAGATCGAAATCAACCAGCTCAAGAAAGAAAACCAGTTCTTGAAAGCCAAATTGATGAACTTTCTGAAAGGAACCTGAGGGCCGGGAATGCCATCCAAAAAGTTTGTTCTGAAAGGGACCATCACAATTAACACACGAAACAACTTCCTCGAGGCTGTTTTGCAATTCAAACCCGGAACCGAGACGACCCAGCTGGATGTACAGGACCTGGTAAGCCTGCTGATGACTCATGGAATCAAAGAAGGGATCTCTCCCCAGAACCTGGAAAAAATCCTGAAGCAGTTGGAAAAAGCACCCGAACCTGCAGAGTTCGTGGTAGCAAAGGGAATCCCGCCCCAGAACCCGCAACCTGAAAAGCCTGTGTGGCAGAACCTACCCGTCCCCGAATCCCTCCAGAAGGATGCCCGGGCAGCCCTGTCGCTGGCAGGGCTACCCATCATCACGCAGGAAAAAGTAGAACGGGTGCCCGTAGAAAAAGTGATCGAAAAAAAACCCTCCCTTCCCTTTCTCCCTTCCAAAAGAGAGACAGTCACTGCTTTCGAGAAAAAGGTTGTCCAGGAGCGGGTCTACGTGGATCCCACCGTGCTCGGATTGGGATACGTGAAGGCCGGGGAAAAAGTAGCTCTCATCGAACCCATGCAGGAGGGGATTCCGGGCAAGGGGGTCAATGGATCCACCATCCCCTTCGATCCCTTGATCGAACCTTACGTGTACGCAGGCCGGGGAATCGAAAAGAAGAATGGGGAGCTTATCGCTCAACAGACAGGATTCGTCAGGTGGGGAAAAAACTGGGCAGAGATCATACCCTTCCAGCCTCACACGTGGGAAGTAACCCTTTCGGCCGACAGGGCGACCTGCTATCTCTCCTTCACCCCAGGCAACCGGGAAGCCACGCCTCCTACACCGGAAGAAATTCTCTCTGCCGCAGAAAAACTCTCCTACCCCCGGGAACTTCTCATTCCCCCCGATGAGATGGATGCCCTGTTGCAGCATATCCTTTCCTTCGGCAAACCTGTACAGAACATCCCCATCAGCCAGTCTGACGATTCCAGAGCAGAGATCCGCGTCACAGAGGACAAACTGAAAGCTTTCCTGTATTTGCGAAAAGGAAGGGGGAAGGGAAAACCTCTTTCCTTGAAGGAAGTGGGAACCCTCATCAAGAACAGCAACCTCAAAGGGCTAAACTTCGAAAAGATCAAAACGGACATCCTCGCCTTCTATCAGGGGCCTACCTACGAACTGAAGGATTACCTTCTCTGCGAAGGGAAACCGCCAACCCAGGGACCCGACCGGAAATTCGAGTGGTCAGTCCAGTTCTACGAACAGAAAGAGTGGGAAGAGTTGAGAAAAGCAGCCCTTGAGAACCCCCAGGCTCTCGGTACCATTCCTTCCCTTTCTGCATTTCCCCTGGAGGCGGTACAGGAAGCGGGACCTGTGGTGAAGGACCAGCGGGTACTGGTTCTAAGTCCCATGATTCCCGGCCAACCAGGGGTTGATGTGTACGGGAACTCCATACCGGGGATACCAGGGAAGGACCCTCCCCTCATTCTCTACGAAAATTTAGACAAGAAGCAGAATGTCGTGATTGCTACGGTGGATGGGATCCTTGAAAAACGGACCACGGAAGAAGGGATCCAGCTGCGGGTACGTCCTCACAAGGACGGGGTGGTGAAGGTTACCCTTTCGCCCAATCGAATGGAAGCATTTCTTACCCTCACGCCCTCTGAAGGTACGGGAAAACCGGTTACATCCGACTGGGTTCGGGAAGAGATCGAACGGGCTGGAATCGTGAAAGGGCTACGGGAAGACCTGATCCTCGATGCCCTGGAACGTGTAAAGATGGGAAAGCCGGTAGTGGAAATCCCCATAGCACTCGGTCAACCACCCCAGGAGGGAGGTTCGAATCAGATCAAGTTCCTCATCAAACTGGCTGGCCAGGAAAAGGTCACCATCCGGAGCGATGGTACTGCCGATTACAAGAACCGGGATCTCATCACCATGGTGAAAGCAGGGGAACCCGTCGCTGAAGTACTCCCTCCCGATACCCCTCCGCAGGATGGGTGGGACGTTACAGGGAAGCCAATTCCTGCCAGAGCTGCCGCTCCTTTCACCCTGGAGATCGGGCCGGGGATCCGTACAGAGGAACGGAACGGAAAAAACGTCCTCATTGCAGAGGTAAACGGAGAGCTCCTCTACGACAAGAAACGGATTTCGATCCAGGAATCCCACATCATCAAGGGGAACATCGACATGAGCACGGGAAACGTCAAGTTCCCCGGATCTGTGGTTGTGTCCGGTTCAGTACTATCGGGTTTCTATGTAATGTCTCAGGGAGACATCAAGGTAGGGGAAGGGGTGGAAGCGGCCCTCCTTTCCGCGGATGGCTCCATCTACATTCAGCAAGGAGTAAAGGGTGCAGGCAAAGCTGTCCTCCGTACGAAAAAGAACGTGTACGCGTCCTTCCTGGAACAAACGATCGTCCTGGCAGTGGGTGACGTCAAGGTGAAAAATGCCTGCTTGCGGTGCTCCATCAAGAGCAACGGGAAAGTGGAATTGATCTCGGATAAAGGGTACCTGGTTGGGGGAACCATCAAAGCCAGGTATGGGATATCGGCTGCGGGGATCGGTACCGACAAAGGGATTCATACGGAGATCAGCTTCGGCCAGGACTACCTGATTGCGGATCAGATCGAACTGGCCGAGAAAGAAATGAAAAAGCTAAACGAAACGAAAGTTCGGCTGGATACCCTGATCCGCCAGTGCGAAAAGTCTGGCGATCGGGCGAATCTGGAACTGTACCGAAAGGAAAAACTGAAGACCCTTAAACTGATCGAATCGCTATCCCTGAAGCTGTTCAACTTACGGGAAAAATTCGAGCAACATTTCCCTTCCGAGATCGTGGTACGGGGCACCGTGTATCCCGGTGTGGTGATCGAGAGTCACGGGAGGTACCATGAGTTCACATCCCCCAAGAAAAAGATTAAAATCCAGTTCGATCAGTCTACCGGTCGGATCACTGAATCCCCCCTCGAATAGGAGGCAATCCTTATGGATTCCCTGACACTCCTCTACATCCCCTACCCTTCCTGGTTGAAACCGGAAATCATTCCGGGTCTCCCTTTTCGCTGGTACGGGTTGATGTATCTGGTAGCTTTCAGCCTGGCCTACCTCCTGATCAAGATACAGGTTCGGGAAGAGAAACTTTCCATTTCCAACGAAGATCTTACCAACCTCTTCTTCTGGGCCATCGTAGGACTCCTTCTGGGGGCCCGGATTCTCGCGGCCTTCCTGTACGATCCTTCCGGCCGATACCTCCGGAACCCCCTCCTCGTGTTCTGGCCCTTCGACGAAAAGTTCCGCTTTATGGGCCTGCAGGGAATGAGCTACCACGGGGGCCTGATCGGCGCGGTAATCGCCGTTATAGCCTACTGCCGGAAAAAGGGATACTCTATCCTCGAATGGGGGGATCGGATCGTAGCGGCTGCACCCCTCGGTTATACCTTTGGCAGGCTTGGAAATTTCATCAATGGGGAACTGTATGGCCGGGTTACCGCATCTCCTATCGGTATGCTCTTCCCCCACGCAGAAAAGGTACCTCTCCGGGATCCCCGCCTGTTGGCGATCGCCCGAGAAGCAGGAATCGAGTTCTCCTCTCCTTTAAGCCTGGTGAACCTTCCCCGCCATCCCTCCCAGCTCTACGAAGCTTTCTTCGAGGGAATCTTTCTCTGGGTGCTCCTCTGGTTCGTCTTTCGGAAACGGAAGCCTTTCCCGGGGTTCCTCATTGGGGCCTACATGATCGGATACGGGGTAGTACGGTTCTTCATTGAATACTTCCGGCAACCCGACCTGGACCTCGGGTTTGTGATTCGTCTTTCCTCTGTAGACAATCCACCGTACCTCCTCCTTACCCCGTGGAACTTCTCCATGGGTCAGGTTCTCTGTTTTCTCATGATCTTGAGCGGGAGTATCCTGCTGTTCCTGTTTTCCCGTCACCACAGGAAGGACCAGCTTAGAGCAGCAGGAAGCTCTGCCTTCCCCAAGACAAACCTTCGCAAACTCCGAAAACGACTCAAATAAGGAACTATCATGAAACTATGGATCGGTCTCGATATCGGTTCTACGACGGTAAAAGCTGTGGTACTGGAGGCGGAAGGCACTCAGCCCCTCTACTCCATCTACCTCAGGCACAATGCCTGTCAGATCGAAACAGCCGCTTCGGTACTGCAAGAAATCTTCGATCGATTTCCCCAGGCCGAATATCGTCTTGCCGTTTGCGGCAGCGGGGGAAGAACTCTGGCCAACCTTGTGCATGGATTCTACATCCAGGAAGTGGTGGCCAACTCCATCGCAGTGAAGCGGTTCTATCCCCAGACACGGGTGGCAGTGGAACTCGGTGGCCAGGACGCAAAGATCGTATTCTTCTACCACGACGAGAACACGGGCCACATCACAGCCGGCGACATGCGTATGAACGGAAGCTGCGCGGGAGGAACCGGAGCCTTCATCGATGAGGTAGCACACCTCCTTAAAATTCCCGTGGAAAAGTTCGATTCCTACGCTTCCCAGGGAAACCACGTGTACGATATCTCGGGTCGCTGCGGCGTATTCGCGAAAACCGATATTCAGCCTCTTTTGAACCAGGGGGTGAGTCGGGAAGATATTGCCCTGTCAGCCCTCCATGCCATAGCCAAACAGACCATCGGCGGTCTGGCTCAAGGACTCGAGTTTCGACCACCCCTTCTCTTCGAGGGTGGCCCCCTCACCTTCAACCCTACCCTGATCCGGGTGTTCGGGGAACGGTTGGGCCTCTCTTCCCGTGATCTGATTCGGCCGGAGCGTCCGGAAATTTTCGTGGCTCTGGGAACGGCCCTTTCCATCGGAACTCTTTTCCGGGGGTATGTATCGGAGTTCCAGCCCTCCCAGGCCTTGAAGGTGCTTTCTACTTTCCGGGAAACCTTGCAGGAAGGGCCTCCTTCTGGTTCGAGAAGCTTCTTTTTTTCCAGGGCCGAACGGGAATCCTTCCAGGAAAGGCACCGTCTTCCACCTCTTCCCACTCTCGAAAGGTACCTGGCTGCAAGAAGAGCGGATCTGCCCCCTGAGCATACCCCTTTCATTTCCCTGACCGATACCTGTTCCCCCCCCCTATCAGATACCTATTCCATCCTTAAGGGTAGCCGCCCCTACTCCATTAAAGCCTACCTGGGGATCGATGCAGGCTCCACCACCACAAAGTTTGTTCTGATGGACGAAGAGGGAACCCTCGTCGAAAGTTACTACGCCAACAACGAAGGAGAGCCTCTGCAGGTGATGCAGAAAGCCCTTCTTTCCCTCTACGAGAGATACCAGAAGCGGGGGGTGGATCTGCAGATCAGGGCAGTGGGTACTACGGGGTATGGGGAAAACCTGTTTGCCAGAGCCTTCGGTGCGGATTTCCACACAGTAGAAACCGTTGCCCATGCCACTGCCGCCCGCAAGTACGTGCCTGAAGCAACCTACATCCTCGATATCGGCGGCCAGGATATGAAGGCGATCTCCCTATCGGAGGGAATCGTCACGGGGATCATCTTGAACGAAGCCTGCTCTGCCGGGTGCGGTTCCTTTCTCGAAAATTTCGCCAAATCCCTCGGCTTCAAGGTATCAGAAATTGCAGATGCGGCCTTCAACTCGAGGAATCCCGCGGAACTGGGCAGCCGCTGTACTGTGTTCATGAACAGCACCATCATCACCGAGCAGAAGAACGGGAAGAGCCCCCAGGACATCATGGCCGGTCTGTGTCGTTCCATCATCGAGAATGTATTCACCAAAGTGATCCGAATCTCCAACCTTTCTGTGTTAGGGGAAAC
>CALKLC010000168.1 GCA_937991975.1 uncultured Spirochaetales bacterium | reverse complement strand
GCAGATACTGTGGAAAAATCTATTGCTGCCCTCGAAACCTTCTGCCGCTGGCTCAGAAGTCAAGCAGAAAGGGAGCTGTAAGCCCCTGTCCATCCAATAGAAGTGGAATCTACCAATGGAACGCCATCGCAAGGATCGTTTAAGATCACATCAGGGTAGAGGGTCCTGATGAACGTAGGGGCGGTAATGGAAAAGACGTGCCATTTGAAAACAGCTCCCTTCTTGAAAAATGCTAAAATAAATAGGCTTTTTCAAAAGTCCCATAATGGGTGATTTTTTTTTACAAAACGGCGGGTCTTCCTATAAGATCAAAAGGAACGCATACACAGGCAGACCTGCATATGAGAATGAGCCCTTTCTACGCGCATTTCTCGCAAAGAGCTTTTTCAGGATCCCTACGAATGGTGATCTGAGGAAGCGGCTCCTTGCGGATTCAAACCTCAGAATGATCTGCGGTTTCACAAACTCTCCCAGTGCAGCAACCTTCTCTCGTCGGCTTACACAATTATCTTGCACGGCCATCCTGGTTCGTACGAGGTATTCCCGTAACCGCCGTTATCACTGGTGCCAATGTCCATGATGCGCAAGTGGCTATTCCTATGGAAAAGTGGACCGAACGTAAGGTTGATTTTCTCTACTCAATCATGGACTCGGCCTACGATGCAGCACCAATCTCGAACTATATTAGGGGGAAGGGCCGTGTACCGCTCATGGATCCGAACAAACGGCGCGGATCTGAAAGACTCCCGTTCTGTCCCGCGCAAAAAAAGCGGTTCAAAATCCGTACCATCGTTGAACGGACTAACCCTCACCTAAAGGATTGGCTTCTACCCTAACAGCTTTTCGTTCGAGGGATTGCAAAGGTTTCTTTTGTGCTGATGTGTGGAGTCCTTGTTCTTGCCGCCCTCAAAATTCTTCAGGCTCTAACGGGTTCTCCTCCCATTTCTTGAACGGTGGTATGGCTAGTATGAACTTTCATGGGATAGGTCTGCCCTAAAAATCAAGCAAGAGCCCTTTTTGACCTTTTTCAGTACCGGTAAGAAGCAATTGTAAAAAAATCATTCTATTCAAGCTGTTTTTCTAACTTCGGCTTTATCTCCAAGCAGCACTTTTGAAAGAGCCTCACTTAAAAATAAAAACATACTTTAGGCAAATTCTACATAGGCAGAGCTCGAACATACAGTCGAATTTGAGGGAACCCTAAATCGTTTCAGATCAACCGAATCCCATCCGACGCTATGATTCCCTTCGTAAGCTTACCTTCCCTTTCCCCTTCCTGTCAGCCCCTTTTAAAGGCCGCCAGTGACACTCTTTGTCAGTTACCGACTGCTTCCGTAGGCAATCCCGCTTGCCAGGAGGTATACCCCACCGGCCAGTACCACCACCACGGCGCCCGTGGGTAGATCGTACATCCAGCTCACCGCCAGTCCTCCAAAGGAGAAGAGAAAACTGAATACTCCTCCCCACACCATGAGGGAAGCCAGGTTCCGGGCAAGATGGGAGGCTGTTCCTGCGGGAAGGGTCAGCATGGCAATCACCATCACGAGACCTACGAAGGTTTGGAGGAGAACCACGGACACGGCCGTGATCCCCAGGATAACTAAAAAGAAGGCTTCTGTAGGAACTCCCCGCACTCTGGCAAACTCTTCATCGAAGGCGGCAGCCTGCAGTTGCGGATAAAACCAGTAGGCAAGGAACACTACAACCCCATCGAGAAGGGCAAGCAGGATCAGGTTGTCCGTCGAGATGAAGAGGATGTTCCCGAACAGGTAGCTCACGGGATCTGTGTATCCCGGTGTTTTAGCCATGAAGAGGACCCCCAGGCTCATACCAATAGCCCACACTGCGTTAATGGCAGTATCAACCCGCTGTTTGGCCTTCAGGGACACAAACCCGATGATAAGGGCAGAAAGTAGGGCGAATAGAAGGGCGCCGGCCAGGGGAGTGATTCCTGGGACGATCCCATGGACAGAGAGGAAAAGGGCAAGACCGATTCCACCCAGGACTGCATGGGAGATGGAGCCGGCAAGACCTGCGATCCGTTTTACCGTGACCACCGCGCCCACCACGCCAAAAAGGATCGAAGACAGGACTCCCGCATATAGTGCGTTTCGAAGAAACGGAAGGGAGGGATTACCCAAAGCGAGGAGGAAGCTTCTCATGCCTTCCTCCCCTGCTCGATGCAGCAACTGTCTTCCGGGATCGTTTCCTCATGGAGTACTTTCGCTACCCGACCGCCGTACAGTCCTGTCTCCAACCTTCCCCCCATCACAGGCTCAGCGACCGCAACGGCACGATGCTGCACCAATGAATGAGCCTTCCCGTCCTTTCCCTTTCGGTTAATGCACAGTACCCGGTCGGTAAGGGCTGAGACGAACTCCATGTCGTGGGTTACGATGAGGATCGTGGTCTGCCCTTTAAGTCCTTCCAGAGTTTTATACAACCGAGCTTCACTTTCCGCATCCATGTTAGATGTGGGTTCATCCATCACGAGAATCTCCGGTTCCGCGGCTAACGCACGGGCCACAAGCACCCTACGGCGCTGCCCGCCTGAAAGAGCCGCGAAAGACCGGCCTGCCAGTTCCTCCACCTCCACCTGTGCGAGGGCGCGGGTTACCGCCTCCTCATCATCTGGACGGAACCTCCGGAACCCTTTGAGACGCCCCATCCGCACTACCTCCCGCACCGATATGGGAAACTCAGGATCGTGATCTGCGTGCTGGGGGATGTAACCGATTCGTTTCCGTGCCTCTTCCGGGCTCTTTCCCAGCACCGCGATCTTCCCTTTATCCGGTTTTATCAGGCCGAGAAGAAGTTTCAGCACAGTGGATTTCCCCGCTCCGTTGGGCCCCACAAGGGCGATAAACTCACCCCGGTGAATATGGAAATGCACATTCTCCAGTACCGGGATGTTACCGTACGCAAAGGCCACTTCCTCGAATTGGATAATAATGTCTCGCACTTTTTCTGCTTCCCCCACAACCCCTCCCGTTCTTCAGCCAATAGGCCAGATTATGGATATCATTCCCCGGTTCGTGGGAATCCGCCACAAGGGGCATTCCATCCGTGCAGACCTTTTCTTCCTCAAGCACTCATCTTGCGGCCTTTACCAGAGCTTCTCCCATTCGCCGAATATTTTCAAGCCAGTTTTCAGCTAGCGGATTCAGGGGAACTACCTGAGCGTTCAACTCCCTTGCCAGGGTTTGCGCGGCTTGCGTGGGGAACTGAGCCTGGACAAAGATCACCTTCACCTTGTCCTCTTTTGCCTTTTGAATCAATTGAGCGAGAGTCTGCGGGTTCGGTTCCTTTCCTCCCGTTTCTACAGCCTCCTGTACAATCTCGAACTCATCTAGAAAGTACCCAAATGCAGGGTGGTACACATAAATGGCCTTCCCTTTCAGGGGGGCTAAATCTTTCTTGAGTTCATCGAACAGAGTGTCTATCTCCTTTACAAAAGCATCGTGATTCTTTTTGAACTCTCCGGCCTTGTCGGGTACTATTTTTATCAACGCATCCCGTACATGGGCCGCAAGGATCTTTGCAGGTTCCCTGCCCAGCCAGGTATGCCGGTCTCGCTCCATCTCATGGGAGACCTTCTGTTGAGCCGCTGTACTCTCAGCGCCCTTTTTGTCTGTGCTGGGGTCGCCCTTATGCTCCTCTTCCTTTCCATGTTCATGCTCGTGCTCATGCTCCTTAAGAGAGCGGAACTTTACCCCCAGGGTTCCATCCACAATAGAGAGATTCGGGTATAGGGTGGCAACTTTCAGGCTAAGTCTGTCATCGAACTCTGTAGCCAGGCGGATCCATGCTTTTGCCTTAGAAAGTTCCTCCATCTGGCGAGGGGTAGGCTCGTACGTATGAGGGCTCTGCCCCGGGCCCACCAGAATCAGGGTAGAAACAGCCTCCCCAGCGATCCGTTTTACGAAGTAAGCCTGCGGAATGATACTGACCGCTACGACTGGTTTGGCAGCTTCAGCCTGGGGTGCCTTACCCGCAGGTTCTTTTTTCCCCGCTGCGGGAAGGGAAAACATACCTGCTGCCCCAAGCACCAAAACCGCCACAATTCGTAAGAACCTTTGTCCGTGCATACAAACCTCCCTCAAAATGCAAATAATTTGCAATTAAATGCTAACTGAATTTACGAACAACGACGGGTAAAGTCAAGAAGATCGAAATTCGGCCATTCAAGGTAAAGGGCAGTAATATCTTTTAAAAGTTATCCCTGTTTTGTTGACTCCTGGCCATTAATTCGATAATTTTATATTGAATTTAAGATAACTATATTTGTCAGAAATAGGGGGGTCTATGAAAGGGATCAAAACAGAGGAACGTAAGATACGGTTAGCCTTTTTCGATACAAAGCCCTATGATCAGGAAAACTTTGATCGGTACAAAGATGATTATGGTGTGGATATAAAGTATTTTCCGGTCAAGCTCTCTTCGGATACAGCCCGTCTCGCCAGCGGCTACGATGCAGTGTGCGCTTTCGTGAATGACGAGATTGATGCAGCGGCTGCGGATATCTTGTACCGGGAAAGGGTGGAGCTCATAGCCCTCCGCTGCGCAGGGTATAATAATGTGGATCTACAGGCGGTTTGGGGGCGGATTCATGTAGTGCGAGTGCCTGCGTATTCGCCCCATGCTGTGGCGGAGCATGCGGTAGCTTTGCTTTTAACTCTGAATCGAAAGATTCACAAAGCCTACATTCGAACCAGGGAAGGGAATTTTGCACTATCCGGTCTTGCAGGATTCGATTTGTACGGTAAAACTGCCGGGATAATCGGTACTGGACAGATCGGCCGTATTGCCGCGGAAATCTTTCGAGGTTTTGGGATGCATGTTCTGGCTTCAGACCCCTACCCGAATGAGGTCTGGGCCACTGAAAAGGGTATTCTGTACGTTCCGCTGGATGAGTTGTTCCGGAAGAGCGATGTAATAAGTCTGCACTGTCCCTTAACACCGGAAACCCGTTATCTGGTGAATGAGAGAACCCTCTCTATCATGAAAAAGGATGCAATGATCATAAATACAGGGAGGGGCGCGCTGATCGATACGAAAGCACTCATTCATGCTCTTAAAACGAACAGTCTGGGAGGTGCCGCTCTGGATGTTTACGAAGAAGAGGATAAATACTTTTTTGAAGATCATTCATCGATGGTCATTAAAGATGATGTTCTTGCCCGGCTTTTAACCTTCCCCAACGTCCTCATTACAGGGCATCAGGCCTTTTTTACTCAGGAAGCTCTTACAGCCATCGCTACTACGACTCTGGAGAATATAAGGGCTTTCTTTTTGGACGGTACTCTGACAAACGAGATTTGTTATCGGTGTACCCAAAAGACATGCGCACGCAAGGAAACAGGGCGCTGCTTTTAAAAGGAGTAAAGTGGTGCCAAAAATGTTATGTGGTAGTAGGCGGTGAACAGGGGGGTTGGAGGGGGAACGGGGCAGGTAGGAACTGTAGGAGGAGCACTCCAGGCGCCTGCGGTGGAGCAGACTCTGCAGCGCAGGGATAGAACGGAGGGCCGGGGGGTAGGCGGGGTGTAGATCGGTGTACAGGTGCAGGGGTCAAATTACCGCATACCGCTGGACCCGAGGCCCTGAGTTCTGGAGCAGAGTGCGAACCGCAGAGCCCACACGATCCTTCAGAGGGTGCCAGTAGAAGGAGAGGAGTTTCTGGCGATGTTTCTGTTCCGCCGTCATCCGGCCCCGCCTCCGCAGGACTTCGTAGCTCACCCTACAGAAGGACTGATTTTCTATTTACCCCCTTGCAACAACAATAAAACTGACTATAATTAGCATATGCCAATTACCAGGAGGACCATACAATGAAGTTAGCCTTTGTTACGGACAACGGGATTTCTATCAGCAAGCACTTTGGCCGGGCCCGGTTCTACGAGATCCTGCATATAGAAGAGGGGAAGGTTGTATCCCGGGAGCGTCGGGATAAAATGGGGCATGCTCAGTTTGCCGGCGAATCCCACAGTCATACTGAGCACACGCGAGGAGAGCAGGGACAGGGCCGGGGTGTACAGGGGCATGGCTGGAGCGCACAAGGTCATGGCTTTAGCCAGCGCCTTCAACACGGGTTTGATCCGGCAGCTCAGGATCGGCATAGCAGGATGGCCCAGATAATTCAAGACTGCCAATACCTCGTGTCAGGCGGTATGGGTACCGGAGCCTACGAAAGCATGAAACAGGCCGGTATTAAGCCCATTGTAACAGAGTTAAACACTATCGAAGAAGCCGTGAAGGCATTTTTAGCAGGTTCGCTGAAGGATCATACGGAATATTTGCATTAAATCTAAACCACCACCTTCCCATCCAGTACGATCCAGCCTCTATCCCGGCAATACACAACAGGGTTTAGATCTAGCTGCGATACGAGCCCTTCTATAGCGGCGAAAAGCTCACTGATCCGTACAAGGAGCTGTACCAGACCCTGCCGGTCGAACGGCAGGTCGCGGTACCCTTCGAAGATGGGACGGATCCGGAGTTCCGAAAGCATCTTTTCCGCTTCCCCCTCGGTAACGGGACAGAGGCGGCTGGTTACATCCTTGTATACCTCTGTAAGGATTCCACCAGTGCCCAGTACAAGGGCCATCCCAAACTGAGGGTCCTTGATTCCGCCTACGAGGAGTTCCGGGGGGACAAAATCCACCTGCTCTTCTACCAGTAGGGATACTTCCGGAAAGCGGGCTCGAAAATCCATGAGGACAGATTCCAGCTCCCAGGCTTCAACTCCGATCCGCACGCCGCCCATTTCAGTTTTATGGAGAAAGGAACTCCCGCATACCTTTACAACCACAGGGAATGGGAGGTTCAGGCGCTGAAAAGACCTCATAATGGGTTGGGAAAGGGTGCCCTCGGCGGAGTGAACCCCATGAGACCTTTTTAGTGACTGCGGCGGTGGGCCCTGTTCTAGAATTGGCGTCTTCCGGGCGCTTTCCATCTCCGGCTGGATCCGTATTCCACGGGGAACCGGAATTCCGAACCGTTTCAATAGCTCCTTTACCTCGAACTCGTCTGGCTTTCCTTTAACTTCAAGGCCCTCGAGCCACTGTTCCACTCGCCGGATGGCCGATCGGTTCTTTCGAAACACGCCCTGGCTTTTCTGGTCGGTCGTGCCTCGCCGGTAAGAAACGGTAGCCCCCTGCAGCCTGATTGTAGAGCCTACAGACGGTCCTTGCGGACTTTTCGGTCCAGAATCGGGACCTCCTGATAGGTCAGGTATAGATCCGCCGGTCTGGTCTCGCGGGCCCTTTGGCGAAAAAGCGGCATTCCCCGCCAGGCTAACGATAGAGCCGCTGGTGCGGTCTTGCTGGATCCCGGAATCCTTCTGAACCTGCGCATCCTCCCGGGCAAACCATTTCAGCTGCGTGCTCCGTTCCACCAGGAAGCGGGCTGCCCGAACGGTCCGTTCAATGGAAGAGTATCCCACCACGTCCCTCTTCCAGAACTCGAGGAGGTATCGGTCTGTAAAGGGGCCGTAGGTGGTAAATACAATGACAGGCTTGTCCGTGTCTTTCACCCGCTGGGCAATGATTTCGAGAAGATCATCCTCGATCCCTGGTGGACTCCAGAACACGAGGCAGATCAGGATGTCCACCCCTGGATCCTCGAGGATAGCCTCCATTGCCTTCCCATACATCTCACTGGAAGCGCTGGCTGTTATGTCCACAGGATTATGGCAGGAGGCGAAGGGAAGGGTGACGGATCGAATCCGGTGTTCTGTTTCGGGAAGAAGCCGTGCCATCTGGAGGGGTATGAAGGGATGGGGGGTCTCGATGTAATCGGAACAGATCACTCCATAGCCTCCGGCAGGGCTCAGGACCGCTACCCGGTTTCCTCTGGGAAGGGGGCACTTCTCCAGTGCCCGGCACGCGTCGGTTAGCTCCTCGTCATCCTGCACTCGCAGGATCCCGTACTGACGAAAAGCCCCTTCCACTACGAGGTCCATTCCGGCAAGTCTTCCCGTGTGGGAACTCACTGCCGAAGCTCCCGAAGCGGTTCGGCCTGCCTTCAGACCTATGATGGGTTTGGCCCGGCTGACCTCCCTGCAGGTTTCCAGGAACTGCCGGCCTTCGTTGATGTTCTCCAGGTAGAAGGCAATCAACCGGGTACCTGATTCTTCAGCGAAGTGCCGCAGAAAATCAAGTTCATCCAGGTCGCACTTGTTCCCCAGCCCAACGAACGTCCGAAGGCCGAACCCGATATTGCTGGCAAGCCCCAGCGCTTCGATACCCACAGATCCGCTCTGCGAAATCACGGCCGTGGCCCCGCCGCCAGCCAACGATTTATCCCCATGTTCCACGAAAATCGTGTCGAAACTCTGTTCGGGATAAAACACACCCAGCGTGTTGGGGCCGAGGATCCGGATTCCGTATTTCTGCCGAACCTCTAGAAGCTGTTCCTGGAGTTTCTTCCCCTCTTCCCCCGTTTCTCCGAAACCCCCTGCTACCACAATGGCAAAGGGGATCTTTTTCCGGCCGCATTCCTCCAGAACAGGGGGAACGTTCACTGCCGGGATGGTGATCACTGCAAGGTCCAGGGGATCGGGGATATCCAGCACCGATGGATAACAGCGCATACCCCGGAGAGCTCTATACTTGGGGTTCACGGGATAGAGAAGGCAGTGGGAACGGGTGAGCTCTTTCAGGATGATCCCGCCGATCCGATCCTCTCTGGGAGAAGCGCCGATCACTGCCACCGTATGGGGATTCAGGAGTTTTTCGAGTCCTGCCGAGGCAGAGGATCTTTTTCTTGAAATGGATGGGTCATTCGTGGAATGTGCCGGTCTTTTCCTGCTTGGGTTTTTTCTGAGATGGCCCTTTTGGTTCTG
>CALKLC010000167.1 GCA_937991975.1 uncultured Spirochaetales bacterium | reverse complement strand
ATGATTCTATCGTTAAACCCTACAAGGGTACTGACAACGTACATGTTGGACCCTGTACCGCCCTGGTTTATCCACGTAGAACCATCGGTGGATTTATACCACCCTATTCCGTTTCCCGTAGTGAGGTAAAACGCGTTCCCGCACAATGGTTCAGGGGGACACCTTACTCTATTGCTGTATTCATTGCTATAGTATGGCTATGTATACAACAGGGCTGAGGAGTTTAGACACAATTCTGCAGGGAATCCTGCCCGGAGATAACGTGGTATGGACAATTTCAACTGTAGAGGAGTATCGCAAGTTCGTCCTTCCCTTTGCACAGGCAGCCGGGAAGGCAGGGAAAAAAGTCACCTACTTTCGTTTCGCTGACCACCCTCTTCTTCTGGAAGAGGGGAAAGGGATAGAAACCATCCAATTGAATCCCCATGTGGGGTTTGAAAAGTTCGTCACCGAAATGGTGGACCAAATCGAGGAACGGGGGAACAGTTCCTGGTATGTGCTGGATTGCCTTACGGGGCTCGCCACAGCCTGGTACAGCGATCGGATGATGGCCAATTTCTTCCTTGTCATCTGTCCCTATATCCTGCAGTTGAAATCCCTTGCTTACTTTGCCATCCTCAAAGCCACCCACTCCAGCCACGCAACAGACACGATCTATTCCACTGCGCAGATCATCATCGAGGTATATACTCATAAAGGAACGCTGTTCATTCAGCCCCAACGGGTAGAAAACCGTTACTCTCCTACCCTGTTCATGCTCCACGTCTGGGATAGGGATGATTTCATCCCCGTTACGAACAGCGCCATCACTGCAGAAGTCGTCGGACCCATCACCCAGCCGAGGTTGAATTTCACCATCCAACGGTTCGGCTTCTGGACCCAAACCTACCATGATGCGCAAACCCTCTTGCAGGCGATCCAGCGGGGAGATAAATCCCCGGAAGAGGCAAAACCTTACTTCGAACTTTTCCTGCGGATGGTAATTACTCGTCAGAAACCCTTCCTTGCATTGGCCCGTGAGTTCTTCGATCTTCCCTTCCTCATCGATATCATGAAACGCTTGATCGGGTCCGGCCTGATTGGAGGGAAAGCCCGTGGCATCCTTCTATCCCAACGGATCCTCCAGAGAGACAACCCAAAATGGGCAAAGGTCCTGGAACCTCATGACTCCTTCTTTATCGGCTCGGATGTCTTCTACACATATATCATTCAGAACGATTGCTGGTGGCTTCGGCGAAAAACCGGCCTGACCATGGAGCAGATCCTTGCTAACGCAAAGGTAGCCCGTGAACGGATCCTGAAAGGGAAGTTCCTCGATTACATTATGGTGCAATTTCAGGAAATGCTCGAGTACTTCGGGCAGTCCCCTATCATCGTCCGTTCCAGCAGTTTGCAGGAAGATAGTTACGGGAACTCCTTTTCCGGTAAGTATGAAAGCGTGTTCTGCGCGAACCAGGGTACGCCAACACAACGGCTGGAAGAGTTCCTCGATGCCGTACGAACCGTGTATGCCAGTTCACTGGACGAAGATGCCCTCATGTACCGTCTCCATCATGGGCTATTGTACGAAGACGAACAGATGGCCCTTCTGGTGCAGAGGGTTTCAGGGGATCAGTATGATCACTATTTCTTCCCTCTCGCAGCGGGAGTTGGCTTCTCATACAACCCCTACGTGTGGGACAGGGAGATCGATCCGCATTCGGGAGTCCTCCGCCTTGCCTTCGGTCTGGGAACAAGGGCAGTGGACCGGGTACAGGATGACTACACCCGGATCGTCGCCCTGAACGCTCCCTTCAAGCGGCCAGAGAAAAGCGAGGCCGATTCAAGGAAGTACAGCCAGCGGGAAGTGGATGTAGTAGACTTGCAGGCCAATCGATTTGCCACCTATCCCATTCGAAGGATCCTATCTACCTTGCCAGAACCCCTGAAACCCTTCTTCGTAAGCGAAGACAGGGAGATGCGGAGGAGGGCAGAGGAACTAGGAATGCGAGACGTATTCCCCTGGCAACTTACCTTCGACGGATTGTTCCGTACTACTGATTTCATCGAACGTATGCGGGAGATGCTTGCTACCCTTCAACAAGCGTACAAGAACCCGGTGGATACGGAGTTTACCGTAAACTTCCTGCAGGATGGTTCCTACCGAATCAACCTGGTGCAGTGCCGCCCCTTTATGGTTCGCCTGCTGGGAACAGGGGATATAGGAATTCTACCTGATTTCATCGATCCGGAAAAAATCCTGCTTAAGAGTGATGGCCCCATCGTGGGGCAGAGCGTGGCCACCAAGATCGACCGTTTGATCTATGTTTCCCCATCAGCGTATACCCGCCTGGGAGAGCAGGAAAGGTTCAGTATTGCCCGCTTGATTGGGCAGTTGACCCATCTGCCATCGAGCCAGAAATCTCCCATTGTCATGCTGGTGGGGCCAGGAAGATGGGGAACTTCCACCCCGGCCATGGGAGTCCCGGTAGCATTCAAAGAAATCAACACGGTTTCCATCATCGTAGAACTTGCCGTAATGCATGCAGGGCTGGTGCCGGATGTATCCCTCGGTACCCACTTTTTCAACGATCTGGTGGAGATGGATATGCTGTACTTTGCCGTGTTCCCCGATCGGGAAGAGAACGAGTTCAATGTAGAGATCTTCCAGAAACACAGAAATTTGCTGACAGACTTGCTCCCCGATGCTGAGATTTGGGCTGATACGGTTAAGGTTCTGGAAAGCCCGACAGAAACCGGGCTTTCCATCTATCTACATGCGGACTCGATGAAACAGTTCGCCCTCTGCTACCTGCGATGAGGTTTTTCTACACCAATCCCTGGGCAAGCATTGCGTCGGCAACCCGAAGGAATCCGGCGATGTTGGCGCCTATCACAAGATTCCCTTTAGCACCGTACGCCTCCGCTGCCTGGTCGCACTGTTTGTAGATCCCATCCATGATCTGCCGTAAACGCATGTCTACCTCTTCGAAAGGCCAGCTCATCCGCATCGAGTTCTGGGACATCTCCAGTGCACTGGTGGCTACCCCGCCCGCATTGGCCGCTTTCGCAGGCCCGAAAGATACTCCTGCATCTAGGAATACCTTTACCGCCTCCGGAGTAGAAGGCATGTTTGCACCTTCGGCCACCGCTATACACTTGTTCCGTACCAGGATCTCCGCATCCTTTCCGTCCAGTTCGTTCTGGGTGGCGCAGGGTAGGGCTACATCACAGGGGATAGTCCAGATCCCTTTACACCCTTCATGGTACTCGGCCTTTGGATGATCCGCGATATACTCCTTGATCCGACCACGCTCCACTTCCTTGATTCTTTTCACTGTGTCCAGCTTGATTCCGTCCGGATCGTAGATGTACCCGTTGGAATCGGAAAGAGCCACTACCTTTGCTCCCAGCGATTGGGCCTTCTCCACTGCATAGATCGCCACGTTCCCCGAACCAGAAATTACCACCGTCTTGTTCTTCCAGTCGGTTTTGCGGGCTTCCAGCATTCGGGTAGTAAAGTACACCAGACCATACCCGGTGGCCTCTTTTCGAACCAGAGACCCACCGTATCCGATTCCCTTCCCTGTCAGTACACCATTGAAGGTGTTGGTGAGTTTCTTGTATTGACCGAAAAGGAATCCAATTTCCCGTGCCCCCACACCGATATCTCCCGCCGGAACATCCGTATCCGGGCCGATATGACGGAAAAGTTCGTTCATGAAGCTCTGGCAGAATCTCATTACCTCCATGTCGCTTTTCCCTTTTGGATCGAAATCACTTCCTCCCTTGCCTCCGCCGATGGGAGTTCCGGTAAGGGCATTCTTGAACACCTGTTCGAAGCCAAGGAATTTGATGATCCCCAGGTTCACGGAAGGATGGAACCTGAGCCCCCCCTTATAGGGTCCCAGAGCACTATTGAACTGCACGCGGAACCCCCGGTTTACCTGGACTTCGCCCGCATCATTTACCCAGGGTACCCGGAACATGACCTGCCGTTCCGGTTCGACGATCCGTTCCACGATCTTCAGCTTTGCGATCTCTGGCCGTTTCTCGATGACCGGTTCGATCGATTCGAGAACTTCATGTACAGCTTGCAAGAACTCCGGTTCCGCCGGGTTTCGTGCGGCCACCATGGCTAAGATTTCTTCTGCGAATTTTTTCATTCCCATAGATACTTCCTTGCTAAATATATTCTTTCACTAATTACTATATTAAAACATGCTATTTGAGAAGAGGTCAAATACTCTGCGTCAAACGTATATTTATTTATTGAATTGTATAACTATTGACAAAAATCAGTGTTAACACTATTTACTATCTATAATGTGCATATTTATTCTATCAGGAGGGATCGAATGATTGAATATCCAAAAACGAATGACGCTCTGGGTACGGTAAACCGTGGCAACGCAGCAGAATCAGGGTTGTGTACCCTATGCCGGGCAGATTGTCAGGGAAAATGCGAAACATGGTTGTCCAGTATCGCAGGAAGGAAAATGTTGTATCCTCGAGACTTTGGTGCCATTACAGCTGGAAGCTCCAATGTGACGCATATCGGAGTGAGCTATAATTCCCTTCGAATCAACGGGTATGTATACGGCGCCCATTCTATTCCTCCTGGGCTTTCCAACAATCCAGATGATTGCATCTTCCCCCACGTAAACATCCAGACCGAGTTTGGGCAGGCAATTAAAACAAAATGCAAAATGCCCCTCATGACCGGTGCCCTTGGAAGCACCTTCATAGCAGCGAAGTACTGGGATTCCTTTGCAGTGGGAGCCGCCCTTGTAGGGATCCCTATCGTGATCGGTGAGAACGTTGTGGGAGTAGATAGGGAAAGCGTTTTCGAAAATGGGAAGCTGAAATCCTCTCCGGAACTGGATCGAAGGATCAACGCATACCTTAAATACTACAACGGCTATGGGGCTATCATGGTCCAGATGAACGTGGAGGATACACGCAATGGGGTAGCCGAATATGTGATCGATAAATACGGAGACAAGGTAATCATTGAGCTCAAATGGGGCCAGGGAGCCAAAGACATCGGAGGCGAGATTCAGGTGAAGGACCTGGATTACGCGATCTTCCTTAAACAGAGGGGTTACATCGTGGATCCAGATCCTACAAAGCCTGAAGTACAACAAGCGTTCAAGACCCACGCCATCACCGCCTTCGCCCGCCACAGCCGCCTGGGATATACAGACCTCAACACTCCTGAACAAGTGGCAGAGAACTTCATGAACCAGGTAGAGTACTTGCGCAAACTCGGGTACAAACGCATCACCTTGAAAACGGGATCCTACAACATGGAATCCCTGGCCATGGCCATCAAGTTTGCCACGAAAGCGAAGCTCGATCTGCTCACCATCGATGGTTCCAGCGGCGGAACGGGCATGAGCCCCTGGAACATGATGCAGACATGGGGAGTCCCCTCCATTCTGCTCCACTCCAAAGCATACGAGTACGCGAAGATCCTGGCAGATAAGGGTGAAAGGGTCGTAGACATGGCTTTTGCCGGCGGATTTGCCCGGGAGGATCACATCGTAAAAGCGATGGCTTTAGGTTCTCCTTTCGTGAAATTGATCTGCATGGGAAGGGCAACGATGATTCCCGGATTCCTCGGGACCAATATCGAAGGGGTTATCAATCCCAGCCGGAGGGAAAAGATCCACGGGAACTGGGACAAGCTGCCTCCTTCCGTAACCGCTTTCGGTGTATACCCTGAAGAAATCTTCGCCGGCTACTTCGATGTGAAAAAGATCGTGGGTGAAGATGAAATATACAAGATCCCTTACGGTGCTATTGCATTCTGGACACTTGCCGACAAACTTGCGGGAGGAGTCCAGCAACTCCTGGCTGGACTTAGGAAATTCGACATCAAAGCTCTCTCACGATCCGACGTTTCATCAGGTAACCGGGAAACTGAAAGGGAGACAGGGATCCCCTTCATTACAGACGTACAGGACGAAGAGGCGAAAAAGATCCTTCGTTTCTGATCAAGCCTCCAAGAAAAGATGGGCGCGGCCTCCCGGAGGCCGCGCTCTTTTTATTTAGGAGTATCTGCTGCCAGAGTATATCCAACATACGAGGTCGCTGAACTGATCTTGAGTGAAGTCCATGACTCAGATACACTCTCTTGCAGTATGAATTGCCAGGAATCTGCTTTTGTTGCCCGGAAAGCTTCTATACCGATGGGCGGTTTAAAGGAAGAAGAGAAAAATGCCGCCCTCCAAGCCATCCGCAAAAATCTCTGGGAGCGCCGTTCCTTGATCTTCGAGGCCAACCAGAAGGACTTAATGCGAGCAGAGCAGGAAAAGCTCAACTCCCCCTTACGGAAGCGCCTCACGTTCGACGAAGGAAAACTGAAAGAAGTGTGCGCGGGTATCGATACTCTGATTCGGCTGCCAGATCCTGTGGGACGGGTACTTTCCGCCCGGGAACTGGATACAGGTCTGGAGCTGTACCAGGTCACCTGCCCCATCGGCGTGATCGGCGTGATCTTCGAATCACGGCCCGATGCACTGGTGCAGATCTCTGCCCTCTGCCTGAAGAGTGGGAACGCGGTTCTTTTAAAAGGAGGGCGGGAAGCCCTGGAAACGAATCGGGTCCTCTTTAACCTGATCGTGCAGGCCACTCAGGCAGCGGGCATCCCGCAAGGCTGGATTACCCTGCTGGAGACGCGGGACGATGTAAAGGAGTTACTCCAGCTGGACAGTCTGGTAGATTTGATCATCCCGCGGGGTTCCAACGAGTTCGTTCGCTACATCATGCAACACTCATCCATTCCTGTTTTGGGACATGCAGATGGGGTATGCCACCTCTACGTGGACGAAGAGGCAGACCTCGAGATGGCTCTGCGACTTACCGTCGACGCCAAGACCCAGTACCCGGCAGTCTGTAACGCCATCGAGACCCTCCTCGTGCATCGCTCGGTTGCGCATAGTTTCCTTCCCCTCCTAGCGGATGTGTTCGGTTCTGGGGCCTCCCCTTCCGCACCATCGAATAAACCAACCGTATACAACCCCGCCGACGAAAACCCTTCTACCCCTGGCAATAATCTGA
>CALKLC010000166.1 GCA_937991975.1 uncultured Spirochaetales bacterium | reverse complement strand
TTCAGTTCCTTGGCCATAATTCACCTCGTTTTTTTGTCATTGTCGTTAACAGTGTAAATCGCCTCGGCAGGGATTTCATAGAATCTCGCCGCCACAATCTCCTTCTTGGCATAATCGAGTTTCGCAGACGGATTCTGGATGCGCACGATTTCTGGGGAATCACCTAAAGGATCCCAGACCACGTAGAGCCAATAAGTCTCGGCCAGTTGCTGGGCCTTGTACCATTCGTTAGTGGTCAACCTTATGGGTTGCCCCCGTCGGCGCCCTTTGACCTCGATTCTCTTGACAAAGACCTCGCCAGTAGTTTCATCTATAATTCTATGTGCGCGGATGTCAAACCCTAAATTCATGTTACCGACTCGCTCGATACGGTCCTCGGGAAACCCCTCAGCGATAAGAGCCTGGATTACCTTTTCTTCAGCAGCAATCTCACTCTGCCGTCTAATATGCGGATCGAGTTCGTCGGAAAGCCCCGCGAACTGATCTCGAGTATCCGCATCTGGAACAAGCACAATGGCCGTTCCTACGTGCTTCAATGGTCCAGGCCTGGCAATCTCAAGTCGTTTTAACCCATCAAGGCGTTCCTTGCGTTGCCTTTCGAGTTCCTCAGCGTACTTTCTCGCTTCGTCTGCGGCAAGCTTGAAATCAGGCATTGTTACGGCCTGAGCCATTAGATTCATGGCCCGCTCCTGTGCTTTCTTTATGCGAACATCGAAAGATTTTTCCAGGTAATTTCGGCAAATTGTTGCGTATTTCTGCCGTTCCTTCTGACATCGGGCACGGCATTCAAGTTGGTATGTGGACTTGAGAAAATCAGAAGCCTTTGACAAATTGATAGTCGTTTCTATTCCTTTGATTTTATGCGGTGGATGCGGATGAGCCGCAAGGTTGAGTAGAATGTCGCTCGGGATGACCTCGTAATGGCCCCGCTCCTCACGGACGGCCACGAGCTCTCCATAGAGTGGAACATCGTTTCCTTTCGAGTCTTTTCCCCTAACCGAAATCTCGAAGAAATATATACAATAAGGTTCCTTGCACATAGGATCTACGAAAAAACCGATTCCGCCGATCAACCCTGCCAACCGCTCAAGTAGCTTTTCATCCACTGCCGCATAGAGCGGATGTCCTGGACCTATTAACACAGCGTCCAGATGTGCGTTCTGTTCCAGGTGCTCTTTGTGGAAGGTAATTTTGCGGTAAGACGATTCTGCTTTGCCAATCTTTTGTACAGATTGCAGACGTTCAGAGCGAAGTTCTGCAATGACATGCTCTATACGCAATAACCCGTCAGCTCGTGGTTCGACCCGTAAGCCAACCTCACGTGCAGCCGCAATAAATTGCGCCTCGACATAGCGAGGCATTAGCCGGCGCTCCTCAACCTCGAGATTCCGTCTCCGAAATGCTGAAAAATCCACATAACTGCGAGCAAGGGCAATACCCGTTGCTTCCTCGTATGCTTTAAGTCTGGCCGGATCGATGCGATCGATTTGATCAAGGTACTCGTCGAGCCGTCTCGGATCAAAGGCTGCCTCTCGGAGCATGTCTGGTAGATTCACATCGTTTAAAGACAATACTTCGCCAATTACGTCGAACACCCGGCCTTCGAGGGCCTCGTTCATTTGATCCAATTTTTCAAGCAAACGGTGCAATATCCTGCCCTCGACAATAGGCTGGCCATCCTCTGATTCCGTAGCTACGAAATTAAATGCATAAACATCACGCTCCTGACCAATGCGATGTATACGGCCAAGGCGCTGCTCCAGACGAGTGGGGTTCCAGGGAATATCGTAATTGATCATAAGGTGGCAGAATTGGAGATTAATTCCTTCACCGGCGGCCTCGGTCGCCACACAGACCTGTGCACTGGTTCTGAAAACTTCCTGAGCTCTCTTACGTTCATGGGGGTTCATACCGCCATAAATCTCGCAGGTGGAATACCCCCATTGTACAAGATGATTCTTCAGGTAATTTAGGGTATCCCGATGCTCAGTGAAGATAAGAAGCTTTCCGCGGCCATCCCTTAGTTCATTAAATTGCGCCTCGGCAAGACACCTCTTCAATGCTGCCAATTTAGTATCATGCGCGTTTTCTCTAACTCTTCGCGCTTGCTCTGCGAGTTCCTTCAAGACAGAGATTTCCGCTCGTAAATGGTCAATTTCCAGCGCAGCCGTGTATTCATCCACCAATTGATCGCAGAACAAATCATCTATATCGTCTTCTTCCTGTTCGGTATCAGTCAACCGACCCTGCAAAGCTGCCAGTCGCCGAGTCCGCTCAGCAGGAGGAAGACCTTCAAGTTCTTTCAGGAGATCTTCCTGCTTTTTCAGTCGCCGTTTGAGGGATTCGTGAATGGCGCTGGTTGAACTTACAAGTCTGCGTTGTAAAACTGTTCGGGTAAGCGCTGCAGAGGAACGTCTTTGCCCGGTCTGTTGAGGTATAAAATCGTTAATATATGCAGTAACGCTCTTATATAGATGGTATTCCTCGTTGTTCAGGGTAAAAGCTACTGTTCTTGCATGTCGGTTCGGGAAGAGCCGTTTTCCGTTAGCGTCTCTAAGATCCTCTTTTAACCGCCGCAGGCACCAAGGGGAATCCTTACCAAGACGGAACACATTCTGCCTTATCTCCGCAGCCTGTTTCCCCAGTCGATGTGGTTCTGGAAACAGATCGGGATCGATGAGTCGAAGAAAATGAGCAAACTTGTCTTCGTCTCCATGGTGCGGGGTGGCAGTAAGAAGGAGCACATGGTTTGCCTGAGAGGAAAGGCGAACTGCAAGGTCATACCGTTTTGTTGTTACTACCCTGGATTCTCGATTCTGTCCACCTGAGGCTGTCCTAGCAGAACACTTGTGGGCCTCATCGATGATGACGAGATCCCATCGCTGTTGCCAAACTCTTTCGCGCACGTCATCTTGCTTAGCGTAGTCAATGGAAGCAATGATCTGTGAAGACCTCTGCCATGGATTGGTTAATTGCTGCTGATCGACTGCGGAAAAGATGATATCGAAGAACTCCCCAAACCACCGGAGCATCTCGTCCTGCCATTGTATGGTGAGGGGGGCAGGGCATAGGATAAGAATGCGCTCTATTGCCTCACGTAGTTTCATCTCTTTTATTAGTAGTCCTGCCATAATTGTCTTTCCGGCTCCCGGATCATCTGCCAGAAGAAACCGCAACCTTGGTTGCGGAAGCATCACCTGGTACACAGCTTCGATTTGGTGCGGCAGGGTGCGAATACCCGAAAGACTTACAGCGAACTGTGGGTCATGTGCATAAGCCAATCGAATTCGTGTTGATTCTATTAAAAGTCTAAGCTTCTCGGCGTTTACGGGAATTTCTGCTTTGGGTTTGTCAGGTCGCTTTTCAAGAATAGCAATGATCTCTTCAATTGAAATTATGGTTTCTTCCAGTGAACCATCCGGAAGACGGACACGGCACTCGTAGCTTGCAGAGTTATCGAAGCCGAGAGGCCGCGCATCTTCCAGAATCACGGGAACATCGAAATGCCCGGGAAGGGATATCCGCTTCCCGATATGATCTATGAGCAAATTAGTACCCATTTCTCCAACGATTTCAGGAATGTTTTCTCCTCTTCATTATTTTCGCAAAAGAAATATTCGTTAACGGCCACTTAAATCCTCTAATCCATTCCAGAATTACTGCGTATGCATAGTAACCAAACCGAATATAAGTATATGTAACCCTTTTATTCAGGTCAATGAAAAAAAGAGTGCACAAACGCCAAGGATGCAACCAGTCATTTGCCTGGAAGTTTAAAAAGAGAGAATCCAGATAGATTTGTAAGTAAGTTTAACTCCCCCGGAGAGACTCGAACTCCCGACCCGGTGGTTAACAGCCACCTGCTCTACCGGCTGAGCTACAGGGGAACGTCTTTCGACAAAAAAAAATCTATCGAAAATTGCGAAGTACGTCAAGAGTGTTTGGAAGGGATAGGGGTGCGAAAAGGGCGGACCTATACTTACATTTCTTTTCAAACGGCCCCTCATTATCGATTCTCCGATCTGGAAAGAAGATAAAAATGCATTACACTGTTAGGTATGAAAAAAGGTTTATTACATCAACTTATCCAGATTATCATGGATTCGATACAAAAGCTGGGCGGAAACGTCCAACCGTTGGAACTGGAACGAATAGCCGTTATGGTGCATCAGGTGATGTTTCATAAGTCCCGATTGTTCCACAATATGGAGCATGTATTCAGCTTTCTCGATTCTCCTGATCCCATCGTTGCCCTTGCGGCCCTATTCCACGATCTGGTTTACCTGCAGGTGGATGCAGGTCTCCCCACGCCCCTCACAGATCTGCTTAAGCCATACATTCGGATCGAGGGTACCAGGGTAGTCTTTCTCCCTCCCGCTGTGGAATCTAGAGAATTTCGCCTCTGTTGTTCCCTTTTTGGAAGAGATCCATATACGAATCCCCCTGCTCCCGGCGGATTGAACGAATTTCTCAGTGGATTCGCATTCTGCGAACTTTTTAAAGAAAAACTGTCCACCCTGCACCTCGCTTCGGTCCTTCTCTGTATCGAAGCGACCATCCCTTTTAGGGGGGTGGATTCGGAAGGGCGTAGCGTAGGAGAGGTGCTGGAAGCACGGGCCCGGTTTGCGTTTCCCGAAGTTCCCTTCCCTACAATCCAGCACATGGTGCATCGGGCGATTGGATTTGCCAATCGAGATGTGCAGGATTTTTCCAATCCAGATACCGGTGCGTTTCTTAGTAATACGTGGAAGCTTCTTCCGGAAACGAACTATGCCCTACGAGAACGGGGAGCATACAGCATACGGGAATACCGCATAGCTCTGTACAACATGCTGAAGTTCTTCCGATCCCTCGAGCCGGAACGAATTTTTCACTCCTATAGGGGGGAACCTTCCGAAACGGAAATGAAGAACCTGCAGGAAACTGGCCGAATGAACCTTGCTCTTTCCATCCAGTACCTGCGGGCTAAACTATTGGCAGTTTCCATTCTGGAAGCCCTCGCTCTCCTATCTGGCGGAGAAGCTCCCATGGCCCTTTTCATGGGAGACCTGCATGCTACCGCAACCGATTCTGTCTGTTTGATTCGATTCCTTCCCGACATCCCATTTCCCCCCTGGCTTCAGGAGGAGCACCCTGTGGTTCGGCTTCTCCGGGATGGAAGGCTGGAAGAATCCTCATTCGACCTCCGGAACTCCCCATTTGCCCTGTGGCTGTATAAAAGGTTACGGCCAGAGGAATGGGGACGACTCGCTAACGGGATGGAGCTCTTTTTTAAAGGGGAAATTTCTCCTGTAGATTTCCTGATGCTCTTTCCTGATTCCTCGAAACCTCAGCTGAAAGGACCCCTTGCAGAGATTCTTAAGGCTTCGATCCGGATGGTCCCTACACGATCGGGAAGTTTACAGGCATTTCTGGAGGAAGGATTTCATTCCACATAGATACCCTCCCCGCACCGGGAACACCGTCCCTTCTTTCCCCCTACCACACGGGTAAAATACCCCCTCCGCCGGATCACCTCCTGCCCGCAGGAAGGACACACGGTCGCATTGGCTCCCCCTGTATTCCCCCCATACACGAAATACAGATGTTTACGAGCTCGTTCTATGAGGGGGTACAGATCCTCTTCCCTCGTTGCCCGGACAGAGTATTTGTAGCGGGGAAAGTAACAGGTAAGATGGTATGGAATCTTTCGATTCAGGGAAGCGAGAAAGCGGGCAGCTTCTTCGATTGCATCGGGGTTGTCATTTACACCGGGGATCACCAGGGTGGTCACTTCCAGGTGGATCCTGCCGGAAGCCCTTCGGATGAACTCAAGAACAGGCTGTAGGGTTCCCTTTGCTTCCTTTTGGTAGAACTCATCGTTCCAGGCCTTCAGGTCTATGTTGGCAGCATCGAGCCAGGGAAGTAGCTCTTCGGTGGGTTCGGGATTCAGGTACCCATTGGAGACTAAAACATTCTTTAACCCCGCCTTCCGAGCCGCTTTCGCTGTATCCATCACGTATTCGAAGTGTACCAGAGGTTCGGAATAG
>CALKLC010000165.1 GCA_937991975.1 uncultured Spirochaetales bacterium | reverse complement strand
AAGAACACGGGCTCCTGAACCCTTGGGCGGTGGGGAACCCGAGTCTGAAAGGAACCGGGTTCGTTCAACCCCTGCGGATTCACCCGCATTGGCATACGGATATCTGCTATGTGAATGTTCTTGGAACCTTCTATTTCCTTGGTACGGTCATGGATGGGTATAGCAGGATGGTTCTGCACCACGAACTCCGCGCCCATAGGGAGGAGTTTGACGTGGAAATCGTCTTGCGTCGGGCAAAGGAGAAATACCCTGAAGCCCGGGGTGCTCTGATATCCGACCACGGTCCGCAATTCATTTCCAAGGATTTCAAACGGTTCTTGAAGGAGGCAAACCTCGAACAGGTCCTGATCTCCGTCGGATACCCGCAAAGCAACGGAAAACTGGAACGATTTCATCGCACCGTGCGGAATGAAATGATCCGGGTCACGGCATTCACGGATCATGAGGATGCCCGCGGAAGAATGGATGCCTATGTGGACTACTACAATAATGAACGATTACATTCCGGCATCTATTATCTGACACCAAGGGAGGTGTTCGAAGGAAAAATGGAAAAACGGCTTGCAGAACGACAAAAAAAGCTGGATACTGCCCGTATGAACAGGCTTCAGGCCGCCCGTCGGGCGGATGAACCATCCACCTTATTCACGGAGCCCTGTTTGTCCATTTCCGGCTGAACCATTACATCTTCGCAAGTCAGCCGCTTGGCAAAAGAACTCGACGCAGAGATATCCTCATGGTAGAGGAGTCGATTACAGTGGGAAACGGCACATGTTAGATACTGTGGTTGCTACTAACGAAGCCGAGGTGAATGGGCGGAGATTCCTCTACGGCCTTGTTCGCCGGGGTATGCACGGACTGCACATTTAGAAATATCAAAAGACACTGGTTCGTTTTGCGGAATGGGCAGACGAAAATGTCCGGGAGGGATTAAGCGTATTTCACATCCCGGAAAGTCACAGGAGGAAACTGCGAACATCCAATCCGGCTGAACGCCAGATGAAAGAAATCAAGCGGCGAACAAAAGTCGTTGGAGTTTTTTCAAATGCCGACAGTTTGCTTCACCTTGCAGCCACTCTGCTGATCGAGCAAACGTTCAATTGCAGAGCCACAAACGCTGTTTGCCGGAGTAAAAAGGATTGCAAAATCCCTGCCTGACTAGCAGCAACTCGACAGCATACACCTCCACAAGAGAATGTACAGACGACTTAGCATGCGATACACTATTTAATTGTGGTTAGAATACTTCCTTCATTACGTGCAAAGTTCCAATTCTTCGACGACTTCTGGAAGGGAGAAGGCCCCTGTGCGCTCCTCTTTGCCAGGCCGCATCTGGCTAAAGACAGGAACTATATCCTGTATAACCTGGAAGAGCAGCACCGGGATCCTGCAAAACTCATCGAAGAAGCCGTTACCTCTCTTGAATCTGTGTTGGATGGGATGGACGATGGGATCCCTGCTTTCCGCACGGACCTGGGAACCACCCTTTTCCCCAGCGCATTGGGGCTGCGGGTAGCGGTACAGAAGGAAGTGCACCCCTGGCTTCTGGATCACTTGAGCCTGGATGAATATATCGCGCTTCCCGATGTAACGGAAGGGATCCGAACAGGGGCCGGCGAAATCGGTCATTCGGTGCGGGCTTACCGATTGTTTTTACAAAAAAAGAAGGCGGGCCTGATACCCGAGATGATTCTCCCCTATGTGCCGGATAATCAGGGTGTGTTCGATCTTTCCCACATTATCATAGGAACAGAAATCTTCACTGCCCTGATCGATACCCCGGAGAAGGTCCAACAGGCCCAATCCCAGAGCCTAAAGCTCTATCTGGCAGGAACCCGGTTATTCAAGAACCTGCTGGGTGAGTCAGATACTTCCATGTTTCATGCCCATGGAATGATCAGCGGGGTATGGTTTCCACATACAGGAGCCCGGATATCGGAAGATTCCTGCTCCCTTATTTCGGATGGAATGATCGCCGAGTTCTGCCTGCCCTATATCCGCAGGGCGATAGAGCCCTTTGGCAGGGGATTTTTGCACTTCTGCGGCCGTCACGAAGGGTTCCTTGCCACGGTGTGTAAAGAGCCCCTCATTTCCACGGTGAACCTGGGGAATCCTGAACTGTACGATCTGGAAGAAGTCTTCCGCCTCTGCGGTTCTACGGGTACCGTGTACTTTGGGCACCTGGATCCGCTGCCTTCGGAGACGATGGAAGAGTATCTGGAACGGATCGCGGCGCTGGCCCGGCGGCATCGAACGAAAGTGATTCTTGCCGCACCCCCCGTGGAGGACCAGGAGCGGAAACAGCATTTGGTGAAACTGTGGCATCGGTTGACGAAGCCGGCCTGAGGTTGCGGCTACAGCCTCCTCATGCAGCCTAAAGTTGCTGCCATAACATATTTCTACACCGCCGGGGCCGATAGATGGCGTGCGCCCCTCCACGGATGCAGCTTTCAGTTGCGGCCAAAGTATATTTCTACAGCCGGCATGGTGGATCGAAACTGCGACATCTGCACGCGGACTGTGACATCCGCACGCGGGTTACGGTGTATAATTCTACCTCGCCGGTATTTTTCTGAAGAGGAGCCATGCTATGTCTGACACAAAAGCGTATTGTTCTATCGAACTCCCTGACGGCTTACGGGGTATTGTTACCGTTCTAAACACCCCATTCACCGAGGATAACCGCCTCGATCTGGAGTCCCTTTGCCGTAACGTAATCCGGGCCGTGGAGGCGGGGGTGGCAGGATTCCTCGTACCAGCCCTCGCGGGGGAAGTAGGGCAGCTGTCCTACGAAGAGCGGGTAGAACTCGTTAGGGCTGTGATCGAAACGGTTCGAGGCAAAAACGGTGGCAAAGGGGAGGCATTGGCTTCCCGGCACTTAGAAGGAGATCCCGGGAAAAGCAGCGCGGTTCCACAACCGATGGGAGTAACTTCCACAGAAGGTATCGGGGGGCAGCAACCAGTGCAAAAAGCTTCCGTCGCAACAGGGGAGGTGTCAGCGGCAACTATCCAACCAGGATTTTCCCCCTCTTCATCCTTATCTCCCGATTCATCGTACCATACCAAGTTCTCTCGACTTCCCTGGGTAATCGGGAGCGCTACGGCTTCGGACAGGAAGGAACGGATCCGCGCAGCCGAAGCCCTGATTCGTTTGGGATGTGAAGGGATCCTCGTGTGGATCCCTTTCACTACAGAGGGGGAGTACCTGGAACAGGTACGGGAGGTTGCCTCTCTCAAACCGGCCTTCCTTATGCTGCAGGACTGGGATCCGGCGGGATCGGGACTCCCCGTTCCCCTGATCCGGCGCCTCTTCGAAGAGGTGGAGGAGTTCAAAGCCCTCAAGATCGAAACGATTCCCGCAGGGCCCAAGTACACGGCTGTCCTACAAGCTACGGGAGGCAAACTTCACGTGTCAGGGGGATGGGCGGTTACCCAGATGATCGAAGGTCTCGACCGGGGAGTGCATGCATTCATGCCCACGGGCATGCACGAGATCTACTGCGAGATCTACCGCCGTTACGCAGTTGGAAACCGAACCGGGGCGGTCGAACTGTTTCGTCAGATATTGCCTGTGCTGGCCTTTTCCAACCAGCACCTCGATCTGTCGATCCTGTTCTTCAAGCGACTGCTCTGGCGAGAGGGCACCTACGCGACTTCCCGCTGCCGCTCCCTTACACTCGCCTTCGATCCGATACAGGAAAAAACGGCGGACGAATTGATCGAATTGGCTATCAGGATTCGGGAGAAAATTCGATTTATTACTGGTAATCAATGAGGTGGCAAGTTATGCAAGTCTCAATTAATTCAAACAAGAAGCATATCCTGCTGATTTAAATCGTACTGTATGTCCTGCTGGTGTGTTCTTGCAAGATGAAACTGGCCACGCTGGATTCCGAAACAGAAGAATCCACCGAAGGGAATGCGCCAACCATTACGAGTCAAAACAGATCGTACTTTTTCGAGGCAAAGAATGGTTCGTTTGAAATTACAGTTACAGGTTCCCCTTCTCCTTCGGTAACCTGCGAGGGGGATTTACCACTTGGAGTAAAGTTCGAACCCTCGGCGCGATTGTTAAGTGGCTCACCTTCATTTGGAAGTAGGGGAGACTATCCCCTGCGGCTGAGCGCTCGGAATGGAATACCGCCTGACTTTACGCAAGATTTCACATTGACTGTACTCTTCTCTGGCTCACTGGATGTAAGTTTTGGCAACATAGGGAAGGTGACTACAGCCTTTGGTACTAGCGCCGAAGTGAAGGGAATGGTTATACAGGCCGACGGGAAGATCCTTGTGGCAGGTTATAGGACGGAAAACTCTAACATTGACATTGCCCTGGCCCGTTACTGGCCGTAAAAGACTCGATCTATGATGGGCTCTGAGATAAGGCGTATCTGTCTGTAAATGACTGCGAAGGCAGGGGAACAAAATAAGGGGTTTTACTTTCAGTTGCCTCTATAGCAATCGTATCTATCGGATTCTGCCTACACTTAAGCTTTGAAACTATTTTCTTTTCCCTCATGGTGCTGGTATATTTCATGTCGAAGCGTAGGAACTACCCACTTTATCCGAAGGCAACCTGGAAAGAACGGTGGCAAGCTTTAGTGGAAGCTTTCCCTCCTCTACTCACTCCTGTAATCATCATCGGGGGGATTTTTTCCGGCTATTTTACTCCCACTGAAGCGGCAGTCATAACCAGTTGTTATGCTCTTTTCCTTGGAACTGTCGTGTATCACACTTTGACGTGGGAAAAACTATTGAAAGTGATCCGGGAAACCTTGAGCTCCAGCGTGGTTATCGGATTCATTGTTGCTTCCATCTCTGTGATGGGCTATGTACTTGCGCGGGAGCAAATACCGCAGAAGATCGCCGAATTTGTGATTCGGAATACGTCGAATCCCATAGTGTTCATGCTTTCTTTCAACCTTCTCCTTCTCTTACTAGGTACGGTGATCGAAACCATGGCAATTCTCCTTCTAGTAGTGCCGATTTTCGTACCTATTGCTTCTTCTCTGGGAATCGATCCTGTGCACTTTGGAGTTGTGGTTGTTATGAACATGATGATCGGGATCCTATCCCCTCCCATGGGGGTATCCTTATTTGTCGTATCTAAAGTGGGGAATATTCCCTTTCCCCTCCTTGCAAAATCGATCCTTCCTTTTATCCTTCCCCTCTTCATCGTTCTACTGCTTCTGATTTTTTTTCCTCCCCTCGTTATGTTCATCCCTAACCTGGTAAAATAAGGAAAGGCCTTACGTATGACTTCGAAGGAACGTGTAAGGATTGCGATGGGCCGGGGGGTTCCTGATCGTATCCCTGGACATGAAGATCTATCCTGTATAAAAATAGGATTCGGCTCAAAGGGGTTCCATGAGAAAGAAGGATGCGTCTCTATCTGAACAGGTGTACCATACATTACTCGATCGTTTATTGTCCAATAAATTAATCCCGGGGGAGATTCTAAATCGGCGAGATGTAGCAAAAGAACTACAGGTAAGTGTGGCGCCGGTACTGGAAGCGATGGTACAGCTGGAACATGAGGGATATCTGGAAAGCATCCCTCGCAAGGGTACGAGGGTTCGTCCGATCCGAAAGGAGGATATCCTCGGCCAACTGTTTGTCCGCGAGGCAATCGAGTGCCAGGCGGCAAGACTGTACTGTGGCAAACCGGTTCGCATACACGAAGAAGCTTTAAAGGAATTGGCCCGGGAATGTGATAAAGAAGCTTCCCTTTCCCCCAAGCACTGGGAAGACGAGATCCGTTTCCATAAATATCTGGTAGAGCTTTCCGGTTGCATGGCCCTGGTACGTGAGTTCGAAAAAACGATTCGGTTGAACATGTTCTACGCCATGAACAAGTTCATCGAGCCGGAATCACGTACGGAAAGGCAGAGTCATGAGGAACTGGTAGATCTGTTGAAAACCGATGATCCTGAGGAAGCTGAAAAAATTATTCGGTATCATGTACGAAGTGGCAAGCGGAATCTCTATAAAGATGTGCCAGATTACCATACTGTGTTTTCCAGTTAGGTTCTATTCTTTTTACGGCCTTTTTCAATCATATCCTAGTTTTTCACCATTTTTCTCCTGAATCGTACAAGAAGCCTTCACTTCTGGAGCTGTACAATACCAACAAAAGGCACAGGAGGACGCCTCTAGGGGGTTGAACACGTTAGATCGGCGCTCTCCAGCTGAAAAATCGATATGAAGGAGAAGAGGCATCATTATGACAGGCAAAGAATTGATTACCGCAGTGTTCTCTCACAAATCCACACCCAGACCGGCCTGGGTTCCTTTCGCGGGAGTGCACGCAGGAAAACTGATCGGGGTAAAGGCGGATAGAATTCTGAAAGATGCGGATCTTCTGGTAGAGGCCCTAAAGAAGGTCAACCAGCTGTACCAGGCAGACGGGCAGCCGGTTCTGTTTGACCTGCAGATCGAAGCAGAGATTCTCGGATGTGAACTGCGGTGGGCGGAGGACGCACCCCCCTCGGTGGCATCCCACCCCCTGAAAGATTCCAGAGAAATCCCATCCCATATTCCCCGGCTTGAGGAGGGGAGGATCCCTGTGGCTTTGCAGGCAATGCGAAGGATGAAGAAAGCGGTTGGCTCCACCACCGCCCTATACGGCCTGGTAACAGGACCCTTCACCCTGGCAGCCCATCTGCGAGGAACGGATATCTTCATGGACATGCTGGACGATCCTCCCTATGTGGAGGGACTTTTGCAGTACGCGAATGAAGTGGCTAAAACCATGAGCGGCTACTATGTGGATGCAGGGATGGACGTAATTGCCGTAGTGGATCCGATGATCAGTCAGATTTCCCCTGATCACTTTGGGGAGTTCATGACCCGGCCTTTCACGGATCTATTCGATCATATCCGCAAACTCGGCGCTTTCAGTTCCTTCTTTGTGTGCGGGAACGCAACGGCGAATATCGAACCCATGTGCTTGACCCGCCCTGATTGTATTTCGGTGGACGAAAATGTGCACCTTCCTCACGCAAAGGAGATCACTGACCGGTACGGGATAGTGATCGGGGGAAACCTCCCCCTGACAACGGTCATGCTCCTCGGTACCCAGGAAGACAACATGAAGGCGGTGCTGGATCTGATGGATTCCCTATCCCCCGGTTCCTGGATCGTCTCGCCCGGCTGTGATATGCCTTATGACACCCCTGTTGAAAACACTGTGGCAGTTGCCCAGGCAGTTAGACATCCGGAGAAAGCCCGTGAGATGGTGGCACATTACAAGGCAGCGGACTTGAAGTTCGAAGGGAAGCTCCCGGACTATGGGCATCTTTCGAAGCCCCTGGTGGAGGTCTTTACCCTGGATAGCGCCACCTGCGCGGCTTGCGGGTACATGCTGGAAGCGGCGAAAGAGGCGGTGAAACGGTTCGAAGGTAAGGTAGACCTGGTGGAGTACAAGTATACTGTCAAAGAGAACGTAGCCCGCTGCAGAGCTATGGGAGTAAAACAGTTACCCAGCCTTTATATCAACGGGGAGTTGGCCTACTCATCCCTCATTCCTGCTGTAGAGGAACTGGTAGAAAAAATCCATCATGCTTTAAAGGATTAATGTGAGGTGAAGGACACATAGAAACGGAAGCAAAAAAGAAAAGATACAAGGAAGAAGCAGCGGATCTGTGTGTCTTCACCGGCTTTCTAGGATCCGGTAAGACCACAGTTTTACATGATCTATTAACCCATATGCATCTAAAGAGAGTCGGAGTAATTGTAAACGAATGGGGGGATCTGGGAGTAGATAAGAATCTGTTAAAGAGCACGGGCGTGCAACATCTATATGAATTACTGGGTGGTCAGTTATTCTGCTCCTGTTTATCCGGGAGTTTCCTCTTGGATATAGAATCCCTTCTATCTCTAAAGGTTACTACCATTTTTATAGAAACCTCGGGTCTTGCTAAGCCTTCTACTCTTAGGGATGTGATAGTAGAGGCATTAAAGCGGTTCGAGGGTCGTGTTTTGTATCAGGGAATGGTCTGTGTGGTGGATGCACAGAGATTTTTGAGTTTACGCTCTGTAGTGAAAGCCCTTGATGAACAGGTAGCCTATGCAGATCATTTCATCGTCACCAAGGCCGATCGGGTGGATCCCGAAACAGTGCAACGGATCATCCAGGTGCTCAGGGAATTGAAGCCGAACGCGGAAATCATTACACGGGCAGGGAACCCTATCCCCTTCAGATCGGTTTTCAAGATTGGAACTCCGGTCGAAGTAATCCCCCAACCCTACGATCCTTGTTGGGATGGTTGGGGAGAGGGTGGACAGCCCCGAAAGATAACAATCGTCCCAAAAGAACAGGTAACCCAAAACGGGCTAAAGCGATTTTTAGAGGAGTTAGCGCCCCATACCTTGCGGATCAAAGGGTTAGTACCCTTACGTGAAGGAATGAGGCTTGTACAAGTGGACGGAATAGGGGAGGAAGCACACCTTTTACCTTGGGTAGGAGCGAAGATTCCAGTCCAGCCAGAAGGTATAGGGATCACATTTGTTTGGATTGGGCCTACCCTTTCTCAGGAGCGAGTACTGCAATCATGGAAGATCCACACTGGAACAGAAGCTGAAATGGTCTGATTGTAAGGCTCAGTGGATGTCTACTTGCTGCATAGTACTCTTGATGCAACGTCTCGGGTTCTACCCCCTGGCTCTCTGGTAGATAGCCCGGATGTCTTCGGCTGCATATCCGCTGATCCCCCATAATCGGCAGAGATCCAGAGCCTGGGAAGTGAGCTTCTCGACGTCTACCTCAAGAATACCCGCTTCTTTCAGACTTGTGGGAGTGCCGATCTTTCGGTACCAGGCAACGAGGGTCTGGATAACCCGATCTACTGCCGCCTCTTCGGCTGGAGAAAGGAAAGACGGTTTCTTTTCGCTGGTGGGGGCGGCATAAGCGGTTAGGTGCGCATTTTCGCCTGTAGGTCCCGTATGTGAAGGTGCCCTATCCATGCCTGAGATGGTTGTACGAGGAGTTGCAATTGGCGGCACCTTTCCCGACGACACTCCAGGGGAAAGATCCCCCATTCCTAAAATATTCTTTCCGAACTTCAACAACCGCTGTCCAACCTCTTCCTTCTTGTACCGGAGCCATGCCGGAATGATAATGGAAAGCCCTCCCCCATGGGGAACATCGTAGATCCCACTCAAGGGATGTTCCAGCATATGGTTGGGGATCGAGGCTCCCTCTACACCGGCCCTCAAGAGGCCGTTCCAGGCCCAGGCACCGGCCCACATCAGGTCGGAACGGGCATCGATATTCGTGGGATCCTGTAAAAGCGTTTCCATTGCCTGCATCAAAGCGCGGCTCATCCCTTCCACAAGCCCATCCTGTACAGGGAAATCTCTTTTCTGTGTAAAGTATCCCTCCCAGAGGTGAGAAAGCATATCGGTTACTGCGTAGGCTGTTTGCTGTATGGGGATATGGATGGTAAAGGTCGGGTCAAGGAAGGTAACCTTCGGGAAGATCTCGTTGGAACGGACACTGAACTTTTCGCCTGTCCGGTCATTCGTGATAACAGAAACCTGGTTCAGTTCAGAAGAGGTGGCGGGGAACGTTTGTACGGCGATAATGGGAAGTGCTTTCCGTACCTGTAGTTTTCGCAGGTAAAAATCCCATAGAGGTTCGGGGTGGCAGGCCCCAATGGCAATTCCCTTGCTTTCATCGATCACGCTCCCGCCTCCCACTGCTACGATTACGTCTACTCCCTCTTCCCACGCTATCCGGGCTCCTTCCTCTGCGTGGGAAAGGATGGGGTTGGGTTTTACCCCCGGATGTTCTAGAACCTGAACAGAGACAGCGGCAAGTTGCTCCCTTACAAGGGGATAGATCCCTGTTTTTTTGATGCTGTTCTTTCCGTACACAAGGAGAGCTTTCTTGCCCCATCGGGCGGTTTCAGCACCCAGGCGGCTCAAACAGCCCTGCCCGAAGATGATTTTTGTGGGTGTTTCCCATTCAAAATGAACCATGATACTCCTCCTGGTACATGCGCCTTACACAGGTTTGTTCTGCAAAGCGCCTTCGATTTTATCCATCACTTCATCGGTAAGGTGAGGGACTACTTCGAGGGCCTTCAGGTTGTCCTGTAGTTGTTCCACCCGGGACGCGCCGAGGATTACCGTACTGACGTTTGGGTTCTTTAGACACCAGGCAATGGCCAGTTTGTTGAGGCTCGTACCCAATTCCTCTGCAATCGGGATCAATCGCTTCACCTTTTCTATATTCTTCCGTCCCTCCTCCGAAAAGAACCGATCCCGCAGCCACTCGTACCCTGGCAGACCGAGACGGCTTCCCTCTGGAATACCCTCATTGTATTTCCCTGTCAGCACTCCGGATGCGAGGGGTGACCAGATCGTGGTTCCCAATCCAATGGAGGAGTACAAGCGGGCATACTCCTTCTCGAACCGTTCCCGCACCAGCATGTTGTACTGAGGCTGTTCCATGGCGGGCGGACTCATGTGGTACTGCCGGGCAATCCCATAGGCTTCCATAATTTCCTGGCTGGACCATTCGGAGGTCCCCCAGTAGAGGACTTTCCCCTGTCGAACCAGTGCATCCATGGCAGCTACGGTTTCTTCGAAATCGGTTCACGCACCAGAA
>CALKLC010000164.1 GCA_937991975.1 uncultured Spirochaetales bacterium | reverse complement strand
GGGGCCATTTCGGAATCGGGCCTGGAACCCACCGATCAATCAGATCTATTCCTGGGTCCTGAAGTGGATCTCAAAGTGGAATGGCAGTTATACTCTGATGTAAAAATCCGCTCAAACTTTGGTTTTTTCCTCCCTGCCACGGGCTCTTCGGGTGCTTTCTCACGGAAAGATCCCTGGGTAAAGGGTACATTAGAGATTCTCTTCGCTTTCTAGGAAGATGCATGCTTGTTCTATGGCATTGCGGGAATCAATTCGGCCAACGGCTGAATGATTGACACCCCCGATAGGCATGCATATACTCGATAGAAATGGGTCGAAAGGAAAAGAAAACCACAAAGATCAACAAAGAAAGGATCCTTTTCACTGCGGCAAGGTTGATGAAAGAACGGGGAGTTTCCAATATCAGCCTTTCCGATATCGCGAAAGCAGTAAAGATCAGCAAAGGTACCCTCTATTATTATTACCCCTCCAAGCACGATCTGGTGTTCGATATCGCGGAACAGAGCATGAATCACATGACCCAGAAGATCTTACAGTGGGTGGAAAAAAGCAAGGAGGACGTTCCTCCTGAGGAGATCCTGAAAATCGTATTCGATACGATTCTTCGGGCCAAAAGTCGGGGGCAGATTCATTTCTATCTCATGCTGGAAGCTCTTTCGGATGAATCTCTTCGGGAACGGTTCTGCCAGGAATACGCGAAATGGAAAGAGATGATCCTCAACGGATTGAACCGGATTCTTCCCCAGGGGAAAGAAAACTCCGTCCTTTCTCAAATCATTCTAGCCTCCATCTATGGGTTTCTCCTTCAAACTCTCCTGGGTTTAGAGAAGCCTCCTCTGGATCACATTTCTAAATTCCTCGTAATGGCCGATCTGACGCCTGCCTTCCCAGGATGAATCTGATTCTGCTCGACTCGGAAAGCCCCGTGGGGGAGTTTCCCAGAGAAGATCGAAGGTATACCCATATTCGCAGGATCCTTCGTGGAAAAGTGGGAACAACTCTGAAGGCAGGGGTGGTGAATGGGTTCATCGGTGTTCTTGAGATAACGGAAATCTCTGAACAATCCATTACCTACTACTTTTCCCCAACAGAGGCACCCAATCTACCGTATCCTATCGAAGTTATCATAGGTGCGATGCGACCCATTGTAGCCCGGAGGCTACTAAAGGATCTCACTTCGCTAGGAGTAGGAGGAATCCGTCTGGTAAAGGCGGATCTTTCTGAAGGTTCCTACCTGGAAAGTTCCCTGTGGAAGAACAGGGAGTATGAATCATACCTTCGGGAAGGGGCAGAACAGGGAGGAACTACCATTCTTCCCACGGTTCGCCTCTATACCGATCTAAGACAGTGTCTTGAAGAAGTGTCAAAGGAAGGGCGGAACTTGGTAATGGACCCGGATGCGCCAACATCCTTCCTTTCAGTACAACAAGTATGGGGACCTTCCAGGAACAGGAGTATGGTACTTCGGGTTGCTATCGGCCCTGAACGCGGGTGGACAGAGAGAGAAATGGGTCTTTTCATAGAAAGTGGTTTCATTCCCTGCAGGCTTGGAGCAAGGGTCTTACGAACAGAGGCAGCAGCCCTGATTGCGGTAGGGATCCTGGCAGCTCTATGGGAAGCGAGCCCAACTCCCCCTTGAAGGAAGAAGCACTGATAGATTCTGAACCCTTTTACATGTATACTGTGCGTATGATGCGGAGTTTCCATAGATTCGGATTATGCGTTTTGTTTTTATACAGTATGGTAATGGGCTGCACTTCAGTCGATCCCGGTGTGATGGATGTATCGTTGCCCCGAAAAATGGAGATAATGGATAGAAGTTTCCCCTGGACAGAACCAACGTATCGACCCAAGGAACTGAAGAAGCTACGGGTTGGCATGACAAAATCGGAAGTACTTTCCTTGTTTCAGGAGCCTAAGTCCATCAAGCGGACCCCATCGGATGAGTACTGGGAGTACGATTGGTTCGAATTGTATTTTCGGGGTGGCCGGTTGGTGAACTGGTTCGATCTGTGAGGGGGGGATGTTCTGGAGTATCCGCAACAAGCAACTTGCCTTTTTTGCAGCCATCATAGGAGTGATCAGTTTTTTCAATCTCTACTCTCAATATAGACTTTCGATTCTGCTGGATGAGTTCCAGGCCAACCTGGATAGCTACTTCACCATGAACCAGTACTTGATTGAACTCCGCACTCTCCGGATGTCCATGAACCGGTTCATCCGCGAGGGGTCTTTGGAAAGTCTTCAACAAGTAATGTCTTTAAAGGATGAATTGAACGTGACCCTGGAGCGGGTGGATCGACAGTCAAATACCTCGCTGGAAACCTATTTTCTTCTCCGTGCTTTACGAAATGGACAGGGTGTTTGCCTGCAGAAGTACATGGAGACTATCGAGTTGAAGCAGAAAGGGGTCTCTACGTTCTACATCCCCTACTATGCAGCCGATCGGATAGCGGAATACCTGGAAGGGTACACCTCCCAGCTCCTGAACATTCGGTTGTCACAGGGGAACAAGAGTTATCAGGAGTTAACGAATCGAGTCGACCAATCCCGTACCCTTATGGTGGTTCTATTCCTCTTCATCAGTTTTCTCTCCATTGGGTTTGCGATCCTGTTTACCGACTCCCTCACCAGACCTATCCAGAGGCTGGCAGTCACGGCAGAGCGGATGGCCGGAGGCGATCTGGATACGCCGCCGGTTCCAGTCAGTTCCAGGGATGAGGTGGGGATCCTGGAGGTTTCCTTCAACCGCATGCGGGAAAATATCCAGCGGATGTTCCGGGAACTTCAGGATAAGGCGGAACTGGAAAAACGGCTTCATGCCGAGGAACTCCGGAATGTGGACATGGAGCGTTCTTTGAGGGAAGCCCAGTTTCTCAACTTGCAATCCCAGATCAATCCCCACTTTCTTTTCAATACCTTGAATCTCCTTTCCCGTTCCGCAGATTTCGAGCGAGCCATTCGGACTGCCGAACTGGTAAGATCCCTCTCCCATTTGTTTCGATACAGCTTCCGGAAGCATGGGCCCAGTGTGTCTCTCCAGGAAGAACTGGAATTCGTGGAAGAGTATCTGAGGATCCAGACTCTCCGATTTGGGAATCGGATACGGTATATCCGGAGGTGCGCGGTAGAGATTGGGCGGATCTCAATTCCAGCCTTTACTCTGGAACCCCTCGTGGAAAATGCCCTTCTCTATGGGCTGGAACCCAGGGAAGAAGGAGGAGTCCTAAGGATCAAGATTACGCGGTTCCATGATAGGATCCGGATCCGGGTGCTGGATACAGGGTTGGGGATGGATGATCGAATCCTGCATGACCTGAATAGCCTTAGAGAGAAAAATAAGAGCCTGAACGGATCGGGTAGAGGGATCGGGTTACAGAACGTACGGGCTCGTTTACGGATCTTTTTCGATGCGCGTGAAGAGTTCAGGATCTACAGCAAGAGGGGAAGGGGGACCCTCGTATGGATCAGTTTCCCTGTGGATGGGAGGGGAGAGATAGAAAGAACGGGAGACAAGGAGCCCTTCCATGTATAGCCTTCTCGTGGCAGACGATGAGGATTTCGAACGGAAAGCAATCCGTCTCATTATCAATAAGAATTGCCCGGCCATCGATCAGATCTGGGATGCGGAGAATGGACGTCAGGTTCTAGAGATCTGTCAGCGGCAAAAGCCGGATATCCTTTTCCTCGATATTCGGATGCCGGGTTTGACCGGATTGGAAGCAGCGAGAGAATTGCGGAAGATCCATCCCGAAGCTCGAATCGTATTCCTCACCGCCTACCATGAGTTCGAGTACGCGCACGAAGCCATCCGTATCGGAGTAGACGATTTCATCCTGAAACCTGCTACGGACGAACGAATCCTGGAGGTAATAGAAAAAGTGACCCAGCGATTGGATGAGGAACGGAAAAGGGAAGAGCACGTACGGAGGAGCCAGGATCGTCTGGAACAGGTTTCCAAACTGTTCACCAATGAACTCCTTGCCACCCTTATCACAAGGCCCCTACCTGCCGAAACGGTACGAACCTATTTCGAAGTGCTGGAGATCCATTTCTCCATGGGGATTCTGGCAGTGTTTCAGATCGATTACGAGGCGTACCCTATCCGGATCGAGTCTTCAAAGCAGCGTCTTCTGTTAAAGCGCCGGTGCATGTTGAAAGTAAAACGAGAATTGGAAAGCAGAATGATCCGTTTCCTTGTCCATGAGCAGGAGGACGTCTTTTATGTGTTGATCCTGCCCGGGAAGGATTCTTCGAAAGAATACACTTCAGAAGCGGAAATACAGGACCTCTTCCAGAGCCTGGCCATCGTAGTGCGGAAAGAGCTAGGGCTTCCCTTACGAGTAGGGATTTCACATCATTTCACGCAACCGGAGGAGATTCATCGAGCCTTTGGGGAGGCGCAAGCCGCCTTACAGGGAACGCAGGTAGAAGAGGATGTGATGGTCTGGCAGGGAATGCGGGAAGGATCGGGTCCTGTTCCTCGTACAGAGGCTCTCATTCATGAGGCAGTTGAATACATTTCCCTGCACTACCAGGAAGAGATCACCCTCGAGTCCATGGCATCCCGGGTAAGGCTATCCAGTTTCTACTTCAGTAAGAGTTTTAAACAGTATACAGGAGTAACCTTCATCGATTACCTTTCCCTCTATCGTGTGGAGAAGGCGAAGGAGCTCCTGAAAGATCCCCGGTGGAGTATCAAAGAGGTAAGCGCAAAAGTGGGTTATCAGGATCCGAATTATTTCACTCGAGTATTCAGACGCCTGGAATGCCTTGCCCCCACGGAGTATCGCTCTTTCCTGCTGGGAGGGAAAGGACAAGAATTTCAAGAAAAAAACAAAACATGAAGGTTGCGGTTGTACGTATTCGAGAGTACGCTGATTCTAGAAAAACTTTATAGTAAAGGAGAGAAGCGTATGAAGAGAGGAATCAGTGTTCTCGTACTGGTCCTTATGGCCTCTGCCCTGTTCGCAGGTGGGGCAAAAGAGACGCCCAAAGCCCCCGCCGCAAAACCCGCAGAAAAACAGATCGTGATGCGGCTGGCTGAGACCCACAGGGCAGATTACCCCACTACGAGGGGCGACATGGAATTCGCCCGTTTGGTGAACGAGCGGACCAATGGCAGAATCAAGATCGATGTATACCATTCCAGCCAGCTCGGGGAAGAAAAAGCCGTAATTGAACAGGTCCAGTTCGGGGCTATTGACTTTACCCGGGTAAGCATTTCACCCTTGTCAGCCTTTGCAAAACACTTCGATGCCCTCCAGATGCCGTACCTCTATCGGGATGCGGAGCATATGTGGAAGGTGTTGAACGGTCCCATCGGCGAAGAGTTCCTCCAGAGTATCGAAAAGGCGAACTTCGTGGGTCTCTGCTGGTACGATTCGGGAGCCCGGAACTTTTACAACTCGAAGCGGGAAGTAAAGTCTCCGGCTGACCTGAAGGGGATGAAGATCCGGGTACAACAGAGCGAACTCATGATGAACATGGTAGCAGCCCTCGGAGCGATTCCCACCCCGATGCCCTTCGGCGAAGTATACTCTGCCCTGCAAACCGGAGTAATCGATGGAGCGGAGAACAACTGGCCCAGCTACATCTCAACCAGCCACTACGAAGTAGCCAGGTACTACACCATCGATGAACATACCCGTGTTCCCGAAATCACTATCGGAAGTAAGATCGTACTGGATAAACTTTCCAAGGAAGATCAGGCTATCATAAAGAAGGCAGCCAAGGATTCCATGCCCTATCAAATTGCCGAATGGAAGAAGGAAGAAAAGATTGCCGAAGAAAAGGCTAGAAAGGCAGGATGCATCATCACCACCCTTCCCAGCAACGCCGAGTTTCAGGCTGCTATGAAGCCCCTGTACGATAAACTCTCCCCTGAACTGCAGGAAGTAGTTCGCCGGATCCGCGAGGTAAAATAGGAACTTTCCCTCGTTGGAAAACAGTGGTAGGATTACATCGACAATGAAAGCGCCGGGTCTGCCCGGCGCTCCTTGTCTACCAATCGGGGAGGGAGTATGCACCCAGTGAAAAAAATCTTCGAACTGTTCCACCGGTTCATCGTATCCTTGGCAAAAGTTCTCCTGGTAGCCATGGCGCTGATCATCAGTGTGAATGTATTCATGCGGTATGTGTTGAACACCGGTCTGCGATGGTCTGAAGAGATTGCCCTGGTGCTGGTGGTATGGTTCACCTTCATCTCCATGGCAATGGGAGTAAAGAATCATCTCCATATTCATTTGAACTTGTTGCCCTCCAACCTCCCGCCAAAAATAGATAGGTTTTTGCAAAAACTGGAAAACCTCCTGATGCTTTGCTGTGGGGTGGTATTTCTCGTGTATGGAAGCATCCTGACGAAGTTTACCATGCAATCTATTCTCCCCGGTACGGGGTTGCCCGCAGGGATCATGTACATCGTGATGCCCATCGCTTCCATCCCTATCATCTACGATTCCATCCGGGAACTTCTTAGCGGAAGGGAGGATACCCATGCCTGATCCAACGATTGCAACGATTATTCTGTTAGGTAGCTTTGCTCTGTTTCTCATCTTACGGATCTCCATAACCTTTTCCCTCGTGGCCTCATCGGTCCTTACGGCAACTTACTTGAAGATCCCCCTGATGGCGATCGTGCAGCGGATGGTTCAGGGGGTAAACGTATTCTCCCTCCTGGCGATCCCCTTCTTCATCTTTGCGGGTGAACTGATGGGAGCTGGTGGAATCTCACGGCGGCTCATCGAATTCTCCAACCTGCTGATCGGACGGGTGCGCGGAGGGCTCGCGCTGGTAAATGTATTAGCCAGCATGTTCTTTGGGGGGATATCGGGTTCGGCAGTAGCGGATGTTTCTTCCATCGGTACGATCCTGATCCCCATGATGAAAGACAAGGGGTACGATGCGGACTATTCTGTAGCGATAACGGTTACTTCTGCCTGTCAGGGAATCATCATTCCTCCCAGTCACAACATGGTGATCTACTCCCTCGCAGCAGGGGGTGTTTCAGTGGGACGCTTGTTTCTGGGAGGTTTTGTCCCTGGCGTTATGCTGGGTCTTGCCCTCATGGTAATCAGTTATGTCATTGCGGTAAAGAGGAACTACCCGAAGGAGCGGCGCTACTCTTTGAAAGAGGCTTTGATCATTACGAAGGATGCCCTCTATGGGATGCTGACAGCTCTCATCATCATGGGAGGAGTGATCAGTGGGGTATTCACGGCAACAGAATCCGCCGCCATTGCCTGCGTGTATGCCTTCATCATTACATTCTTTGTGTACCGGGAAATACCCCTTCGAAGGATGGGCCAGATTCTTTTAAACTGCCTGAAGACCCTTGCCATGGTGATGAGTCTCATCGCTGCGGCCAGCGCCTTTGGCTGGTTGCTGGCCTACCTGAAGATTCCCGCCATGGCCACTGAAGCCTTGCTGGGGATCTCCAGGAACCGGGTCGTACTCCTTCTCCTGATCAATCTTCTCCTCCTTGGATTGGGTTGTATCATGGACATGGCCCCTCTCATCCTGATTACCACTCCCATTCTCTATCCAGTGGTGGTAAAAGCGCTGGGGATGAACCCTATCCAGTTCGGGATCATGATGATGTTGAACCTGGGAATCGGTCTCTGTACGCCTCCCGTTGGTTCGGCTCTCTTCGTTGGATGTGCGGTAGGAAAGATCTCTATCGAGGAAGCCACAAAAGCGATGCTTCCCTTCTATCTAACGATGATCGTGGTGCTTCTCCTCATTACCTTTATTCCTGATTTTTCCCTCTATATTCCGAATCTGGTAATGCCGGAGAAGTAACACTACGAAGTAAGAAAAAAGAGGCAGGCACCTCCTGCAGTGGATCTGCCTGCCTATACCTTCAGTCCTTTAGTTCCTCTAGAAGTTCTCGATACTCTTCCTTGGAAATTTCTCCTCTTGCCAATCGCTTTTTTAGGATATCCAGTGAAGAGGGAGCTTCTCTCGATGTATTCCGATTCCTGAGAACCGAATAGAGCACTGCACCCAGAATCAACAGAAGAAGAATTCCCATAATGAGCCCTCCATAGGGAAAGATTCCGAAACCGCCGTATCCTGGCCAGCCATACCAACCTGCATGAAACATATAAGTATCCTCCTGCATATTATAAGCAATAAGTGTGCCAAAAAAAGGGAGCGGAAAGGCGGCCAGAATTTCATTTTTTTAAGGCTCTTTAGTACGATTTTTTAGTTTATTTCCCCATGTAAACAAAAGAAATGGAGATATTTGTTGAACGCTTCAGCTGGTTGAAGAACTCTCAAGGGTAGGGTGAGAAACTATTTCCCAGGTTCTGAATAGATATTTCCCGCTCCACAGGATAAAAGGAAAGAGAACAGTTGCTGCTAAGACATCTGCCACATAGTGGTACCTCAAGTATACGGTAGAAAAGATTAGCGCCATACCGAGGGGTGCGAGGATAAAACGGGTCCTGCTCTTGAAATGGAAGGAGAGGTAGATGGTGATGAGGGTAATGAGGGTGTGGCCGGAAGGAAACACATCCCTCTGGACCAGTTCGATCGCATGGGGGTGGGTAGAGGTGATGCCTTCCCCTCTATTGACGAACTCCCGCAGGTAGGGAGTGAGCCATAAGCCGGGTAGTTCCTGATCGATGGCATAAAAGTCATGAAGGGTAAAACGAGGCCCTACAGCGGGGAACAGAACGTAACCCAGGTAGGACAGGAAGAATCCGTAAAGAATCAGGAAGGATGCTAACTGAAATTCCCGGTACCGATTCTTTCGAACGAGCGCGATCCCTATCGTAAGGGGGAAGAAATAGAATAGGATATACACCGTCTGGAGGATTTCCGTTAACACAGGATGAGCCATCTTTGCCAGCTCGATGGTAGGGTCTACACCGAATAGGAACCGATCAATCTGAATCATGTATGTATCGTACAGTTCTTTTTGTAGGGCATGAACCACCCAGTACATCTCCTTGTAAATGGTCACCAGAAGAGGGAACCCGTACCATGCGTGAACCTGCTTCCATAAAGGGGAGGGGCTCCGTGCGGCATGGGTAGCCAGCAAATAGATAGCAATGCAACCAAAAAGGTTCATAAGGGGGATCATCCATCGTAAGGAAGTACCCTTTGCGAATAGAATTACTATTATACCTAGAAAGAGCAGAAAGCAACAGACAAGAACGTCCACTGCATGGAGGGTACGCACCTTTTGTATGATTAGGGAAACCATCGAGTGGCGGAAACTCATAGGATCCTAAAAATGGAACAGGATACCGGAACCGAACCGAGTAGAGATGTTGATCCAATCGGGCTTGCCGATCACAAGGTCTTGAAGAATTTCCAGGTACCAGGTCATATAGGGGTGGATGCGATAGCGGGCACCGAGTTTCATGAAGGGGCCCATGTAGAACCGACGTTCGGATTCTAGAAGGAATTGTGCGGTGAGCCCGAACCCTACCAGGGTGGAAAACTCTTTATTTATGGGAAAGAGGAAATTCACTCCACCGTCAAGGGGGATGAAGAAATCAGCTTTTACCGTTCCATTATCATCCCTCGTTGCCAGGGCAAAACTTCCTCCAAGGGATAGCTCCACATCGGGTTTTACCTGTTTCAGAAAAGTGGCATGGAGATCGAGAAAAGTTCGTTCATAAGTGAAAAAGTCCGCTCCAATTCCTGCCTGTAAAGATTGGGCTCCCAGGGAAAGGGGGAGGAGCAAGAGGAGAGCAAAAAAGAGTCGTTTCATTCCTTACCTCCAGAGGAACAGTACCACAGGATACATCAGTTTCTCAAGTATGGGTACGAAATTGCGACTCCAATACCTGCAGGATTTCCGGAAGGAGCTGCTTTTTCCGGGAAAGGACTCCCGGCAGGTCGTACACATGTTCCTCTATCTTCGGGAAAATGAGAAGTCGTTCCAGTTTGGGATTGTTCGTCGAAAGAAGAATACTCGATTCTTTCGGTACATTCGTGATCATCAGGAGGACCCAGTCCAACTGTTGAGTTCGCCTGGTTTCTTCCAGGATATCGAAAATCTTGTCCTTTACTTCCTTTACGCTCTCGAAGGATACTACCTCGGCTTGCCCAATTCCGAATTTGATACCGGCCTCTGCGTAAATCTTGAAATCGGAGGTAACGATGTGAGCTAAATCGGCTGTCAGTAGATCGTGGGCCTGCGAAAGGAGTTCTCTTCCAAAGGACGCAAGGTCCACTTCTCCTAACCTGGCTAAAAGGGAGGCAATTTCCTTATCGAGGGATGTCGTTGTGGGGGAACGGAAATGAGCCGTGTCAGATAGTATCCCCCCCAGGAGTAAGATCGCTATTTGTTTTGAAATAGGAACATGAAAGATCTGGAACTGTTCGTAGATCAGGGTACAGGTACTCCCCACAGGCTTCACGTACATGTAGATGGGCCTATGAGTCTTCTCTGGTGCGATTCGGTGATGGTCGATAATTTCCAGAATCTCCGCATGCTCTGCCCCCGGAATGCTCTGGTTCAATTCATTGTGATCCACCAGGATCAACTGTTGGGCCGGGCGATGAATGAAACATCTCCGAGTTACGATACCGAAGAAAGATCCATCGAGAAAAACAGGAAGCCCACGGTACTGGGAGTTCACCAGAATATCTCTGGCAGTTTCGAACCGTTCTTCTCCGTCGAGCTTTCTAGGGTTGGGATTCATGATGCATCGGACAGGGATGCTGAGACGAAGAAGGCGAACAGTTTCTGCTGTGTCTGTCTCCGAAACGAATACCCATCCGTGGAAGTTCTTTAGGTCCAGGTTAAGTCGGTCAAAATTTTCTACACCTGTTAGAACAATTGCTGGAAGGTTCTTCAGAAAAGCAAACTGAAGCAGGTCTTCCCTGAGTCCTACTACCAGAAGGGGTTTCTGGGGAAAAAGTGATTCGATCCTTCGGATGCTTGTTTCATAAGGCATCGCTCCAATCATGAGGGGAGCCTGAAACTCGTTATGGACTCCACGTTTTATACAACGTCCAGGGAATACCTTGAGAAAGTTTTCAGGGCGGAAGGTATAGGAAGGTCGGGTGTTGGAACTTTCAGAAAGGAGGAATTGACTGATTTCGTGGATCGAAACAATCCCTTGAAACGTTCCCGATGGAGAGAGGACAGGAAGGACGCTTATATTATGGGTATCCAATAGATCGATGGCGAATCGAACAGGTTCGTGCTCCTCGATCCTTATGGGATCCCTTCTAGCTACGTCTTTTACCTTCGGGAAGATATCAGGAAAAAGGTACGGTGGTTCCAGGTTCAGGAGTTGGTAGAGGTATTTGGTCTGGGAATTGAGGGCTCCACAACGAATGGGGATATAGGTTTCCGAGGGATCCACAGCCTTCTTTAACTGAGCATAGCAGTAGGCTGCACACACAGAATCCGTATCTGGATTTTTATGGCCGGAGATATAGATCATGGGTGGGATGGTACGCATTTAGGTAGAGATGATCAATCCGAGAATCCGGTACCTGACAGAGTGTATCAAATTGACATATTTTAAAATACATAATGACTCTATGTATCATAATAACACACATAGAAAAGAATGAAGCAGGACAGAAGCGTTAGAGATGGTGTTTATTGGATTTTAATCTAACTTATTGCAATAAAAATAATTATTTAACATTAGCTGGCTGCGCTATAAAAAAGATTTAAATATTGGCACAATTATTGCATTTTAGTGTATGTCCTCTGTTGGAGGACATACACTAATCGAAGAGGAGGTGTATTATGGATCTGATCAAATGGAAACCCACTGAACTGTTCGATCCCATTGCCGAGTTCGATCGGATTCGGGAAGAGTTCGATCGGATGTTTGGGATGGAACCCGTAATCACCGGGCTGTTCGATCGGGTAAAATCTCCTGCCATCGATCTGGTGGAGAATGACGACGCGTTCGTGCTGACCTGCGATCTTCCCGGCGTGGATCTGAAGGACCTCGAGGTAAGCATCGCAAACAATGTCCTTACCATCAAGGGCGAAAAGAAAGATACCCGGGAAGTAAAGGATGCAAAGGTATATCGGCAGGAATCGTGGTTCGGGTCCTTCCAGAGAACTCTATCTCTTCCGGATGCGGTGGATTCGGACAAAATCGAAGCCATCATGAAAGATGGTGTTTTGAAAATAACGCTCCCCAAGAAGGAAGAGGTGAAACCCAAACAGATCGCTGTGAAGGTTTCCTGATAGAAGCTTATGAAAGCAGGAGGTGAGGTATGGCAAAGGAACTGGAAGGGAAAAATCGAAGGGTTGTAAGCCCTGTGGCAGATATCTGTGAAGCCGAGGGAAAAGTGATATTGCGGCTGGAAATGCCCGGTGTTTCTAAGGACAATCTCGAGGTAAAGATCGAAAACGATGAACTGATCATCGAGGGAAAGAGGGAACCTACTGACAGTAAGGGTCGGTTTATTCTCCGGGAACGGAGGAATGCCGATTTTGCACGCCGGTATACCCTGGATGATACTATCGACCGAGAAAAAGTCGATGCGGTCATGAAGAATGGGGTGCTGCATCTGACCCTCCATCTGAAAGAGGCCAGTAAACCGAAGAAGATCGAAGTGAAGAGCAAGTAGCGGTAGGCAGGAGATGCAGTCCGGAATGGGCTCCCATGGAGGAGCCCTATTTTTTCCCCATCTTTTTGCTTTCTACCTGTTGAATGGATCGTTCCAGCCGATATACTAACTAGATGCTTCGGATTGCCTTTATCCATTACCATGCGAAGCCCGGGGGAGTAACCCGGGTGATCCAGCAGCAGATGGATGCTCTCAAAGATGATGCAGAGTGTATCTTCATAACTGGTAATGGAATAATTGAGAATGGCGTTATAACAGAGGGAGGATTCGGTAATCCTCGAGTGCTCATCGTAGCCGGAGTAGGGTATGATGGGGTCCGACCGGAAGAACCGCCAGAACGTACTGTTTCCCAGATTCTGAGAGCTATCGAATCCCGGTGGCCTTCGGGGTGTGATCTCATCCATGTGCATAACCCGCTATTGAAAAAGAACCGCGATTTTTTGACCATTTTGAATATCTTACAAAATCGTGGGATCCCTTTATTCCTCCAGATTCATGACACTGCAGAAGACCTGCGTCCCGGGTCCTACTATCCGCAGGAGGAATACCCGGCAGACTGCCACTACGGGGTAATCAACTCTCGGGATTACCAACTATTCCAGGCTGCGGGGTTAAAAACAGAGGGCCTCCATCTTCTCCCCAATAGCGTTACACCCCTACTATCTCCTGATCAACCCCACATACAGAGGCCAAAAGCCTCTTTCAGGCCACATCTTGTTCTATATCCAGTGAGGGGCATACGCCGGAAGAACATAGGAGAATCGATTCTTCTTTCCTGTTTCTTTCCACCTTCTGTGCGTTTGGGAATTACCCTTCCCCCTACGAGTCCGGCCGATTATCCTTCGTACGAAGAATGGAAAGCCTTTGCTTTGGGTGAGGGGCTACCGGTAGATTTCGAGCTTGGCCTGGCACGTCCCCTTTCCGCCTGGATCGAGGATACCATCTGCATGATCTCGACGAGTATTCGGGAAGGGTTCGGTTTTACGTTTTTAGAGCCCTGGACAGCATTCAAAGGACTGATCGGGCGTCGGATTGCTCATGTAGTGGAAGACTTCGAACGGCAGGGGATAGAGTTCCCGGATCTCTTCGATCATTTCTTCATCCCTACCGATTGTATTCCCCTCGATCAGGCCAAAGCCCGTTGGATGGGAAGGGTACTGGATACGTATGATCAGTATGGGATACCTCTGGATCCCGACGCGCTGGAGCAAGCATGGAACAGAATCATCGAAGGAGGTAGGATAGATTACCCCTACCTCCATCCCCTGCTGGCAAAGCGGTTCATCCAGCAGTGTAAAGGAAGTTCACCCCTTCAGGCGAAATTAATAGAGATGAACCCTTTTTTAAAGAATCTTATCCAAAAAATGGACTCACCAGAACGTCAGATGCTGATCGAGAGGAACCGAGATAGAGTGCTTTCCGCGTACTCCCGTGAACAATACAGGGAAAGACTTCTCTCCACATATCGAAAAGTACTTACAACTTCGGTACAACATTCCATCCATAAGGAAAACCTGTTACAATCCTTTCTCCACCCATCGATGTTCTTTCTGGGCGGGATGTGAAAGAGGGTAGGGTTCTGGAGGGGGGTACGGATCCACGAGGAGATCAACAAAAGGACTGGTTACATGTGCAAATCTCTTATACTGCAGCTGATCCGTCAATTTTCGAAGCCCCTTTCCCCCCTCCCTGTAGACCGGGAACAAGTGACGAAAAGGTTTCGGGGCGTTCCCTCCTTACCCTATGGGAGTATCCCTTGCCCCGTAATTCTGTTCGATCTCTATGGTACTTTACTACAATCTGTTTCGGGCGACATAGGAAGATTCCAGCTCGTGGAGAGCACCCCCACGGGCCCCACTGGGAAGATTCCAGAAGTTGCCAACCCGGTGGTAGGTATAGAGCCTCTTGTCCCATTTCTCCCACTCCTTCCCAGGGAAGGAACCCTCCAAACCCTACGTATGTGGTTTCGGCAAGAAGTGGAGAAACGTCATAAGGATCTGCGGAATACGTACAAAGTCCCCGAGATTCGGGTAGAGGAGGTATGGGGTTCGATTCTGCGGTTACCGGAGGAAGATGCCTTCGAGTTCGCCCTTCGATTCGAATTGACGGTGAATCCTGTGTATCCCATGCCCGGAGCCAGGGAATACCTCGCTATGCTCAAAAAGAATGGCGTTCTTTTAGGGTTAGTCTCCAATGCCCAGGCCTTTACCCCTTACTACGTGGAAGCTCTCTTTGGAGCATCCCTGGAGGATCTAGGGTTCTTTACGGAATTAACGATTTTTTCCTATAAAATTAGAGAAGCGAAACCTTCTCCCAGGTTGTTTCACATGGCTGCCGAAACCCTCGCTTCGATGGGGTATCTGCCTGGAAACGCTCTCTACTGTGGGAACGATCTCAAGAACGATGTGTGGGCACCCCAACAGGCAGGGTTCCAGGCAGCCCTATTCTGCGGGGATAAGAGGTCCCTTCGCCTGTATGAGGATGATTCCCGATTAGCCCAGGTTAAACCCGACTATCTTATAGAGAGTTTTGAACGAGGTGAGCCATGTATGTGATCAAGACTATAAGCAAAATCGAACAGGTGGGGTTTGTCTCCACCCGGTTTCAGGGTATCGATGGGGTATCCCTGGAAACAAAGAAATGGGTCCAGGTCTTTGAAAAACTCGGATTCGAAACGTACTTTTTCTCCGGGCTCTCCGACTGGTACCCAAAACGGTCCATGGTAATACCCGAAGCGTTCTTCAGCCATCCGGAAATCGTGGAAATTCAAGAGGAATGTTTCGGTAGAACAGTACGGGGGGAAGCTCTGACAGGAAAGATCCAGGCAAAAAGAAAGCTCTTAAAGGAAGCCCTCTATGAGTTCATCAAGAAATGGGAAATCGATCTGCTGGTTGTGGAGAACGCCCTTACGATTCCCATGAACATTCCCTTAGGTCTTGCCCTCACTGAGGTAATCGCCGAAACGGGTATGCCCACGATAGCTCATCATCATGACTTTGTTTGGGAACGACAGCGGTTCTCCGTCAGTGCAGTGAACGACTACCTCTCAATGGCTTTCCCACCGGATCTCCCTTCCATCATGCATATAACGATCAACACAGAAGCCAGACGTAATTTGAGTTTTCGAAGGGGGCTTTCTTCCATCATTGTTCCCAATGTGTTCGATTACTCCACTCCTCCTCCAGGGATCGATGCATACAGTGCGGATCTACGGGAAGAGCTGGGGATCGGACCCCGGGATGTATTCCTTCTTCAACCCACACGGATCGTAGCCAGAAAGGGAATAGAATCCGCCATCGAACTGGCCCACCGGATGGAAAAGACGCTCCCCTCCGGGAAAGATGGGGTTAAATTAGTCATTTCCCATCAGGCCCGGGATGAAGGATCTACCTACTATGAGCGGATCGTTGACTACGCGAAACTCCTTGGAGTAGATCTGGTGCTTAAGCCCGAGCGAATCGGAGAGGAACGGGGAGTTACGACTGATGGGAAGAAAATTTATTCCCTCTTCGATGTGTACCCCCATGCGGACTTTGTTACGTATCCGTCCACCTACGAAGGGTTCGGGAATGCCTTCCTGGAAGCTATCTACTTCAAGAAACCTCTTCTGGTAAACCGGTACTCCATTTTCCAGACCGATATCGAACCAGTAGGTTTCGATGTGGCGATCATGGATACCTACATTACAGATGAAACTGTAAAAAAAGTTTGGACCTATATTCTCCATCCGGATGATCGGAGAAAAGCGGTAGAGAGGAACTTTGAACTGGCAGCTACCTATTTTTCCTTCCCCATATTAGAAAGGAAAATCAAATCCATCCTTCTCAACTTCGGTCTTTCTCTCTTTTAGGATTCGACAGCTCACTCTTTCAGGATCTGAGAAGCATCTGGTTGATCATGGAGACTTTCACCTGCTTCACTTCCTCGGAAATAGAGACTTTATACACATGGGGATTCAGGATCCGGGTATAGGTTGGATCCAGCTTGTCCAATTCTTCGAGTGCCCTGTTTCGGATGGCAGGAAGTGGTGGATGGGGAAGAGTAAGAGAGCCATTCTCCATCCGTTTCTCTAAAAGAGGAATCACAGGGCCTTCAGGGCAAAGGGTGAATCGTCGGTAATCCATGTAGGGGTGGTGAAAGAGAGTGGGCCCTTCGGTAGGAGGAGGAGAGTCGGCAAAGGTAATGAGATCTGCCAGAGGATGCCCCTCTTTATCGTGGAACCTGTATACCTGTTTTACTCCTGGGTTGGTGGACTTTTCAGGGTTGTCCGAGACTTTCATTGTAGGGATCAGTTTCCCACCCTTTTCACGGGCGCACAGTTTGTAGACTCCGGAAAATGCGGGATCTCCACCTCCTGTAACAAGGTGAGTTCCAACCCCCCAGATGTCGATAGGGCATTTTGATGCAACCAGGTGGTAGATGATTTCTTCATTCAGTTCGTTGCTGACTGCGATCTTTGCATCCTGGAGGCCTGCCCGATCCAGGGCAGCCCGGACCTCGGTACTGAGGTACTGAATATCCCCACTATCCAGTCGTACGCCAAAGGGTTTGCCCAGAGCTTTCAACTTCTGTCCGATCTTGATCGCGTTCTTGATTCCTGACTGGAGGGTATTGAACGTGTCGATCAAAAGAATCGCTCGATCGGGATACAGTTCGGCGTACCGGTGAAAGGCCTCTTCCTCGGAATCGAAGGCCATAACCCAGGAATGGGCCATGGTACCAGCGACCGGGATGCCGTATAGTTTTCCTGCCAGTGTATTGGAGGTAGCTGCAGCCCCCCCAATATAGGCAGCCCGGCTGGCCGACATGGCACCATCCGGCCCCTGCGCCCTCCGTAATCCGAACTCCAGGATCCTCCCTTTGTTAGAGGCGAGGTAGATCCGTGCCGTTTTTGTGGCGATGAGGGTCTGGAAGTTCAGGACATTCAGGAGCATCCCTTCGATCAACTGAGTTTCGATCAGGGTCCCATGGATTCGAACTAATGGTTCCATGGGGAAAACGGGAGTTCCTTCCGGAATGGCGTACACGTCTCCCCTGAATCGAAAGGATTCCAAATAATCGAGGAAGGACTGTTCGAAGTATCCAAGTCCTTCAAGATACTCTAAATCCTCAGGGGAAAATCGAAACTCCTGTAGATCTTCCAGTAGGTCTTCTACCCCGGCAAAAATGGAAAAACCTCCCCCAAAGGGTTGTCTGCGGAAGAACATGTCGAACACGCAGTGGGTATTCATTCCGTATTTGAAATACCCCTGCGCCATTGTCAGTTCATACAGATCGGTAAAGAGGGCGGACAATTTCAGCATGGTGCACCTGCTAGACTCGTAGATCGGAAGAACGTACGATGCTCGCTCCTTCCCGTTCCATATCTTTTACAGCTTTCTTGACAGAACCCGGGGGAAGATCGACTCCTTTACAGGCATCCTCGATGAGAAACACCCGGAAGCCCAGCCGCAGAGCATCGAGCACAGAGTAATACACGCAGACATCGGTAGCTATTCCGCAGAAGAAGAGAGTAGAATAGCCGAGCCCTTTAAGAAGGTACTCCAGGCCTGTTGAAGTCTTTTTATCATTTTCAAAGAAAGCAGAGTAGGAATCGACGCGGTGGTTCGTACCCTTATGAAGGATGCAGCGAATGGGTTTCTGATTGAGGCCCGGATGGAACTCTGCCCCTCGGGTCCCCTGCACGCAATGATCGGGCCATAGGGTTTGTGTGATCCCATACACATCCCCCTGTTCGAAGGGGAGTTTCCCCGCATGGCTGGATGCAAAGGAACCGTGTTTCTCTGGATGCCAGTCTCGAGTTGCCACTACATAGGAGAATAAATGGGAGAAGGAGTTGATTACGGGGACCACCGAATCCCCTTCTGCTACGGCTAAACTTCCTCCAGGGCAGAAATCCACCTGGACATCCACAATCACCAGAGCGGAACGGCCGATTTCTTCCATCATATGCATACCCCCTGTTAGAATGTAGTATGATTCAGTTTGTTCGGGCAAGGTCTTTTTCGGTAATTATTGAACTAAACGAAAGGAAATGTTACTATTCGAGTATTCTATTTGAGAGGAATGAACTATGCATGCAAGACAAATTGCGGAAGGGATCTATCGGATAGGGGCAAACATCACGAATGGGGATCTCTTCGAAGGCATGTGGCCCATCCCGGAAGGGGTATCCCTCAATTCTTACGTGGTATGGGGCGAAAAAGTGGCCCTGATCGACCTGGTCCGGGATTGGGATGAAGCACCGAGCAGGATGCGGGAGCAGCTGGATTCCATCCATCTTCCTGTACAGCAGATAGACTACCTGATCCTAAACCATCTGGAACCTGATCATACGGGGTGGTTGCGCACCTTCCGGGATCTGTGTCCCAGGGCAGAAATTGTCACCACCCCTAAAGGTGCTAATCTGGTCAAGTCCTTCTATAAGATTACCGACAGGGTTCGGGCGGTGAAATCGGGGGATACTCTCGATTTGGGGAAGGGAAAGAAATTAGTCTTCGAGGAAATTCCCAATGTGCACTGGCCAGAAACAATGGTAACCTATGAACCGAGTTCCGGTGTCCTGTTCAGTTGTGATGCCTTTGGTTCCTATGGAAGCGTAGGGGCAGAAGTGTTCGATGATGAACTATCCTCTGCCCAGCATGAGTTCTATGAGCGGGAGAGCCTTAGGTACTATGCAAATATTGTAGCCAGTTTCTCTGTATTCGTGGAACGGGCAGTGCAGAAACTATCAGGCCTTTCAGTGAATGTGATAGCTCCCAGCCATGGGATCGTATGGAGGAAGAATCCTCGCCAGATCATCGATCGGTACGTCCGGTATGCCTCGTATGCCGAAGGACCTGCCGAAGCGGAGGTAACCCTCATCTGGGGAAGTATGTATGGGAATACAGAAAAATTGGTACAGGCTGCTCTTTCAGGTTTGAAAGAGGAAGGAGTACCTGTTCAGGTTCATCAGATTCCCCAGACCCATGTTTCCTATATTCTCGCATCCGCCTGGAAGTCGACAGGACTCGTATTAGGAATGCCTACGTACGAGTATCGAATGTTTCCACCGATGGCTCATGTACTGGACGATCTGGGACGCAAGAAGGTATTTGGCAAAAAAGTATTCCGATTCGGTTCCTACGGATGGTCTGGTGGAGCTGCGAAGGAATTAGGTGAAATTACAGCCAAGTACAAGTGGGAGTTCCTCGATCCGGTTGAGTTCGAAGGAGCTCCTTCTGACAAAGAGTACGAAGGCGTAAAGCAAAGGTGTAAGGAACTGGCGGTTCTGGTAAAAAAGACTGCCCGCTATTCCCGTTAGAACTCGGCGTTTTTCACCGTACGGGGAAAGGGAATCACATCCCGTATATTCCCCATTCCGGTTACGTACTGAACCAACCTTTCGAATCCCAGACCAAAACCTGAATGGGGAACGGTTCCGTATTTCCGCAAATCCAGGTACCACCAGTAGTCCTGTTCGTTCAAACCCATCTCCCGTATCCGCTGTATCAGGACATCGTATCGGTCTTCCCTCTCGCTGCCTCCGATGATCTCCCCCAGCCTGGGGACCAGCACATCCATCGCGCGTACGGTTTTGCCATCCTCGTTCAACTTCATGTAAAAGGCTTTTATCTCTCTGGGATATCCGGTGACGATGACGGGTCCTTTGAAGATCTTTTCCGTAAGGCACTTTTCATGCTCGGACTGTAAATCCATTCCCCACTTCACAGGAAACTCGAAGGGTTCTCCAGACTCTATCAAGCGTTCGATGGCTTCCGTATACGTAATCCGGTGGAACGGAGTATCTATGACCTGCTGTAGACCTTGCAAAAGTCCTGGCTGGATTCGCTCCTCGAAGAAGGCCATATCTTCGGAGGATTCCTCGAGAACTGCAGAAAGGATGTATTTCAGGAAATCTTCTGCCAAATCCATGTTTCCGTGAATGTCGCAGAAGGCAATTTCCGGTTCGATCATCCAGAACTCTGCCAGATGGCGGGTGGTGTTGGAGTTTTCCGCTCGAAAGGTGGGGCCAAAGGTATAGACCTTCCCGAGAGCTGTCGCAAATACTTCCGCCTCCAGTTGGCCACTCACCGTGAGGTTCGTCTTCTTTCCAAAAAAATCTTCCCTGTAGTCCACCTTACCATCCACCTTGGGAACGTTTTCCAGAGGAAGGGTGGTTACTTGAAACATCGCTCCTGCCCCTTCTGCATCGCTTCCCGTGATGATGGGAGTATGGATATAATAAAAGCCATTCTGCTGGAAGTATCGATGGATCGCGTAGGCGAGGGTGTTGCGGACTCTTGTAACGGCACCAAACGTGTTGGTTCGAGGGCGAAGGTGGGCAATTTCCCGCAAGAATTCAAAGGAGTGCCGTTTTTTCTGCAAAGGATAGGTTTCTGGTGGGGCTTCCCCTATTACTTTCACGGCAGATACAGATAGTTCCACCTTCTGATTCGTTCCGGGTGAGGGGACGATGGTGCCATGGACTTCCACACTGGCACCCGTGGTACAACGGTCTAATTCTTTCTGGAGATCACCTGCTTTTTCCTTGTCCACGATTACCTGCAGGGTCCTGAAGCAACTCCCATCGTACACTTCTAAGAAGCAGACTGTTTTCGTATCCCGTTTGGTTCGAACCCATCCCTGGACGTGTACTTCTTGCCCGTGGGGAGGTTGTGAGAGAATTTCCTTGATCCGCATGGAGAGGTTTCTACCATAGATCGACAGATTGTTGAAGACCTATGGAATCTATTTTAAGTGGTGCCAAAATTGTGGCGGTCGCACAAGTTGTTTCAGGATTCGCTTTCTCTGTCCGCCCTTGCTCAGGTGTACGCCCTTGCTCAGGTGTACGCCCTTGTTCAGGTGGCCACCCTTGTTCAGTAGGGCCTGGCCGGGGGTGCAACACGGTAGTGGGTTGCCTTTTTACCGCCGCCACAATTTTGGCACCACGTTCGAATCAATTCTAAGAACCCATATGGCATCACAGATTCCCTATCGCCTTTTTTCGAAAAATTCCTTCAACCGCTTTTCAGTATCTCCCGTGGCCATGCAGACAACCGAAGCAGTGGTCTCTTCCAGCACTCCCCGTGCTCTGTTTTCCACCATCCGTGCATTGAGGATCTTTTTTGCCATCGTAATAGAAACAGAAGAGTTCTTT
>CALKLC010000163.1 GCA_937991975.1 uncultured Spirochaetales bacterium | reverse complement strand
CGTATGGCAGGGAAAGTTCGACTACGGGGGTCTTGACATGGAAATTGGCTACGCGTTGCTTTCGTTACAGGACTCGCTTCCGCTCCTCAATACGTATCACATTGCCAAGTGGGATTCCGAAGCTCCGAGAGTTCTCTGGAGCGGGATTGCTTAATACCCTTCCCTCGTCTGGAATGGCTCAGGCTATGCAGTTATATGGAACAACAGCCAGACGGGACATCATCAGATTTACGTGGCCTTATTGAATAAAGAGGGCCAAAAGGAAGGTAACTATAATCAGGTTACTCATACTTCTGGCCGTTCCTGGTGTCCCTACATGGTCTATTGCAGGGCCATGTATGCTCTGGTCTGGCACGACAACCGGGATGGGAGCTTCAACGTGTATATGACCTATCTCAACCTTCAGGGCAGGCCTCTAGGTTCAGAAAAGAAGCTTCCCTCTTCCGATTCGGAGTGTTATTCCCCGAACCACGCACTGGTCTGCAATGGGAAAAATCCCGTTCTCCTCTTCGGAGAGGCTAGCAACGAAGACCCTGACGGAGAGATGTCCCTGCTGTACGGAGCAATTAAAGTCACGATCGTTGTGTTAGAAGAGATCCTTCCGCGTAAGAACAGAGTTCTTCGTAGGAGGGATATGCACCCTGTTTTACCACCTTCCCGTTAACTACGGTGACAGGCAGGGCATTCGTGCCTTTTTCTTTCAGTAGGGACATCACCTCGGGATTCTGGAAAAACTTCTGTCCATCCTGCTGGAGCAGATACCGCTTCACCTCGATGCCCCGCTCGTTTTTCAGCCGCAAAACCGCTTCGCTTACATCCAGCAAGGCCGGATCAATCGCCGGACCGCATAATCCGCCCGGACAGCACATCGGCGGATCAAATATTTCTATATTATTGTTTCCCATACTTCCTCCTGTCGGATACTATATGCGATATAACGCATATAGTCAAGTTTATTGCTTTAGGCGTGTGTTTCTAAAAATTCCCGGATAGCCCGCTCCGATATTTTCCCTCTACTCGGAAGAATCTCCTCTCCCACCATCACTATGGGAGGTTGCAGGGTACCCGCTTGCAGCCCTTCCACCACCTTAGGGGCCTCGAAAAACTCTGGAGAAAAATATTCGAAGAACTCAAAGGTCACTCCAGGGAATCGGGGCCTGAGCCTCTCAAAAACACTTTCGGCGGCAATAGCCCATGGATTCCCTCCTCCCCCGCAAGCGGCAACAGGGGGGGCAAATACTCGAACTCTTTTTTGTTTAGCCATTGAGTCAGAGTTTAAAGCGACAGTCATAGCATGTCCCCTACGGTAACAGCAGGCGATTCAGTGCTTCCCAGGCTCGGCGCCAGGGCTTCTGCCGCCTTTCGAACCATATCCATACCGATTATTTCTGTGTCGAACAGGGGCATAAGCACTAAAGGAAGCCCGAACCGGGTTCGTATTTCCCGCAGGTACTTTTCCTGCATACGCCGTCGGCGGATAAAGAATTCGTTGGTGCAGTATTCGGGGGACAATACCTGGTTCGCAACAACGAACTGGGTAGGGATCCCCGCGGCTTTTAGGTCCAACATGGCCCGGTAGGCTTCCACCACAGGGGTTGACTCGGGGTATACCACAAAAGCAAAGATCGACCGCTCAGGATCTTTCATCCGGGCTATGACCCTGTCGAACCGTTTCTGTGTCTCCATCTTCACTTCCCGTGCCGCATCCGTCGTTGTCACCATCAACCCTACCTGCTCCCCATAATCGAAAGGCAGTTCCAGGAGTCTGAGGGTATGACCCGTGGGTGCAGTATCAAAGATCACCACCTCGTAAGTGTCTTGTTCCACATACCCGATGAACTTATCGAAGGCTGCCATTTCCTCGGTGCAGGGAGATTCGAGTTCTTCCTTTACTGCGGCGAGCATCCCCTCGGAATATTTCTTCCGGGCATCATCCAGGATCCGGGCTTTGTATTCTTCCAGAGCTTTCTCCTGATCCACGATCGTGGCCCAGAGGTTCGTCACCCCCTTTACAGGGGAAACCTTGTCATCCACCGCCCGCTCAAGAACCCGTCCGATATGGGCTGCCGGATCCGTTGTCAGCAGGAGGGTCCGGTACCCCGCAGCCGCGGTCGCATAGGCTGCCGAACAGGCTACAGAAGTTTTGCCCACGCCCCCCTTTCCGGTAAAAAATACCATCTTTGTGCGCCCCTTTTCCGGGCGGATCATTTGAAGTATATCCGCAGAAGCATTCAGGGTTCTTTCTTCCCCATCCTTCCCAGTCCTATAAGCCCCCTCGGCCAGCTGGACAATTTTTTCAGCTGATGCCGTGTCGATTTTCCAGGAAGGCGCATGTCCGTTTTCCGCAAAAAGGTCAGCCGCAATACTCTCCAGAGCGGGGATCCCCTTTATTTCCCCGTCTCTCAAGAGCATCCGCCGGGTCGGCACAGGAAACTCCTTCTCGATACGGGACAGGTAGTGCTTTTGCATCTCGAACCTGCGTTTAAAAAATGGATGATCGCACACCTCCTCCGGAAGGATTCCGTTCACAATCAGGCGGATATTTTTAACACCGATGGTGGCCAGTTCTTCTGAGGAGCGCTTCGTCTCGTACAGAGAGGTTTCCTCGGGCTGCAGTACAAAAATAAACTCTGTCCGTTCAGGATCTCCCAGCAGTCTCGTGGCCTCATCGTATTTCTTTTTATTCTCCTGAATGGAGGCCACAGGACCGATGCATGTATTCCCCGAACCCTTTGCACTTTCCTCGATGTGGCGGCTCCAATCTACCGGCAGTTCCAGAAGACGAATGGTATGACCTGTCGGCGCGGTATCGAAAATGACAGTATCGTAGTTCCCACCGCCGTCGGATGCTTCTTCGGTCATAAAATCCACAAACCGGTCAAAGGAGGCTATTTCTGTGGTACAGGGAGACCGGAACTGTTCTTCCAGAACCTGTAGTACGCTTTCGGGCATGATCTCTCGCATGGGCCCTAGAATCCGCTCTTTGTACTCCTCAGTTGCTCTGTCAGGATCGATCTCCATACCCCATAGATTCGGGATACCCAGGGGTCTGATTTGATGTCCAATCTCTGTCTCGAATACATCCGCCAGATTCGAGGCTGGATCCGTAGTAATGATTAACGTCTTTTTACCCTGCCGAGCCGAGTGCACCGCTGTAGCGCAGGCCATGGTGGTTTTCCCTACCCCGCCTTTTCCGGAGAAAAATATATACCGTGTATTCTGTGTCATTTGCATGGCTCCTCTTAAAGTAGTTCTATGTGCCTAATATATGCATTAAGATGCATATAGTCAAGATTCTCTGTCTTGATTTTATTCTCTATCGGAAATTACGGAGATGTCGGTGGGTACAACGATAAGATCCTTTAGATGGGAAATCGCTAACAGGGGGAATACACTGTTTTTATTCATCTGATTAAAACCCGCTGAACTCCAGCCATCGGCTAACTCTTCAAACAGGACCAAGGTTAGGAGAACAGTGGGTTTCTTTTCCTCTGGCTGTTCCTGCCGTTTATCTTTTAAACGGTAAGGTTACAACCTTTTCCAGTTACTATGCTTTTATGAGAGTCAATTTTCCCCTATTTGTCCAATCCGCTACGGATCCGTCATACATGGATACAGTTGGGAAACCTGCGATTTTTTGCAAAGCGAACCAAGATGTGTTTGCGAATTGACCGGAATTACAATAGGTGATGATTTTTTTATCTTTCCCTTCCAATGCCATCTCAAATGTAATTTGCTTCATGTTCTCGAACGGGAGGAATATGACCGGTTTCAGGAATGAAAGGCTGTTTCGTTTTGCCGATATAATCCGATGCCATCCTGGAATCCAGGAGAACCGTTCCGCTGTCTAAGATTCCAGCCTTTACTTGATCCAAATCTGCTAAAATTCCTTCATGAAGTTTCTGAACTGCGAAATCTCCCCTTCTGGGATTTACCGGAATATTATCCACACCGTAGCCGGCGCGTTTCCAAGCACTTAATCCCCCGTTCAGGATGGAAATGCGTTCCATTCCGTAATAGTCGAAAGTCCAGAAGGTCCTGGTGGCACACATAACGTCTTTCGGGATAAGGCCGGGATAAACGATGACGACCCTCGAATCCTGGTTTATACGGATTATTTGTTTCTGGAGGTATTTATTTCTACCACATTCCCGAACCTCTATCCCCCCTCCTCCAGACAAGAAAGGGATAGAGGAGATTCGCATCACAGCTTCCTACCGAAAATTAGGAGGTTGTAAGTTTTACCTGTGAAAGCCCTCGTTTGAGAAAATACTTCCCAGTTATGAGAAATAATTGCCCGCATCAGGGACTCAGACATTGCTAGGAATTTCTTTTTCTCTTAATCACTCCGTTAAGTCCTATTTTCCATGCCCCTTTTTTCGGTTAACGCCTGGGAAACCCATAAAAATATGTGATTTTAATCGAATACACCCCATTTTCTTGCAAAATTAATTTAATATTAGGCTATTTCCCCTTGCAATCGATACTCTTGGATCGTTTTTTGCTTAATGCTTAGGAAACAGTCTTGAGGAGGAAAAGAATGAGTCTTGTACAGATGGAGAATGTCATAAAGACCTATAAGGTGGGAGATGTTGAAGTTCAGGCTCTAGGCGGCATCAATCTCTCCCTCGAGGAAGGGAAGTTTATTTCCTTTATAGGTCCTTCTGGGAGCGGGAAAACGACCCTGCTCAATCTAGTGGGATGCCTCGATAAACCGACTCAGGGAACCATCACTATTATGGGAACCGATACGGGCACCATGGATCGCAAAACTGCTGCTCGGTTTCGGGGAGAAAATATCGGTTTTATCTTTCAGAATTTCAACCTCATCCCGGTTCTGACCGTATACGAAAATGTCGAATACCCCCTCGTTATCGTCCGTAGAGTACCAAAAGAAAACCGTGAGCAACAGGTCATGCAGGTTCTCGAAAGTGTGGGGATGGCGGACCAGCGGAATAAATACCCGAACCAGCTTTCAGGCGGACAGAAACAGCGGGTAGCGGTTGCGCGGGCCCTGGTGGTGGAACCGAAGATCATTCTGGCAGATGAGCCAACTGCGAACCTCGATCATGCGACAGCCTATAAGGTCATTCATCTGATGCATGAACTGAAAAGGGTGTTCAATACTACTTTTATTTTCGCAACCCATGATCCGAGGATCGTTGAAGAAGCCGAAATCGTCTATACGATAGAAGACGGTTGTATCGTGGACAGCAGAAAACAATCCAATTCCTCAAAGGAGAGAAAATAATATGAATATCCTAAAAATAGCCTTTCGAAACCTTCTCCGTCATAAGCGGAGGACCGTACTGACTGCGGCGTTAATCTCCATCGGTGTTATGATGGTAATCCTCTTCGGAGGTATCGGGAAATCTTTTACGAGTGAAGTTGTGGGTATTATGACGAGTTCCAGTTTGGGGGACCTTCAAATCCATCGGATGGGATACGTGAGTTCCATAGATAACCTCCCTCTCAATATGTACATCCCTGAACAGGCGTTGACAAAAGTCGAGGCCCTCCTAAACGGGAACCCCGATGTTGCCGCCTTTTCCGAACGGGTCCGCTTCGGAGGGATGATCAGTAACTTCTCCCAGACCACGAATATGCGCATCACCGCGGTACTGCCCGAGAAAGAAAGCGCCACCTGCCCTGGTCTCCCGACTAGGATCAAAGAAGGGAACACAGACCCCGTTTCCTTCGTGAAACCAGGACAGATCGTTATCCCGGAAAATATCGCCATGGCGATGCAACTCAAGGTCGGAAGCGATGTTGTCCTTATCGCGACGAACAAAGATGGCTCTGTCAATGGTTTGAACCTGCAGGTCGCAGGAATATCCGAGAATATCCAGGGCCCGGGGGGAAAGGACGGATTCATTCACATGGAAGACGCCAATACCCTTCTCCGGATCGAGGGAAGGGAGATTTCCGAAATAACCGTAAAGATTAAGAATTTTGAGCAATTAGATAAAGTTGCTGCCGCATTGACCGGCGAACTTTCCAAAATGATTAACCAAAAATCAGGGAAGCCGATGCTCGAACTGCACACCTGGCAACAACTGTCACCTTTTTCCAGCATCGCGAACATGATAGGGTTGCTTCTCATCACAGTGCGGATCGTCCTTCTGTTCATCGTCATCGTCAGCATCCTGAACGTGATGATCATGTCGGTCTACGAACGGGTCGGAGAGATAGGAACGATCGCCGCCATAGGTACCCTCCCGTCGAAAATTCTCACTCTATTTCTAACGGAAGGATTGGTATTGGGATTCTTCAGCGCTCTGGCCGGCATCATTTTAAGCGTGGCTACCCTTCTTATCATGGCCTTCGTAAAGATTCCCATTTCCTTCGGCCGTATGCAGATCCTCATTTCCCCGCATATCCCGTACACCGAAATAATCCTTTCCCTCGCAGGGGTTCTCATCGTTTCCGCATTGGCCGCCCTTCAACCTGCTGTAAAAGCATCGCGGATGGAACCGGTTGACGCACTGCGGCACGTTTAACTCAAGGAGATAAAAATGAAATCCAAAACACGAAAGTTCGTTATCACAGTCCTCGTTCTGATTCTCGTTTCAGTGACTGTTTTCGCCGAATCCGGCGAAGAAGTGCTGAAAAGAATAGACAAGAATATGATGCCCGTAAGTTACGAAGCGTACCGGAAGATCATAGATGAATACCCGGATGGAAAGAAAAAAGAATTCCTCCTCTATACCATCAAAAAAGATCAGGACAAGACCGCCATGCTCTTCCTCTCACCCGCGAGCGAGAAAGGCCGGTCTACACTGCGGGTAGGTGAAAACATGTGGCTGTACATCCCCAGCGTGGGTAAACCGGTTCGGATTACCAGCCTACAGTCCATCACGGGCGGGGTCTTCAACAATTCGGATATCATGCAGGTGGACTATAGCACGGAATATGACGTCGTTGGAATGGAAACCTCTAAGGAGGGGTATATCCTCGACCTAAAGGCCAAAAATAAGTCGGTAGCCTATGACAAACTGAAAATGTGGGCGTCGAAGGAATCGATCATTACGAAGATAGAATGCTATTCCGCGAGCGGGATGCTGATAAAAACCATAGAGTTTAAGGACATAAAAAATTTCGGTAACGGTATCATCCGCCCGGCTGTGATGGAAACCTATAGCCCTCTCTATAAAGGATACCGTTCATCCATCATTTTCACAGACATCAAACCCCGGGAGTTCAAGGATGAGGTATTTACCCTCAACTACATGTCCAGGATCGAGGCCTTACGAAAATGAAAAAAACCATAGCCCTTCTGCTCCTTACTGCGGTGTTAGCTGTTTCGGTCTTTACCCAGGAAAGGGATGAGGAAAAACTGGAAATAGGGGGAGCCCTGGATGTTTCCTATTCCCTCCTTATCCCCCGTACGGACTCGACGATCTACAAGCTTCAGTACTTTGGAAAGGACTCACCGGATCTCCTTTCAACCTACCCTTTGGATCTTTATCTGAATGGAGACTATCAAACAGATAAAGCGGGCGTGCACATAAAAACGGTCACGACAATTACGGGTGGATCGGATCCGGCATTCACTCTCTACGAACTCTACGGAAATTACTATCCCTCCGACAACTCTTTCTTGCAGGTCGGAAAGCGGACTTTACGATGGGGGAAAGGGTATGCCTTTTCCCCTGTCGGGTATATTAGCCCGGTAAAAGATCCGGAAAATCCGGAAGCGTCTCTGGAGGGTTTCCCTCTTATCCATTACCAGTACTCCCGGAGTTTCTCTACCGACGCCCTTAACAACATCGCGTTCGACCTGGTTATCCTGCCTGCAGTGCCGACGGGACCCGGGAAAAACGCAGACGCGCTCTATACTTCGGCGGCTGGAAAGCTCTACCTTATGATGTGGGACACGGACATAGATATTATGGGGTATTATGGAAAAGATAAACCCCTGCAATACGGCGTTGACTTTTCCCGGAACATCGGGAACGAGCTGGAGGTCCACGGCGAAATAAGCCGTTTTCATGACCAGCCGAAATATACTGTTTCAGGAACGTCTATCCGAACGGAAGAATTGGACGGATTCGCTTACCTTGCAGGTTTCCGCTGGCTGAGCCCCTGGAACGTGACAACCGTCTTTGAATACTACCATACCGACGCGGGGCTTAGTCGGAATGAGTTTCTCGACTACTATTCCTATCTCGGTTCCGCTTTAGCCGCGGGAACGAGTCCTGCGGTCTCCCAGGCTCTG
>CALKLC010000162.1 GCA_937991975.1 uncultured Spirochaetales bacterium | reverse complement strand
TTTCGAGGGGAAACTGGCAGTTCTGGCAGAAGGGGAGGTTGGAACGTACTCTTCGGGTGTAGGGGGCAGTCTACTGATGCTACAGTCCCGTTCCTTTCAACGGTTCATCAAACAGTTGGGAATCCGCTGGTTCTATGTGTTGCCGTTGAATGGATGCGCCTTGAGGTTCCCCGATACGGAATTACTCGAAACGGTTGTTCATAGAGACCTTCCAATGTCTGGGACTGTTCTGGCTAAAGAAGGCGGGTTCCTTACCACAGGGATTTATGTAATAAAAGTGGAATTTTTTCAAACTACTGTGATCCCTTTTTCCGCAAAGGAAGAAAGAGTGAGAATGATCAATCCCCTGGAAAACTCTGTCGAAGATCTAAGGGAAGGGGTGGTGCATCGGCTTTCTTCCGGACTGTACCGTTTGCTGGAGCAGCTCCACAACCCTGTGCTCATAGAGGAGAAGGTGGGTCGGTAAGAGGGATTATGCGATTTTTCATACTTCTAGCTTTTTTATTTGGATTTTTACGGATCCCGATTTTTTCACAGCCGCCAGGAGGGATAGGAACTTTCCTCTTGGATACTGTTGATGTATGGGATAAGGAAAATCTGGAAGCCCGTCTTTCTTTTCGTCAACTGTTCACGGCAACGCTGGAAGAGCTGGATCGGTTTCAAGAACGGGTGGTGACTCAGAGAAATGGATGGGCACGGGTAAAGGTCAGTACGGAACGATCCAACGGTGCGGTCTATATCCTGTTCCGTAACGAAAGGGGAGGTGAGTTCCCTGTATATTCCGCAGGTTCATGGATTCTGAAGAAGGATGGTAAAACAGGAGCGTTGATGCAGGTGAAAATTTTCTACCGCACCGAGCCTGGTTGCTACATTCGATTGTTCCCACAGGGAACGAGAACACGTATGGATGTATACCTGTTCGATTCCCTTTTGTACAAAGCGGTACCCCTGGGAACGAGTCTTTCTGTCCTCTTGACCGAACCTTTCCAGCAGATCCTGGATCGAACAAGGAGCGTGGTAGACTGGAGCATCCTGCTGAAGACTGCTGATCTTCCCTCCTACGCTCCTGTGTTGACTATGATAGGAAAGATTCGAAAAGCACTCCCCACCCTTCCGGATGCAGAGGACGGGGCAATGGATAGGAATGGAAAGCTCGTATTCATTGCAAGCTTACGGGCTCAAGAAAAACTGCCAGGATTCAACTGCTCAGGTTTTGCCAAATGGGTAGCCGATGGTATCTATAAGCCACGGACAGGTGAGTATCTCGATATTGAAGCCTTGAAGGAAAAACATATCTCCCGGAGGGGATCAAGAATTACCAACCGGTTCGAAGAGGAGCGGGATCCTTTCTTCGGATTGGACTGGACACGGAATATCGCCCGTGCTCTGGCAGGGGTTAAAGACCCGGAACAACAGGATATCCGGCATGTGCCATTCTGGGAATACCGGGAGGATGTGGGGTATCCCATAGAGGAGATCGAGGGAATCCTCTTTACCCTGGCCGTTCTGGAGCCTGGCCATTTTTACCTGGGTTCCATCAATCGTGAGTTTGGGAGGGATCCTGTATTGCGGCAACATGTGCATGTGGTAGTACTGTTCCCCTATTTCACTCAAAAAGGAGAGTTCCGCGTGTCGGTGTTCGAACGAAATGTGGAAACCGACCTTCCGTTCCTCAAGAAAAAGTTCAATGGGAATTTTATCCATCTGGTGCGGATTCGGGCAGATTCCTCGTTCGATCCTCCCCGGATTGAATAAATGACAGTACTGGGTTATTTTTTATCCCGTATGGGGAAGAAAGTAGCCTTTTTGATTTTCTTTCTGCTCCTTTCGATCCTTTCCGGTTTTGGCCAGAGCGCATACGAACGGGGAGAACGCCTGTATCTCGAGGGAAACTACACTCTTGCTCTGGATGCTTTTGATACTTTTATCCGTTCTTCTCCTGATTCCCCTCGACTGGCGGATGCTCAGTTCCGTCGTGCTCAGATTCTGTTCCATCTACAAAGGTACAGGGAAGCGGATGAACTATTTCAACGGATCCAGCTCCGGTACTCCTCTACCCAGTACTTTTCCGCTCTTCCCTTTTGGTCCGGCATGGCCGCCTACGGGTTGAAAGACTATCCGAGGGCCGAGCAGCTTCTATTGAAGTACCTGCGCACGAATCCATCCGAGGAAGGGAGGAAACGAGCCCTTCTATACCTTGCATTTTCCCGGAAAGAGTTGGGTCGGTTGATTGAGGCAGAGGAAGCCTTGCACCAACTCTTTACCTCCGAATATCTAAAATCCCCCGAGCCAGAAGCCCTCGTTCTCTACGGATCGATCGCCCTGTCTTTAGATGATCTGGAGGGACTCCTATCCCTCTATCGAGAGGTCCCCTTAGAAAAGGTTACAGAACCTGCCAGAACCAGATTCCTCCTATTGGTCGGTGAATCCTATTACCGGCGTTCCCTTTTTCAGGAAGCAGTGGAAGTATTATCCTCTGTGTCGCCAACCTTAAGGATGGAAAAAGTCTACGCCCTGAAACGGATCATCCAGTGTTACTCCGCTCTTGGCGAACCGCAGCGGATCTCTCCAGTACTAAAGGAGGCGCGACAGTTGTTGAGCGCCGAGCCTTCCTCCCTTTCTGAAATCTGGGAACTGGGGGTAAGGGCTCTCTATAGAGCCGGTGAATATGAAATCGCCATTCGGTATCTGGAGATTCTCAAAGCAAGTGGACTGGAACTAAGTGAACAGGGAACAGGAATCCTGGCAGAGAGCTACCGCCGAACAGGGAACCTTTCTAAAGCCTACGCAACTCTTCTGGAAGGGCCTGTTGCAGAGGATCTCCTGCTCCTTCGGGGGCAAGTCGAAGCCCAGATGGGCAATTGGAAAGAGGCGGAAGGAACCTTAAAGAAGTGGATCGCTTCTTTCCCGAACAGTTCCCTCCGATATGCTGTTTTGTATCTCCTGGCATGGGTAGTGGAAAAACAAGGGAGATTACAGGACGCCCTGTCAATTACTGAGGAACTTCCTAAAACAATCATTCTTCCAGAAGAATCCCTACCACTCCTTCGTTTTCGGGCAGTTCTTTTAGGAAGATTGGGGTGGGACACAGAGGCCTTGAGGGCATGGGAGACCTACCTCGGGTATCGTGCAGAGGATTTGGAGGGGAGAGTAGAACGGATCCGGCTCCTCCTTTCTTCCAGAAAGACCTCGTTGGTTTTAAAAGAAGTTCCCGTCCTTCTGCAGAGTGAACTTCCACCCCGCCTCCTCCAGGCAGTGCGATTACTCGAGGGAGTTGCCCTTCTGGAAGAAAACAGGTTTTCGGAAGCAAAAACCATTCTGGAACAGGTGAGTTCCCTGAATACCCAACCGTCTTCGGACAAAGATCTTGGACATTACGCGAGTTTCTATCTGGGGTGGGCGAACTATCGATTGGGGAATTACGCTGCCTCCTTAGCTTTGTATCAATCTCTCTTAAAGGCATCGGAATTAGACGTGGACCTTCGAGAGAGGGCTCTGTACTATGGGGGGTGGAGTGCCTATACGCTTTCGCAGTTCGATTTGGCCTATTCCTTACTGATGTCTACCCCTATCAGGAAGGAAAGTCCCTTGTGGGCACGGGCAGAGTTTCTCCGTGCAAAAACCCTATACATGTTGGGAAAGAAACGGGATGCCCAGCTGATTTTCAAGACTGTATTTACTGAACAACCTGATGGGCCATTGGCAGATAACGCTCTGTTCGAGTATGCGAATATCTTTAGTGAGTATGCCCAGCTAAACGAGGCCGAGAATGCGTACCTAACACTTTTCAGGCAGTATCCCGCCAGCCCTTTCATAGATCACGCTTTGTATAAGCGTGGAGAAATCTTTTATGTAGCCCAGCGTTACAAGGAGGCAAAGGCAGCTTTCTCTCAGTATCGGTCGCTGCTTCCCCGAGGGGACTCGATGGACCGTACTCTATTCTGGGAGGGAATGGCTTCCTACAAGGTGGGGGAACCATACACGGCTGTAATTCTATGGGAACGGCTCATTTTTGAGTACCCCAAAAGTACTCTCCGTTCAGAAGCACTGGTACAGGTATCCACTGTGTTGTCCGAGTTAGGAGACTATCCGGCGGCCCTCCGGTACCTCAAGCAACTGGAGCAAGAGTATCCACTGGAAGGCAAATCGGAAAATATAAAGCGGCGTATCCGGGAATTGGAGCTTCTGCAGACAGGCGCCACCCAGAGGGAAGTATCCCTTAAAGTTCGATTAGAGGAAGCGAAAGGGGTAACTACAGAGACAGGGAGAAAGATCGCCTTAGAGTTGGTAAGATTGTATCTGTACGAGATCGGCGGGAAGAGGGCAGAGGAGGAAGCAGAAGGATGGTTGAAAGGTATCATTGCACAGGGTGAGCAGAAGGAAGCGGCAGAGGCGAAGTATTTATTGGGCGATTTATCCCGGATGAGGGGGAATCTATTAGAGGCAGCGATGCACTATGGGGAAGCAGCCTCTTCTCCGGGGGCAGATCCAGACCTTATTCCTCGAGCCCTCTATCAGGCCGTGAAAGCATTGACATTGGGAGGAAGACGAGAAGAGGCAGGAAAGTACTTAGAGCTTCTGCAAAATCGATTTCCCGAATCACCCTGGACCCATGAGGGAAGAAAGGTGTGGGAAGTTCCATGAAGAGGATCCATTTCATATTCAGTATAGGAGTCACTGTACTCCTATCATTAGGAATGCCCCAGGAGCTGCCCGCCCAAACGGAACAGCCGACTCCAACAGAGCGGCCCGCCCAAACAGGACAGATTGCCGAGGCTCCGGAATCCCCCGATGTTTTGTTGCCTACAATGGTGCTGGAAGCAGAAGGGGGAGAAAACCTGTTTTTTGTCCCTCTCCCCTTATTTGCGGAACCCCGAATGGAACTCCCTTCCCCCTTGAAAGAGGTGGAAGCTCCTCTCACCTTTCCCCCGGATTTTCTCACCGTTACTATCCCTCTTTCCGAAGCTGGTTCGATTGTCAGAGAGAGGACGTCTCTTTATACAGAAGGGACGTTAGGGGTAGGTACAATGGCTACTTTAGAGGGGGGGCTTTCCCTGTTCCAACGAGGAGAGGATAGTAAGGTCAATCTCAAGTTCTTCCACCGATCAAGGGATGGTTATCAGTTTCACGAGGCTGGCAACGGATACTTCGATCGGCAGGATCAGATGACAGGAGAGGGGGGGTGGAAAATATCCCGGCAAACAGAAATCGGAATGGAAGGGAATATCGAAGAGCGGGAAGTAGGTTTACAGGGGATTTCACCCTCGTACTCCAATCTGTACCGCTTCTTCGATGGAAAAGGAACCCTTACGCACCACTTTACCGATGCTCTCCAATTCTCCACAGAGATGGGTATCGGGTATGCCAATCGTTTATTGACGGGAACTATTCCGAAAGATCGATCCGAGACCCTGGCCAGGAGTCTCCTTCGGTTGATGTATGGGGGTGAAAAAGGATTTATTGCCCTGGAAGGTTCTATCTCCGGAGGTACATATTCTGAACTTTCTGAACAAATGTACTGGGTAGGAGGAGGTTCCCTTGAAGGGGAGTGGAATCCGGCACCGTGGGGCTCTCTGGCAGGGGGGATGGGGTTCCTGTGGGTGGACGAACTTGAAATTCCCTTTCATATAGACCTTCGTGTAAAGCCACAGGAAGAGCTCCTCTTCACCTTGCAAGGTGCGTATACAGTGACTACCCTCCCATATGGAAATCTATGGAGAGAAGTGGGGCCTGTAGCACAGGCCGATACCCCTCTCCATTCCAAAATCTTTTCCGTGGGATTCAGGGGAGAAATGAAAGGGCTGGATAGGAAAACCTCAGTTTCCCTGGAGGGGGGGTGGCAAAAAAGATACAGTGCCCTGCAACTCCTTCCCTACGATGTAGGGCAGGAGCACTACCCCTGGCAAAAGGGTTCTCTTACCACGTATAGGGTACAAATTGAAGGATCCTACAGTCTTTCTCCTGGACTCCTGGGGACTCTCAAATGGATGTGGCTCCTGGGAGATCGGACTCTTCTGGAGAAACAGCACACACTGGAGGGATCTGTCCGGATCGGGCCGGAGAATCGGCCCTTTGGAGGCACTCTTTCTGGATCGTGGGTTACAGGCACGGGTACCGCTCTTCCAATTGTGACTATCGGAGGATACTATAGACCGAGGGAGAGTGTGGAAATCTCTCTCACCCTGGAGGATATTCTATCCCCCTATAGCCATGATAGTCGAACATTCCTCGAACCTTTCATAACCCCCGGGTTTAGGGTTCTATTGAAAACAACTGTAATGTTCTAAGGGGAGGTAAGAATGGCGGAACTGATTGAAAAAGGTGGCATAATTCTCGTACTGATCCTGGGGCTTGCCTTTGTGGCCACTGTGATCATCATCGAGCGGATCCTGTACTTTCGGAAGATACAGATAGATGAGGAGAAAATACTCTTTCGTCTGAAAGCGACCCTGGAAAAGGGGCACTATGATGAAGCGATCAGTATCTGTGAAGGGAATCCGTCTCCTATTACCAACCTGATGAAAGTAGGATTAGAGTTCAGGGATCACTCGGAGGAACGTATCAAAGATGCAATCGTCAGTGCAGCCAACATGGAGATCCCCCGGCTGGAGAGGTACCTTTCTGCCCTGGGAACCATAGCCAACATCGCCACCCTGCTGGGTCTTCTCGGTACGGTAACGGGGAACATCCGTTCCTTTGGAGTATTGGGCTCCCTGGGAGCGGTAGGGGACCCCAGCCTTCTGGCAAAAGGGATTGCAGAAGCCCTTCTTACCACTGCGGCTGGATTGATCGTTTCTATTCCCACGATCGTATTCTATAATTATCTGGTAAACCGGGTGAATCACACCATCATCCGGTTGGAAAACCGGGTTACCGAAATGGTATTGATCCTGGTGAAGACGAAAGGGAAAGAGTTTCCCTAGGAGATAGAGATGGAGTTTGGTAGACGCCTTAAACCAGCCGTTCATCTGGACCTGATTCCCATGATCGATGTGGTATTTCAGCTGGTCCTGTTCTTTCTGGTTAGTACCACTTTTATTATCACTCCGGGAATCAATCTGAACCTTCCCACATCCCAGACATCCGAACCTGTGCTGGTCTCGAAAATGGTAATTACCGTCCTGTCCGAAGAGGAAATCTATCTAAACAAGGTTCGATACTCTCTGCGGACTCTGGAGCCTCCGCTAGAAGCCATGACGAAAGAACAGAAGGAGCAGGTATCCTCTGTATTGATCGAGGGGGATGAACGG
>CALKLC010000161.1 GCA_937991975.1 uncultured Spirochaetales bacterium | reverse complement strand
AAAATTCATTTCGTAACATAGGCTGGAATAATTTTACATGTATTATAGGTCAGCAATTCTGGTTTGATCATTGGAGTGATTTTGGTTGGCGTATACTTGTATTAAATGTAGAACTCGCACCAGAGCATTTAGCTGACCCTGCAGCAGTGGCAGGTCTTGAAGGCAATAGAACTGATTTATCAGGTTCTTTTTTTGCAGTACGATTATTGTATGACTGGTATACTGTGCTTCTTAAAGCATGGTTTATGAAGGTTATTCCTATTTTCTCTACAGGTATGGGGTTGCAACGCACTATAATAAAGAATCCCCGCTATGGTCAGGCGGAATATGATATCAAGGCAATCCCTCTGGCTGTAACAGGCAGAATTCATGTTTCATTATGGAATTTTATCTGGATTGAGATGCCTTTCATGGAATTTTCATTCAACATATGGCATAACCAACCAGTAAAGGAATTAGGTGATCTCACTGTTACAAGACCGGATTGGTTAAATATTTATGGCTGGATAACAGCTGGAGTAACCATTCCATTACATTAAAAGCATCATTTAGTGTATTTAAAAGGGTTTTGAACAAACCCTGGAAACAAAATGGACAGTGCGTTGGTGGTTGCTCGCCAGGCAGGGTAGAAGCAAGTTCGCAATCTGGCAGTTGAAAAAGCTCATGGGAAGCCGCTTCCAGGCTGTAGATAAGCGATTTGAAGGTGTAAACAAGCGCCTCATCATGATGCCGCATTTATTATCATTTATCATTAAATCTTTTCTACCCCCACTGCCTATACTTATCAACTTTACTTTAGCGTTTGATTCACTTTTTTTTACAAATCTTCTTTTCCTATAGAAAAGTCTTCTGTATCGCCCAGTAGTCACAAAGAACAGGATAAATTTTATCTTAATTTAATATAAAGAAATATCTTCAGCCTTTAGATAAGTATTACAAGTTTTATCATAATTGGCATGAACATTGCGAAATAAAGGAATCAGGAGGACAGTATGAAAATAAAATATGTTAAGAACGATCTATTCGGTCAAATCACCAGGCTATTTTCTCTTATGATTCTGCTTGCTCTTACATGGATAGGCTGCGATCTATCTTCGGGCGGCGGTGGCGATGGCGGCGGAGGAGGTGGAGGTGGAAATGGCGGAGGAGGTGGCATATCAAAACAACCGATCACTTCCATTACAGGGACCATACAGGGTTATGTTGATTCCTCTACAGGGCAGAGTGTTTCCTATGACTTCAATAACACGGGAAAGAGCGTATTTTTTGGTTTTAACGGGATGCCGCCTAATACGTACTCTGCTTTTAAACGTGACAGTGCGTCTTTCAACATTTCTCTTTCTTCTGGCTCGTTGGATCTCATGCCCGGCGATACTGTATTTGGTGCAGGATTGTCGTACAGTAATACTTCCGCCCGATTTGTCGAGGGGTTTGTGGTTGTTATTTCTCGCGAACCCTTTCCCGATTCTATACTATACGATAGGCATGAACTTAACCTAATGAAAAGCAATTCTACATCAACAGGTTTTGAGTATTTGATCTACATATACTCCAGCCTTCCAACCACGGTAACCGGTACCGATACAGGGGGGGATTCTTTTGATCTTGATTTAGATACGGGCTGGAACCGGGTTCTGGTGCGCTTCAATTACTCCACCCAGAAAAGCACATACACCAGTGAAGCCGAGCCATCCGGTTTACAGTGGATAGCTATCTTACAGCCAGGTCAGATCCTGCTGGCTGGCAGTCCGACGAAAACAATAGATGGTAATGATGATTATTCTTTTTTTAACAAGCGCATCGTTTTAGAGTATGGGGAAGACACCAAGTTATACACACCCGCCGGTCAAGGGAACTTTACCTATGCCACTCCTATTCCCTCATCCTCTCATTTAGGTTCGGCTCCGGAGGTTTTCGGCACGGGTATTTCAATCCAATCCGGACCTTCTGATGCACTGTTCAGCCGTATCCGTTTAAGGATCTACAATGGTAACGGGCCTACTGATGATGAAGTGTTTTTTGGAAAGCAATCAGTGGATGAAAATACCACCACCTTTCTAACCTACTTCTATTCTTCCAAGAATGGGGTTACCATCACCGGGAATCATGATCCTGGGAACGGCCCCATTGAAACTTTCAATGTAACCCTTTCGGAAGGCTGGAACAAAGTAAAAGGTGTGTTTGACATGAATGAAGGGAAAATAGATTTCGTCAATTATGCATTGGGGGACGAGACAGGTATGGATTGGGGAGTATACAGCCCAGCTGATTGATCAGGAAGTTCTCCTCCGCCTGTGTTGCAGGGCTCTCTTTAAAGGTGAGCCCTGGAATCTTCAGGGGGGATTCCCCCTGCGCCTTTACAGTTATCTTGAAAGGTGATACTAAGCTGGAACCGGGTAGAACCGGTTCCGGCTCTTTTTAATACCCTATGTAAGAGCGCAACAATTTTGGCACCTCTTTAAAGGGAACAAACATGCCGGTTTTGCAGTGGTACTCCTCGTACGCAGAACCGAACCGTTCTAAAAGAAGGGCTTCTTACCGCACCAGGCGTACAGTCATGAGGGTTCTGATGAAGGAGGAGGATGTTCCTATTGGTTAACCAGTCGCGGGGAGGTACACCCTTGCCAGGGTTCCTTTTCCAAATTGGGAAACAAGCTCAAGCCTGCCTCTATGGTCTTTTAATATGGAGGTTACCACATATAGCCCCAAACCTGTGCCCCCTTTCTCTTTTCGGGTAGTGTAGAAAGGCTCTGTCACATGGGGCAAACGATCCTCCGGGATTCCTTCCCCTGTATCCTGGATTTCCAGCAGAACGTTGTTCCCTTCTTTACGGGTACGGATCGTTATCGAACCCTGGATAGGTTCCACTGCGTGAACAGCGTTTTCCAGAAGGTTTAACACCACCTGCTGCAGTCTGTTAAAATCCCCCTTTACCAGTGGCAGGGCCGGATCCAATTGCATCACCGGCGGAGTTGCCGATCCATAAGGGGGAACGGTTCCGGAAAAGGAGGGCTCAAGTGAGAGTCTGATTACCGATTGCACTACCTGGTTCAGATCTATCTCTTTCCACACCTCTTGGTTGTGGACAATGCCTTTCAATTCTCTGGTTATCCCACTGATTCTCTCGCTGGCCGTGGAAATACTTTTAGCGGCATCCTCCATCTGCTGGGATAACACAAACAGTTCAGCAAGAGCTTCTTCGCTGTTTGCCTCCTGTGTTAGAGCTTTTAACCGTACACTGCTCTTTTTTAACACTTCGGCATGAAGACGGATCACATGGTTCGGATTGTTCACCTCATGCGCGACGGTGGCAGTTAGTATCCCCAGAGAAGCCAGCTTTTCTGAGCGCAGGAGCCGTTCCCTCTGTTCAATCAGCTCTCGACGGGCTAAATAAAACACGGCGTTTTCCAGGCTTACCGTGGCCTGTGCAAGGAGGAGCTTCAGTACCCCTATGCGGGTAGGTGTAAAGGCTCCGGAGATCCAGGTGCTCTTAAGATACACATACCCAGCAGGGGCTTCATCCCGCACCAGGGCAGCGCAAAATACAGCCCTGACAGGATCCGCTTTTGTTAAAACACTGGAAAAGAGGGGATCCTTTTCCATATCTTCTACCACCACCTCTTCCCCCCTTCTCTTCATAAAGGTCGCGATACTCTGCCGAAGAGGATCTTCTGGCTGAGGCTCCCGCTTCTTAATGATAATACTTCCCTGATCCGTCTTTGTTCCCTCCCAGACAAACACTTTTATCGTCCCGGACAGAATCAGTGCTTCCGCCACTTTTACCTGGTTCTCTGTTTCGTATTCCAGATATCCGTAATCTGCCCCTCCATACTTAAGTAGAAGATGCAGCACTTTTTCCAGCAATATTTCCAGCCGAATCTCTCCCGAAATGGAACGACCTGCACTCATCAACGCCTCAAGTTCCGGCAGCCCTTCTTCCAGGGGAACTGTTAAAGGGGATAGCCCTGCTTCTGGTAATCCTTTCGAAGCGTCTGGAAGGGAAAATTCCGCGTCCAATACCCGTACCTTTGCCTCCGCTCCCCATTGAGCATACAAACCGCGGGCCCGCTCAATATGTTCCTTCCCCGGAGCCTCTCTTCCCTGGCCTAAATAGAAACGACCCAACGTTTCCTCCAGGAGGGCCTGTTCGGCATAGTTGGCATTCTGGTTCGCGACTTTGCAGGCTTTTAAGTATAACCTCTCGGCCTTATGTTTTAACCCTTGAGCGAAATACATTTCTCCCTTCAAAAAAAGCACACGGTGTTTGTAGTCTACCGGGCAGTAAACCGCACGGAAGGACAATTCTTTCAGCGCTCTGCGAGCGAAAGAGTATACTTTTTCTTTTTTCTCTCTTTGTTCCCCTGCATATCTCCGCAGTACATACAGGGCCTGATACCAAAGCAACATTCCTTCCGGATTTAAAGAAGCAAGATGGGGTCTCCAGGAGAGATCTTCAGGAAAGTCCGCCTCTACTCGAGAGACTGCTTGAAAATATATCGATAGAATGAGTTTCGCTCCCTGCATAGTGTAGTAGGCGCTTAGATCTCCTGCGTTTCGCAGGTTTTCCATCTCCTGAGACTCGTCGAAATAAGGGCCTGCAAAGATCCAGGGATACCCGGCTTGGGGAACCCGGAAACTATATCCTACCTGCCTGTGCCTACGGAAAGTGAATTCTGACCGGTTCTCCTGTAAAGGGTACAGGCGAGCATAATCCTTTGTGAGTTCCTCTTCCAATTCTTTCAAGGAAGGGTGAAAAAATACCCTGCTCAAGACGGATACGCCCATACACATGGAACCATACTGCCAATCCCCTCCCACCAGACCCCATTCAAATCCCTGCAACAGGTTTGGATATACTTCCCGCAATGAGTGTTTCCAGTGAAACAGGAGAAAATAAAAAAGAAAGTACACTTTGGCCTTTACAAAAGAGTTTGCGGGCTGCTCGACCCGCAGTAAAGCCTGTTCACCAAACCTGTATCCTTTACGGATCCTTCGCCGGTGGATCGCTTCGGTTATCCCCCTGAAGATCAATATCAAAGGATCATAGGGGGAATCTTTCCTCTTCCAGCAGAAGGAGGTTGCCCTTTGTATAATGCGGGGGAATCGTTTGCCCTCAGTTAAATACAGAGGAATAAACCCTCGAGATAACACACGGGGAACCGCTTCGGATCTATCCTTATCCTTTTTCCCCTTCACCAGGAAAGAAATGCTGGATAGAAAAGCTCGTAAGGTTGAAACCGGTTCCAGAAAGAGGCCCAATTTAGATAGAGTCTCTATACAGAGGCCGGCAGCCTCCCGGAGTTTGTATTGAGCCATGTTTTCTTCGATCTGCATCTCGTACACTGGAAGGATATCCAGGAAGGATCTTCCCCGTTTGAGGATCTCCCGGCTAAGGGCATTCTGCTCCTCTGTTTTGTGCAGGAGAAAAGCAAGATCCATCCCTTCTGTATGCAGGCGCAACGCGTACGGGTAGCGGTGTTCCCAATCCGATTCTTTTTTAATTCGGAGGGCCGCATCGAGAAAGGACCAGGCTGCGGTGATGTCTCCGATTGCCTTCATTTTTCGGGAAGCCTCCAGTTCCAGTTCTCCCACCACTAGTCGCTCTTCTTCTGAATCAAGCAGAGAGAGACAGCGGGTAAACTGTTCTGCAGGCTCCTGCGGTCCCTCAAACCTGGGAAGGGAAGTTTTTAGTAGTGCACGGGCAAGGGTAAGATGCACCCTCTGTTTTTCTTCCTCGTCCATCAATGAGGAAGCAATTTCCTGGAACTTGTCGTGAGAAAACCGGTAGAATGTCCCTTCCACCTGATCAAGGAATCCTTTTTGCTTCAGGACAAGGAGAATGGATGAAAGATCTTCTTTGGAAAACTCTCCTGCCAGGGCTAAAGCATCAGAATAAATACGGTCAGAGAAGCAAGAACAGATCTCCAGCATCCTTCTTTCCTGCGGATCCAAGGATCGAAATACAGAGGTAAGAAAGTGAGAAACATCCCGGGTTTGAGGCCAGTGGAGACGAAGAGGCTCCTCAAATACCCATTTGCCGGTTTGCACCCTGAAGCGCAGAAATTGCCGGCGGTACAGTTCTTCTAACAAGCGGCGCAGAAACAACGGGTTCCCGCTGGTTTGATCGTACGAAAGACTGGTAAGCTTATCGATGGAAGGGGCATCCAATCCCGGGAAGGATATATAGAGCAGCCTCTGGACCTCCAGGTAGGAAAAGTTTAACAGGGTTATCCGGGGGAGGGTTCCAAAAGGGGCAAAGCGAGGCCTCGCCGTACATAAGAGGAACAAGCGAGGAATGTGAAGATCTAACAAATAACGAATAAGCTCCAGAGCCCCCTCCTGGGCCCACTGTAGATCGTCCAGAAAAAGAACGATCCCTTTCCAGTTCCTGCATAACAGCTCGAGAAAGGCTCCCGTTCCTGTTTGTAGGGAACGTTGAGACTCGTCTAGATCGAGAGTCGGAATCTGGGCAAGGGGTGAAAAGTCCCTTCCGGGGAATAACGTGCTCAAAGTGGGTACCCAGGAACAGAGGGGGCTCAGAACATGGGCAGGCAGTTCTTCTAAAATGGCCTTTACCCTGTCGTATTCCGTGGGTGGTTGGAGATGGACTTTTTTTACAAATAATTCTAAGGTCGAAGCAAAGCCGGTGTACCCTCCGACAGCTTCTTCGGAAAACTTTCCCTCCAGTACCAGCCACGATTCTTCCCGTAAGCCTTTCAAGGTTTCCTTCACCAGTAAGGTTTTTCCACTCCCCGCTTCGCCTTCCACGAGGCCTCCTCCGGCCTTGTCCATTTCCATCTGTATCCAGTCCAGTATCTGCACTTTCTCAGTTTCTCTTCCCCAGAACGTAATACTTACATAAGGCAGGGGATCCGTCAGACCCGGGGCAAAGGGGAACGGGGGCGCAGCCCCTCGGTTGTAAGAACCTTCTGGTTTCACTCTATCGGTACCTAACCCCTGGGGCGCTCCTATGGATCCTTTGAGGGTTTCTAAATCTCTAAGAATCCCGGACAGGCTTCGGTACCGTTTTCCCGGGTCATGGGAAAGGAGTTTCGAGGTTATCTGATAAAAGGGTTCGAGTTTCGGGTATGGGACATTGTTTTTCAGATTTTCCAGCAACAGGGAGTACAGGGCGCCCAGGGAATACAAATCGCAAAGGCGGAGGTCCAGATGAGTAAGGGGTTTTCGGGACTCGTATAATTCAGGGCTTACATACCTCCAATCCTCCTGAGGCAGATGATACACTAAAGGAAGGGTAAGGCTTTCTTCCTCTGATTGGGCGTAGGCACAACCGGAAAGCCGTACTTCCCAATCCCCCTCTTTCCCATAGGCCAGGACAGAGTGGGGGAAAAGACCCAGATGAGACCATCCCTGATCATGTACCTCGCCTAGAGCCTGGGCTATCCGGTACAACAA
>CALKLC010000160.1 GCA_937991975.1 uncultured Spirochaetales bacterium | reverse complement strand
GCCATCAAACGGAACTATCCCCGGGAAGCCCGTTTTTCGATTAAAGAAGTGTTCCTCGCATTGAAGGACAGTTTTCTGGCCATCCTTTCTCCGGTAATCATCATCGGAGGTATCGTTGGGGGGCTGGTAACTCCAACGGAGGCCTCGCTTATAGCAGTTCTCTACTCGATGTTGGTGGGGATGCTCATTTTCCGTACAGTTTCTGTGAAGATGTTTTTTCGGCTTGTTTCCGATACGGCGAGGCTGGCTTCCATCGTTCTGTTTGCCGTAGGCACGGCTTCGATCTATGCCTGGGTACTGTCTTATTATAAAATTCCAAATTTTCTTGTAAGTGTCGTAGGCGCATTGACCACATCCCCTACCCTCATGCTGATCCTTGTGGTCGTGGTGTTCCTCATCGTAGGCATGTTCATCGATGCCGTTCCTGCCATCATCATCTTTGCTCCCCTCTTGCGGCCGCTGGCAGAGAGCGTGGGGATCCACCCATTGCACTTTGCCGTAGTGGGATGCGTTTCCCTCGCGTACGGACTCATTACTCCACCTTATGGGTTGTGCCTTTTGATTACCAGCGAAATCGCCGGAATCAACTGTATGACCCCCCTGAAGGAAGTAGCGGTATTTCTGGCAACGATGCTATTCGTGCTTCTCCTGATGATCTTTATCCCGGACGTTACCCTTTTTATTCCCAAACTGTTCATGCCGGATTTGTTCAGGTAAGGTTCCTTTAGGCAGGTAAGGTTCCTTTAGGCTTTTATCAACGAGGCAGGCAGGCGAGTTATCCTATGGATAACTTCCCATAGATCTGCCTCCTTTTTGTGGATATCATTAAATCGATTAACATAATGGAGGGTCCTGTGAATAATAAGGTAATTTCTGCACTAGAAGCGGTAAAACTGATCAAGGATGGAGCTTCCCTCGTGATCCAGGGGTCTGGCGGAGGAGTAGCAGAACCTACCCTGTTGATGAAAACCCTCGGAGAACGGTACAGAAAGGAAGGACACCCCAGGGGGCTCACCGTCGTTCACTCTACCGGTCTGGGGGACAAGAAAGAGATCGGGATGGACTACCTCGCTCAGGAAGGGTTGGTAAAACGGGATATTGCGGGTCACCTGGGAATGGCCCCTGCAATGGGAAAACTGATTCTCGAAAACAGGGTGGAAGCGTACAACTTTCCCCAGGGAGTCCTTTCGCATATGTATTCTGCTGTTGCCGCAAAAACCCCCGGGGTCATTACCAAGGTTGGGTTACACACCTACATCGATCCCCGATTGGAAGGGGGAAAAATGAACGAAATCACCAGGGAAGATCTGGTGAAGGTGATTCAATTGGAAGGGGAAGAGTGGCTCTTCTGGCCCAGATTCCACTTCGATGTAGCATTTGTCCGGGGAACAACGGCAGATACCAAAGGGAACATCACGATGGAAGAAGAGGGAGCCTTTCTCGAAGCAACCACGATTGCCCAGGCAGCGAAGAATTGCGGGGGAATTGTGATCGCCCAGGTAAAGTACCTTGCTCAAGCCGGGACCCTCAATCCCCATCTAGTAAAAATCCCGGGAATCTATGTGGATTACATCGTTGTAGATCCTGAGCAGAAACAAACTGCTATCGACTTCTATAACCCCTCTTTCTGCGGACACGTGAAAGTTCCCCTGGAACGGATCCCCCCTATCCCCCTCGATGAGCGGAAGGTCATTGCCCGCCGGGCTAGTAAGGAACTGTTCCCCGGCGCAGTGGTGAACCTGGGGGTGGGACTTCCCTCTGGAATTGCTTCGGTGGCCACAGAGGAAGGGTTCATCGATCAGTTCACTTTGACAGTCGAACAGGGTCCCATTGGGGGAACTCCTGTAGGAGGAATAACATTCGGTGTGGCGTACAATCCCGAGGCAATCATCCCCATGGATTCCCAGTTTCGGTTCTACGATGGGGGCGGGTTGGATGTGGCTTTTCTGGGGATGGCCGAGACGGATCAGGAGGGTAACGTGAACTCCAGCAAAGTAGGGGGGATGCTGGCAGGCTGTGGAGGATTCATCAACATCACGCAGAACGCAAAAAAAGTGGTCTTCTGCGGTACCTTCACTGCCAAGGATTTTCAATGTCAGGTGGGAGGAGGCAAACTCACCATCCTCTCTGAAGGGAAGGTGAAGAAGTTCGTTCAGGCTGTACATCAGATCACCTTCAGCGGCAAGTATGCCCGTACGCAACATCAAAAAGTCCTCTACATCACCGAGCGGGCGGTATTTTCCCTCGAGGAGGATGGAATCCATCTTCTGGAGATTGCCCCTGGCATAGATTTAGAGCAGGATGTGCTTTCCCGGATGGAGTTCAAACCTATCATCGATCCCTACCTTAAAACGATGGACAAGGAGATTTTCTCATGAAAACCGTAGCCTCGTTGACAATGAAGGATGGATGGGCAGAGATCCTCCTTCAACCCGATCCAGCTGATAAACCTCCTACAATCGATATTCGCCTCCTGGACCAGCTGGAAGCACATGTCCACCAGTTAGAGAAAGAACCGTCCTGTCGGGCTCTTATCTTCCAGAGTAGTTCCTCAAAGTACTTTGTCGTGGGGGCAAATCTGGAAGCCCTGAAACAGATCACCCTCGAAACAATTTCCGCCTGGATCGAGAGAGGGCATAGGGTATTCAATCGGATAGAATCCCTACCCTTCCCCACTATCGCGCGGGTAGAAGGGTACGCTCTTGGAGGGGGATTAGAACTGGCACTGGCGTGCGACCTGATCTATGCTTCGCAGGGGGCATGGTTCGGACAGCCTGAAGCGGCCCTTGGATTCATTCCTGGCTGGGGTGGATGTACAAGGCTTGCCGAACGGATTGGGTGGGCAAAGGCAAAGGAATTGATCTATACAGGTAGGATCCTGGAGGCGGAAGAAGCCTATTCGATCGGTCTGGCCGACTATCTTGGTTCTCCTCCACAACTGGAAGAAAAACTCCAAACCA
>CALKLC010000159.1 GCA_937991975.1 uncultured Spirochaetales bacterium | reverse complement strand
AAGAAAAAACGACTGCCCGCCAGGCACTAATGGGGGCCGCCACCCTCATCGACGGAATCTTCGGAATCGGGCTTCGAGGAGCCGTTCATGGTGAATCGAAAGAGCTGATAGAACTTTTGAATAGTTCGGGGAAAAGAATCGTGAGTCTGGATGTTCCCAGCGGATTAGGGGACGAGTACCTGCCCGGATACCCGGTCGTACAGGCAGAGGAAACCTTAAGCTTCGAAGTCCTTAAACTGGGCCTTTTTATGCCAGAAGGGAGGACCCATTGCGGCAGAATCCACTGTTTACCCGCAGGGTTTCCAGAAGCTTCACACTCCATTCTGGATGGGCGAATCCAGAGGATCCATCCAGAAGGTATTACCCACCTGATTCGATATCCCGATCCCTGGGCCTACAAGAATACGCGGGGTCATGCGGCCGTGTTTGCCTCTTCAATAGGGACCACGGGGGCTGGATTGTTGGCTTCCGAAGCTGTTCTTAGGGTGGGAGCTGGCCTGGTGAGTCTTTTTACTGAGACAACCGCGTATCCTGTGTTAGCATCTCAATGCCGCTCTGTGATGGTGAAACCCCTCCCATCGGAGATTTCAGAAAACTGGGGGAAGGGCTTCTCCGCTATACTGGTGGGTCCAGGATGGGGAAGAGGGGAAGATAGGATCCCGTATCTCAGACGAATTCTATCCTTGGGCCTACGGGGGGTCATCGATGCGGATGGGATCTATGTCTTGAAGCAGCTTCTGGATAGAAACATCGATCTCTCAAATTGGATACTCACACCCCACCCGGGGGAGTTCTGCGCCCTTACAGGCTGTTCAAAGGAGGAGTTCGATGCGAATCCTTTACCCAGGGCGCAGGAGTTTACATCCAGGTACCGATGCGTATTGGTTCTCAAAGGACATGTTACCTATATTTTTGCTCCCGATGGACAGATCAGAATCTATGATGGTATGGATCCCTTGCTTGGCACAGGGGGAACTGGAGATGTCTTGGCTGGGATGATCACTGGGATTTTTGCCCAGGGGATCGATCCATTTTCCAGTGCCACTTTGGGTGTACTTCTGCTGGGTGAAGCCGCCCGGGAAGCTACGGGTACGTATGGGTACTTTCTATCTCAGGATCTTCTTCCTCACATTTCAAAGGTGGTGCTGACCTATGCAGAAAAGTCCAGAAACCTCAGGTGATGGGAACTATACGTACCATTACAATCGAGAGGAACGACTCAAGAAAAATCCTCGGGTAAGAGCCACTTTCTATGAAGTAGATTCCAACTGTCATACCTTACCCTGTTTTTTCAAGCGAAACCGTGGTCTGATGTTCCTCTTGATCGATGTACTTGTTCTGCTTCTCCTGTTCTGGGGGTATAGCCTTTTCTTCAGTACAGCAAAAAACAGTTTAGAGAAAGACGGGCTAACCTTTTCACTATATGCATACGGGACACCTAAGGGGGTATTCGTTTCCCTCACTGTTCGCTCAGATGCAAAATCCCTCCACATAAATGATGGGGAATCGATCCCTGTAATCTTTCATATGGGTGAGCGACAATGGGAAGGGAGAATATCCCTGCCGGAGAGGGAAAACTCAGAACAGGTTCTTCGTCTGTCTATTCCAGAGACAAAAGGGAAAGATATTGTGGCCTCTTTCTTCTGGAAAGGAAAGACCTATACCCTTAGCACTTCCGTAAAACAATAAGCATAAATAGTATAAGGAGATAGTAAGAAGAGGGAGTTGCACCATCGTTGCCAGAGGGGTCCCGTATCCCTTTCTGGTTGACCTTGGATGGGAAGTGGTACTATAGTGAAAGCCGAAAGGCCTATAGAATGTATCAATTCTATTTCCTGTCTATTTTAATAAATATTTGCCTTTCGGTATTGCTGGTACCGGAAATTTTTACAGTCCGCTTCCCTTCCTTTACTGCCTTCGTGGGGGAACAGTGCGGGAAGTCTGATCGTATCTTCCTCTTTGGAGTTACAGCAGTGGGTGTGGGGGTGTTCAAGCTCCTTTCACCCGTATATGGGGATGTTCCTGTATTCGGCGATTTTCTCCCCGCTCTGGGAAACCTGGGCGGAGGGGGAATCCTTTTACTGGAAAACCTGGAAGGTGCTCAAAATAGAGGAATCCCCCTTATCAGGGTCCTGCATACTATATTGACAGATCGGAAAAAGCTGTGGGGGGTCGGGTGTCTCATCTCAGGCATCCTCCACTTCTTTCTTCCTACGATGATCTTCTTCTAGGGAGTATTTGTGGCCCTTTCTACAGCAGCCGTAATCCTGAAAGATAGGAAAGTCCTTTTGGCACAACGGATGCCCACGGGAAGCATGGGTTCCCGCTGGGAATTCCCGGGGGGCAAGGCGGAAAAGGGAGAAACGCCCGAAGAGGCTCTGGCAAGGGAATTGGAGGAAGAGTTCGATTTAACCGTAGCGGTAAAAGAGCCCCTCTGTACAACAGAGTTTTTCCACAAGGGTATCTCCTTTACTCTGGTTGCCTTTCGTGTAGAAATAGAACACCCACCCGCCATCCTGAAGGCTCATACTCAGATCGGGTGGTTTACTGTGGACGAAATTGAACAATTATGCCTTGCGGATTCAGACCGTTCCCTCTTCGAGAAACTAAAACCCTATCTCATATCACAGTGCCAGGTTGAATGGAGCCGTTCTTCGGAATGATGATGATTCCGTCCCGAATAAAATAGGTTCCGTAGTCGCCATCCCGCCTGGGAATGTCATCCACGCCAATTCTGCACCCTTCACCGATACGGGCATTCTTATCGATGATAGCCCCCCGGATCCTCGTTCCCCTTCCTATTCCTATATCGGGGATGCCTTTCCGTTTGTTTTCCAGTTTGTCTTCCGGTGTCTCGTAGAAATCGGCACCCATACAGACCACACCCTCCAGATTGGAACCTGTTTCCACGATAGAGCGAATTCCCAGTACAGACCTGGTAACCCACGAGTTTGTGATGATGCAACCATCACCGGTAAGAACTTCGGAGAGTGTGGAATAGTTGAACTTCGTAGGGGGAAGGTTTCTTCGCTGTGTGTAGATGGGATGACGTTCATCGTACAGGTTGAAGTTGGGGTTGATGACTGCCAGATTGAGGTTTGTGTCGTAGAAGGATTTAATGGTACCGATATCTTCCCAAAAACCTGTAAAGATGTATGCATGAACCTTCATTTTCTGAATTGCCTCAGGAATGACTTCTTTACCAAAATCCGCATGCTCATTGTCCAGAGCTTGTTTCAACGCTTTATTGGTAAAGACATAGATCCCCATGGATGCGAGGTATTCTTTTCCCTCAGCGAGAAGCTTTTGATCAGGATGGAGTTTGCCAGGAACTTTCAAATGGGAAATATCCTTCGAAAGGTCCGGTTTTTCCATGAATTCCACGATTCTTCCGATGGAATCTACCCCCATGATCCCGAACCCCGCGGCTTGTTCCCGGGTTACCGGAGTTGCAGCAATCGTTATATCTGCCTTTGCCTGGATATGTTTGTTTACGAAGTCTTCCAGATCCATCCGGTAAAGCTGGTCTCCCGATAGGACCAGGTAGTAATCGGGGTTCTGGTCGCGGAAATGAATGAAGTTTTTCCTCACTGCATCGGCGGTTCCTTCGTACCAGCTGGCACTATCGAAGGTCTGTTCAGCGGCAAGGATTTCGCAGAAACCTTTAGAGAAGGAATCGAAGATGTATGTTTGTGCAATATGCATATGGAGAGAAGCGGAATTGAACTGGGTCAGGATATAGATCTGCTTGAAATTCGAATGGATACAGTTGGATATAGGAATATCCACGATACGGTACTTGGCACCAAACGGAACAGCAGGCTTAGCCCGGTCCTTTGTGAGCGGATATAACCTTGTTCCTTTACCGCCTCCAAGGACAATCGAAAGCACGTTGGAAAACGGCATAACCCCCTCCTCTATCTTTTGCTACTAATAACTGTAGTAAACTCCTGTAAGGTGGTCAAGAAAAAATACGTACCTTATGGTATGATAGTGCTCTATGAGCAGGGATGTAAGAATAGCGTTACACGAGTTACGGGAGGATCCATCTTTTCTGGATTGTGTGACTCATTGGGAACAGATACCTCCCCGAGAAGGAATCTATGCGGATCTTCCTTCGGATCTTCATCCAACCCTTCGAAGAGCGCTGGAAGAAATAGGTATTTCCAGACTCTACTCCCATCAGGAGAAAGCATATAGGATCGTTCGGGGAGGGAAACACCTCTTGATCGTCACGCCCACCGCCTCGGGAAAAACCCTCTGTTACAACCTTCCGGTGCTACAGAGCATCCTGGAAGATCCGGGGAAACGGGCTCTGTACCTCTTCCCTACCAAAGCGCTGAGTCAGGATCAACAGGCTGCCTTGAATATCTCCATTTTGACAGGAATGCTGCCTGTAAAAGTCATGACCTACGATGGAGATACTCCTGCTTCCCTCCGGACAGCAGCTAGAGAAACAGGGCAGATCATCATTTCCAACCCGGACATGCTTCATAGCGGGATTCTTCCCAACCATCCCAAATGGATCAAATTCTTCAGGACTCTGTCTTTTATAGTGATCGACGAGATCCACATCTATCGGGGGGTCTTCGGCTCGCATATGGCCAATGTGATTCGAAGGCTGAAAAGGATCTGCTCCTTCTATGGGGTGTCTCCCCTCTTCATTTGTTCGTCTGCCACTATCGGGAATCCGCTGGAACTGGGGTCTCGAATCGTGGAAGAACCGCTGGAAATCCTGACTGAAAACGGAGCTCCTTCAGGCGAAAAACATGTGATTCTTTACAATCCTCCCCTTGTAGACCGGGTGCAGGGGATCCGGAGGGGGGTGGTACTGGAATCGGAACGTCTGGCTGTTCGGTTCCTGAAACGAGGAATCAAGACAATTGTGTTTGCCCGTTCCCGAATCCATTCGGAACTGATCGCTTCCTATATGCGCGAGAGGCTATCCAACGTGTATACCGACAACGAGAGAGTGCGAGTGGAATCCTACCGGGGGGGATACTTACCTCTGGAAAGACGATCCATCGAGGAAGGGCTTCGGAATGGGACAGTTCAAGGAGTCGTTGCCACCAATGCCCTCGAACTTGGTATCGACATCGGCGGCCTGGATGTGGCTATCCTGGCTGGATTCCCCACTTCCATCGCATCGGCCTGGCAGCAGGCGGGTAGAGCAGGAAGAAGGCAGGGAGTTTCTCTGGCTGTACTTGTGGCTTCCTCTTCGCCGCTGGATCAATTCATGGTGAAGAATCCTGCCTATTTCTTTGGTAGAAGCCCTGAGGAAGGGTTCCTCGACCCGGAAAACCCGTACATCTACACGGATCATGTCCGGTGTACAGTATTCGAGCTGCCCTTTCGGGAAGAGGAAGTTTTTGGGAAGGATACGAAGTCCATCCTGGACCAGCTGGAGGAATTGGGTACCGTCCGGAGAACCAAACAGACCTACTACTGGTCGGATCGTTCCTATCCTGCCGAAGGAGTTTCCCTCCGGAGCGCATCTTCTGAAAATGTGGTGATCGTTGATGTCACCAGAGGGCGGAATCGGGTTATTGGGGAGATGGACCGCCCTTCTGCCAAGGAACTTCTCTTCCCCAATGCGGTGTACCTTCATCGTGGATTGCAGTACATTGTAAGAAACCTCGATATGGAGCAAAAGCGAGCAGAGGTTGAAGAAGTGGAGGTAAACTACTATACAGATGCCATTGTTAAACGGGACTTAAAAGTTCTCCTTTTGGATGATGAAATCGAAAGGGCCTATTACCGCCTGCTTGTAGGGGATATACTGGTAAGGTCCCAGGTAACCAAATTCAAGAAAATACGATTCAACAGTCACGAGACCATCGGGTACGGAGATCTGAGCTTGCCGGAGGAGGAAATGCATACTCGATCATGCATTCTCGTGTTCGGTAAAGATACAAAAGCTGGACAAATTCTACAAACCCGCAACGAAGAGGAAAAGACTCAGATTCTCCTTGCGCTGGGGACGGTGTACCGGCAGATGGCTCCCTTCTACCTTCTCTGCGAACCGAGGGATCTTGGGGTGTCCGAGCGTCTCCGGGATCCCTATTTTGGGGAACCAGCCCTCTACTTCTTCGACCAGTATCCGGGTGGAACCGGATTGGCAGAAGGCTTCAAAAAGCATGTGGCAGAAATACATTCTGCTTCCGCAGAACTGATACGTTCCTGTCCATGCGCCGAAGGGTGCCCTTCCTGTATCGGCCCCCGGGATCCCCAGAGGGAAGTGACGGGGAATCCCAAGCAGGTAACTTTACGGTTTCTGGCAGAGTTGGACGGATTGGGAC
>CALKLC010000158.1 GCA_937991975.1 uncultured Spirochaetales bacterium | reverse complement strand
GATGTTCTGATCTCTCAGCGGCCTGCCTACCAGGGGTATCAAGCGGTATATCAGCTATATCGTCATGTAGTGCTGCAGGAAAAAGTGAGTGGGCGTATACAGGTTCCTATTCATATTTACTTGAAGGAGAATCTATTACCTAACGAATCACAGGAACTGGAGTGTGTAGATGAAGCTGTACTGTTTATGTGAAACCCACTGCTCGTTGAGCGGTGTATGCATTTAAATGAATAGAGGGGTTCGAATATGTCGAAACAAATGCATGATCTTGCGCTGGGAATCGACTTTGGAACCGATTCCTGCAGAGCCGTATTGGTAGATGTTCAAACCGGTGCGGAGGTGTCTTCCGCAGTTGCCGGATACAAACGGTGGGCAAAGGGGCTCTATTGTGATCCCCGGAAGAATCAATTCCGACAACATCCCTTAGATTACATCGAGGCCATGGAAGAGGCGGTTCGGGGAGCCCTTACCCAGGGGGGGAAGGAAGCGGGGTTACGGATCGTGGGGATAGGGATCGATACTACAGGCTCCACTCCCTGTGCTGCGAACGAACAGGGACAACCTCTTGCGTTGACAAGCAAGGACAGTGAGAATCCTGCGGCTATGTTCGTCCTATGGAAAGATCATACAGCCGTAGAAGAAGCCATATCGATTACCCGTAGGGCAAAAAGCTGGGGCGGGATCGATTTTACACGCTTTATCGGAGGAGTGTATTCGGCTGAATGGTTCTGGGCCAAGATTCTGCGAATCTACAAAGAGGATCCCCAGATTAAAGACAAAGCTTTCTCTTTTGTGGAGCACTGTGATTGGATGCCTGCGTTGCTTACGGGTGTAACCTCTCTAAAGAACTTAAAACGCAGTAGGTGCGCTATGGGGCATAAGGCGATGTGGCATCGGGAATGGGGCGGGTATCCTTCTGATGATTTCTTGTCGGGTCTGGATCCCGCTCTTAAAGAGGTTCGAAAGTCTCTAGGATCAGAAACTTTTACCAGCAATGTGCCAATGGGTGAACTTACCGACGAATGGGCTACCCGGCTGGGATTACGGGCGGGAATTCCTGTGGCAGTGGGAGCGTTAGATGCGCATATAGGGGCAGCCGGGGCAGGAGTACGGCCTGGAGTACTGGTGAAAGTCATTGGAACCAGTACCTGCGACATGACTGTTGGGCCATTGCCAGAAGGAGCGGAGCATCCAGTGGAAGGAATCTGCGGGCAGGTGGATGGCTCTATTCTACCCGGTTATATCGGGTATGAAGCAGGTCAGAGTGCGTATGGGGACGTGTATGCATGGTTCAAACGAATTATCCTCTGGCCTCTAGAGTACTATCTGCATAAGAAAGACTCGCGGTTTTCTTCGTTGTCCTCTGTGTATAAAACAGTAGAGGATGAAGTGCTTCCCCTTCTAGAAGAGGTGTCCTCGATCCTTTCCACAGAAGAGGCAGTTCCGCTTTCTGTAGATTGGATGAATGGAAGGAGAACTCCCTATGCAAATCAGTTGCTCAAAGGGGCCATCACGGGCATTACTCTCGGCACTGACGCACCCCTTTTGTACCGTTCCCTCATCGAAGCTACCGCTTTTGGAGCCAGAGCGATCGTGGAAAGGTTTCAGGAGGAAGGGATCGAGATCTCCAAAATTGTAGGTATTGGGGGAGTGGCCAGAAAATCACCTCTAAACATGCAGATCCTTTCCGATGTGCTGCAAGCCCCTATCGAAGTACTTTCCAATGATCAGACTGTCGCTATTGGTGCTGCTCTCTTTGGGGCAGTGGTGGGCGGGGTATTTTCCTCTGCCGAAGAAGCCCAGAAGGTGCTGGTACCCCCTGTAGAGAAAGCCTATATACCCCGACCTGAGTATCGTGAAAAGTACACGAAGAGTTATGAGCATTATAAAAAGCTAGGGGTTTTCATTGAACAAGAACTAACAGGAGGACACCCATGATCGATCTTTCCCACTATACCTTCTGGTTTCTTACTGGAAGTCAACACCTCTATGGTCCCCAGACTCTGCAGCAGGTGGAATCTGATTCGAAAAAAATTGTAGAATCCTTTAATCGGAGCGGACGATTCCCGTGCACTTTTATCTGGAAACCTGTACTCAAGAGTTCGGAAGAAATCCAGCAGATCTTCGAGCAGGCTAACGCAGACCCTAGCTGCGCAGGACTTGTCACCTGGATGCACACCTTTTCACCCTCTAAAATGTGGATCCGAGGACTGTCTAAAAATCGGAAACCTCTTCTTCACCTGCATACCCAATTCAACCGGGATATCCCCTGGGGAACGATCGATATGGATTTTATGAACCTGAACCAATCAGCCCATGGGGACAGGGAGCACGGGTTCATCCATACGAGAATGGGTCTTCCCCGGAAGGTCGTGGCAGGACATTGGGAAGACGAACGTGTTCGGAGCCGTATCGCAACCTGGATGCGGGCAGCCTGTGCAGCGGCGGACGGGATGGAAGGGCAGATTGTTCGCTTTGGAGACAACATGCGAGAAGTAGCAGTCACAGAGGGGGACAAGGTATCGGCACAAATTACCTTCGGATGGTCCATCAATGGGTGGGGAATTGGCGAGATTGCCCAGCTGGTAAAAGAGGCCCCTGAAGGTGCCGTAAAAAATCTCCTGCAAGAATACGGAGAAAAGTACGTGCTTCCCGGAGAAACCAGGGCTCTGGAATCAGTCGAAGAGCAAGCAAGGATCGAATGGGCATTGTCAACCTTTCTTAAGGAACATAAGGGTATTGGATTCACCACGACCTTCGAGGATCTTCATGGGCTGAAACAGCTACCTGGTCTGGCAGTACAGCGATTGATGGAACAGGGGTATGGGTTCGGAGCCGAGGGCGACTGGAAAACTGCAGCCTTTGTGCGTGCCGTGAAGGTAATGGCACAGGGATTATCCGGCGGTACCTCTTTTATGGAAGATTACACGTACCATCTCGAATCTGGTAAAGAAGCTGTTCTGGGTGCTCATATGCTGGAGATTTGCCCTACGCTGGCTTCAAAAAAGCCACGTATAGAAGTATTACCCCTGTCTATTGGAGGTAAAGAAGATCCGGCCCGCCTTGTATTCGACGGACCTTCGGGAAAGGCTCTCAATGCGTCCCTGATCGATTTGGGAAACCGTTTTCGCTTACTGATCAATCCTGTCGAAGCGCTTCCGATTCGAAACCCTATGCCGAAACTACCTGTTGCTCGGGTGCTCTGGAAGCCCGAACCCGATTTTTATACAGGATTAGAAGCCTGGATCCTGGCAGGAGGTGCCCACCATACAGTGTTCTCTACCGCAGTCCCAAAGGAAGCCTTGTTAGATTGGGCTGAAATCATGCAAATCGAGACGGTTTCCATCGAAAACGGAATGCCACCTCTTGAGAGATTCAAACAGGAGCTACGCTGGAACGATCTATACTGGACCTCTCGCAATGCTGGTAGATAGAGGAATGGCGGGCGATAGGATAAATGGAAAGGAACGAGCGTTTAGATCGTAAGGGAAATGAAATAGCAAGAAAATTGGAGGGAACCGTGCACCCTTACAAAACATTGTGTGAACAGGCGTACGAAGCTAACCTCTTACTACCTCGCTATAACCTTGTGATATTTACCTGGGGGAATGTATCAGCCTTTGATCCGAGCAAGGGAGTATTTGCAATAAAACCTTCTGGCATTCCCTATGAAGCGCTCACTCCGGAAGATATGGTGGTGCTGGATCTTGAGGGAACGATCGTCTGGGGATCCCGTAGACCCTCTTCCGACACCCCTACCCATAGGGTTCTCTATACTTCCTTTAAAGGAATTGGGGGGATCACCCATACACATTCTCCCTATGCGGTTGCGTGGGCACAAGCCCTGGAAGATGTGCCCGTGTATGGGACCACCCATGCCGATCATTGCGCATGTCCTGTGCCCTGCACGCCAGTGCTCGCCCAGGATGCCGTGGAACGAGGGTACGAAGAGGAAACAGGAATAATAATCGTAGAGACTTTGAACCACTTACATCGTTCGCCTGGAGATAGTCCCATGGTACTGGTAGGAGGACATGGCCCCTTCACCTGGGGGAAATCGGCTGAAGAATCGGTACACCAGGCAGCAATTCTGGAAGAAATTTGCAAGGTAGCTCTTTGGACACGGGAGGTCAAAGGTACAGGAAAAGTCCCGACCCTTCCCGATTATATTCTTCGAAAAC
>CALKLC010000157.1 GCA_937991975.1 uncultured Spirochaetales bacterium | reverse complement strand
AGGTAGTATATAAATATTATGTATCTGATTCATGCGCACCGTACTAAAGAGAAACAGATTTCAACGCCCCCTTCAGTCTTTCGATCCCTTCCTCGATCTCTCCGTGACTGATCACGAGGGGAGGAGCGATTCGAATTACATTTTTTCCAGACCGAAGTACCAGAACCCCTTCCTTCCGAGCTGCCTGGAGGATTCGTTTCATCCACTCCGATAGATCTCCCTCCTCAGCTTCTACCTCCAATCCCCGGAGAAGCCCCATCCCCCGTACCCGTGAAAGCCGGATAGCGCCGGAAGGACATTCCTTCCGGAGAGCTTCCAGTGCTTCACCCAGGAACTCTCCTTTTTCCCGAACCCCCATAAGGAAATCAGGATTGTTCACCGTATCCCAGAGGTAAGATGCCACAGCAGTGGTTACAGGCCCTCCTCCAAAGGTCGTACCATGATCACCCACCTGTAACAGAGCGTTGATCTTTTCCGGGATGAGGGTAGCGGAAAGGGGAAGCCCGCCGGCAAGAGGTTTTGCCAGCGTGATGATGTCGGGCTTCAAGCCCACAGATTCTGAAGCGTACAGGTACCCTGTTCTGCCCATCCCTGTCTGTACCTCATCGGCAATGAGAATCAGATCGAAGGCATCCCGGACTTCGTTGAGTGCTCGAGCGAACTCCTTCGTCATCACTTCCAGTCCACCCTCCCCCTGTACCACCTCAACGATGATTCCCGCGAACCGACTGTCCACAATCCGCTTCAATGCCTCCACATCGTTATAGGGACACACCTCTACTCCCGGTACTAGGGGCTCGAAGGGTTCCCGGTAGGCTTCCGTGGGGGTAACCGAGAGGGCACCCAGCGTACGGCCATGGAACGCATGGGAAAAGGTAAGGAGGGTATGGTGCCCATCCCCCCGTTTTCGCTTCGCATAGAGACGGGCATACTTCAAGGCTGTCTCATTCGCCTCTGTACCGCTATTCCCGAAGTGGACAGCCTGGAAAGGACCGGATGCGATGAGTTTCGATGCCAGCGTGAGGGTTGGCTCGGTGGTGTAAAGGTTGGAGGTGTGCACGATCTTACGGATCTGATCGGCCGCGATACGGGCAATCTCTTCTACCCCATACCCCATGGCATTGACTGCAATACCGGAACCGAAATCCAGGTACTTGTTCCCCTGCACATCCCACAGGTACACACCTTTCCCTTCCTTTAGGACAAGGAGTTCCGTGCCGTACTGCCTGGGAAGGGGAGGTTCGTGCGCGATCCCTTCCCCATCGATCGGAATCTCAATGTTCGATTGCTTTTGATGTGACTTCATACGATTTTTGTCCCCTTTCTTCCCGAGATAAGAGCTTCCAGATCCCCTTTCCCTCGATATTCCCCAATGCTTACGAATCCGACTCCCCGCTTTATCGCTTCCAGCGAAGAGGTCACCTTCGGGATCATCCCGCCCGTGATTGCGCCCCCTTCGATCTCCCGGCGGGCTGTTTCCTGATCGATCCGCTCCAGCACGGTACCCCCTTTCAGGACACCGGGAATATCGGAGAAATAAATCAACCCGCTCGCTTTCAAGGCTCGGGCAAGCTCGAGGGCCGCCTCGTCGGCATTGATGTTAAGGCCTCCTCCTCTCGAATCCCGTGAAACGGAAGCCACTACAGGGAGGTACCCATGATGGAGTAGGAGGGTAAGCACCTCCGGGTTCACCTTACTGATCCGTCCCGTTCGACTTCCCTCTTCGATCGGCTGGGCTAAAAATAGATCCCCATCCACGCCCGAAAGCCCGACAGCCGGGATTCCCCGGGAAGCAAAGGTTCGCACGAGGGATTTGTTCATTTTTCCCGCCAGCACCATGTCCACGATATCCATCTCCGCTTCACTGGTGAGGCGCACCCCGTTCCGAAATATGGGCTTGATACCGAACACCTCGGAAACCTTCGTCACCTCTGCTCCCCCCCCATGCACAAAGATGAATGAGGAAGAGTTTTTCAGCATTCCCAACTCTTCGATCAGTTCCAGGAGGGTATCCCTGGAAGAGGCGGCTCTACCACCCATTTTCAGTACATACAGATCCTTCACATGTTCTCCTTACGATTCGCATAGCACCACTTCTTTTTCAAAACTCCCCGTGTAGCGGTAGACCCGCCGTTTCCGGCAGCCCGAACCGGATATTCATGTTCTGTACCGCCTGTCCTGAAGCCCCCTTCACCAGGTTGTCCAGCACAGAGAAGAGGATCAGCCTTTTCCCTTCCCGATGCCAGCCAATATCGCACCGGTTGGAGTTCCGGACTTCCCGAGTTTCGGGGATCCGGGTTCCCCGGATCCGGATAAAGGGCCTCCCTTCGTACGCTTCTTTATAGAGGGAATTCAATTCCTCATCGGAAAGTTCCCGTTCCAGTTCCACCACCGTAGTCACTGCCATCCCCTGTTTCAGGGGCACCAGGTGGGGGGTAAAGAAAAGATCCCCCGTTCCCCCCACTCGCTCCAGGATCTGGCGGATCTCTGCTGCATGGCGATGGGTGGTGCCTGGAGAATACGCATTGGTATTTTCCGATCGCTCGCAGAACAGGTTATTCAGTTTGGCACTGCGGCCTGCTCCTGAAATCCCCGAGAGGGCATTGACCACGATGAACCCGCGAACCAGGTTCCGCTGGATCAACGGTACGAGGGGAAGCAAGGTAGCGGTGGGATAACAGCCGGGGTTGGCAATCAAATCCGAGGAGCGGATCTCGTCGGTGAAAACTTCCGCCAACCCGTACACCGCTTTTCCCAGTAGGTCTGGTCTGGGATGGGGCTCCTTGTATACCTTCTTGAATACCTCCGGATCCCGGAACCGGAAATCGGCCGATAGATCGATAATTACCGAAGAACCGAAGAAAGGCTCCAGCACAGAGGCCGATGTTAGGTGGGGTAAAGCGGCAAATACCACATCCGGTTTCGCCGCTGCCACCTCCTCTACCGAAAGAAGCTTCCCTCCCTTCTCCAGCTTTTCCAGAATTGCAGGACTTACCCCTCCATCCATCTCCAGAATCGGCGTCCCCGCCTGGGAAGAGGATCCGGGTAAGATCCGACTCACTGCCCTGTGCTGGGATAGAAGCCTTACAAGCAGCATCCCTGTGTATCCTGTAGTACCCAATACGGCAACTTTCACTCTACTCCTCCAGATCTGGTATCTTTTCCCTCAGTTTTGCCAGGAAATTTTCACTAGTTACCCCTTCCCGAAGCACCAGCATCACGGTATCATCCCCCGCAATCGTACCGAGGATCTCTTCCATGTTCATGTTGTCCAGCGCCAGGGCTACACTGTCCGCATGGCCCGATAGGGTCCGCACCACTCCCACGTTGCCGCTGAACTCGATCGATACATAGCCCCTTTGAAAATCCTGGATGTACCCCCGTTCCGATTCCTTCCGCTCCTCTTCCCCGGGGAGGGTATAGTAGTATCCATTTTCCCCCTGCGAAACCTTCCCTACTTTCAGCAGCTTCAGATCCCGGGAAAGGGTAGCCTGAGTCACGTTGAATCCCTCTTCCTGGAGGTATCCGAGAAGAGCCTCCTGGCTGGAAATGCGGTTGTTTCGGATGATCCGCTTGATCGCCTTCAATCGAATGTGTCGTTCCTTCATGGGGGACCTGCCTGAATAAATATGCCAATTATACGTATAAAATTACACTTTATTTCGTACTTTTGCAAGTTCTACAAGATACCGATACAGAATAGAGAAACGCATGAAACGAGACGGATACGCGGAACTCCATCCCTCCGAAGATGGTTTGAGCCTACGGGCCACCTTTTACCCGCCCATGGAAGGGGGGCAACTCCTCACAGTGGAATACGTGGAGACCCTCTTGCAGCAGGCAGGCATCACCAGTGGAATCCTCCAGGATGTGATTTCTGAAACGATCTTCGCCTGTAACACCGAAGGGAGAATCCAGAAAGATGTTCTCATTGCCCAGGGTACCCCGCCGGTCGAAGCAGTCCCTGAACACATTGCCTTGAAGAGCAGGCTCCTCCACCGAAAAACAGCGGATGATCTGGATAGGGGCGGAAGGGCTGACTACAAGGAACTCCGATCCTACATCACGGTCCAGAAGGACGAACCCCTGGGGAAAGTAATCCCCGAAAAAGAGGGGAAGACAGGAATCACCATCTATGGGAAACCTCTCCCTCCGGGGAAAAAACAGATCAGGAGCCTTAAGCCAGGGAAGAACATAACTATACGGAATGGGATTGTGTACGCGGAACATGACGGGCTCTTCGTTCTGGAAGGGGATGTCTTCCGGATAGAAGAAGTGCTGGAAATCAAAGGGGATGTGGATTACTCGGTAGGTCATATCGAGTTTCCGGGTGATGTGCTGATCCACGGGGAAATCCACGATGGGTTCAACATCTCTGCCACGGGTACAGTGACCTGCATGAGCACAGTGGATGCATCGGAAATCTTCACCAAGAAGGATTTCATCGCCAAACAGGGGATCATCGGAAGAGGAAAGGGGATCGTACGGGCCGCAGGTTCCATCACGGCAAAATTCATCGAAAACTGTACGGTCGAATCCCTGGGGAACATCACCCTCCAGGGAGGACTCTTCCACTGCCAGACGGCAGCTCTGGGTGAGATTGACCTGGGGGATAAGGGTCGAATCGTCGGAGGGGCGATGCGGGCGTACCGGAACATGCGGTGTGGCAGCGCGGGTAACCAGGCCCAAACCCCTACATCCCTCTACGGAGGGATCAACTTCGTAGTGGAACGGCGGTTACGGTTCGTAGAAGAAAAACAGCTGAACGCTACAAAATCCCTCCAGGAAGTGGAAAAGGACCTCCGGCACAAGCCCACGGAAAAGCTCTTTCAACTAAGGGAGCAGTTGAAACAATCCATTGAGAACCTGCAAAAGATCGCTTCCGAGCTGCTCACTACCCTGTACAACCCGGAAGATGTCACCATCACCGTGTACGGAAAGGTGTTTCCAGGGGTGATGGTCTTTATGGGGGGAGCCTCTTACCTGGTAGAACAGGAGGCTACAGGGGTAGTGTTCCGATTCGACCGGGGAGTTAACAAAGTGCGAATGGAACCCTTACAGCCTAAGGGTCAGTCCAGGCAGCCGCCTGTTAAAGATCCCTGAGTTTACTCCCTTAAAGGCTTTAATGTACAGTGATTAGACACCGGCGATTCGGGCAGAACTTCGGTTAGGGAGCAGGGGCAGACATCCTGAGCATTTACACCCCGTACTTAATAGTTTCCTCACCACTTTACGAACTAAACTCCCTGTAAAATCCGGCGGTACATTGGGTCGGCGATGGGAATATCCACCTGCTCCAGTAGAATTCCCCCATCCGATGGAACTTTCAACGGCCGGGTGAGGACTTCCTCTTTGCCGAAAATAGCCCTCCCCATTCCCTCGGAATCCACTTCTAAAAGGAGAGGTTCTGAAGAATCTCGGAACCGAAGCTCTAAGCGTATCTCCCTACCCTCTTTTGAGGCACTGCGTACCTTCCACCCTGCATCCTCCAAAACCGTACATATCCAGGCAGTATAGTACCACCGGGAAAGTTCAGAAGGACCTGAAACCTCGAAAGAACTTACATACGGAAGAAGATCGAGGAGTGTTTTCTGGTCGAACACCTGGGCGGTAAATATGCGGAAAGGCCGAAGCCGTTCCCAGGCAAAATCGGTGACCTGGACTCCCGGATCGATCAACTGCTTCCTAACCCTATGTACGTAATCTTTCACAGAAAGACCATTAGCGAAAAAGAACTCCCCATCCAGAAAGAACTTATCTGCCTGTTCCCGTGCAAAAGCGAGAGGACTCGATTCCCCCTCTTCGGGAAGGGCAGTATGCCATAGGACATACACGGGTAAATCCCGAATGAGAAAAGCGGACCAGGATCCTGGCGCCACTCCCGCATTGTCCTGCCCGTTCTCGATTAGGATCTCCTGGAAGCACACTCCCATGTCTTCCCGGTCAGGCGCGCAGCGGGCTGAAACAGAAACCGTCGTTTCTCCCACATGTCCTAATGAGATCCGTATGATCCTGACGGCCCGTTTTCCCAGAAGGGGAATCAGGAGGTTTTCTTCGATAGTGGACATATCCTCCTGATTCGCAAAAATCACAAGGTTGAACAGTACTGTCCGTGTCTCGGTAAGGGAGTATTCCCGCTCCAGAAGGCGGAGATCCCGTTCGATTTTCTCAGGATCGAAAAGAGCCTTCATAACTTCCTCCATCGGGTGTTCGGTTCCAGCAAGCTCTTCGCTTCCTCCGGGCCAGAACCGCCCGGAACGTACTGGGGAATCGGTGAGGGATCCTCTTCCCACCCTTTCAGGATCCGGGTAATGAAGGTCCAAGAAGCTTCGATCTCGTCCCTACGGGTGTAAAGGGTGGAATCCCCCACAAGGGCATCGAGGATCAACCGCTCGTACGCTTCGGGCGGGCTTTCTCCAAAGGCAGAACCATAGGAAAAGTCCATGTTCACAGGACGCATGTTGAGGGTATAGCCCGGGATCTTTGCATTCATGATAAGGGAGATCCCCTCGTTCGGCTGAATCCGGATGATGAGGGCATTCTGGCCGCTATACACCCATGCCCGTGGAAATAGCTCGAGGGGAGGAGCCTTGAACCGTACAGCAATTTCACTCATCCGTCGGGCTAACCGTTTTCCCGTCCGAAGGTAAATGGGGACTCCGGACCATCGCCAGGTGTCGAGGAATACTTTCAACGCCACGAATGTCTCTGTTCGGGAATCGGGAGCTACCCCGGGCTCTTCCCTGTAGGCGGGAACCGGTACCCCATCCATGTATCCTGCCGCATACTGCCCCCGAACCGTGTAAAGGGATGTCTCCCGGAAGGAGATGGGCCTGAGGGACTTGAGAATTTTCACTTTTTCCGTTCGGATCGTATCGGGGCTCAGATCGTTGGGAGGCTCCATCGTGGTAAGGCAGAGGAGCTGGAACATATGGTTCTGCACCATATCCCGCAGTGCGCCAGCCGTCTCATAGTAGTTCCCCCGTCCTTCCACCCCGATCTTTTCCGCCACCGTGATCTGAATGTGATGGATGTACCGGTGGTTCCATACAGGTTCGAAGATCCCATTCCCAAACCGAAGGAGGATCAGGTTCTGGACTGTCTCTTTCCCCAGGTAGTGATCGATCCGATAGATCTGGTCTTCCCGAAAGAACTGGGAGAGCTGATCGTTCAACTTGCGGGCTGTAGATAGGTCCCTGCCAAAGGGTTTTTCCACCACAATCCGGGTGTGCCCTCCTTTTTCCCGGGTTAACCCGTTCTCTCCCAGATGCTGGATGATGGTTCCATAACTTTCGGGCGGAGTGGCGAGGTAGTAGATTCGATGGGCAAACCCTTCGCACACCGAGTCGATTTGCCTGTACCCTCCCGGGTCTTCGAAAGGGGATTGAATGTATTCCAGCGTCTTCAGGAATGCATGGAGCGTTTCTTTGCCATACGCCAGCCATTCCGGCTTCTGCAGCATCTTTTCTGCTTCGGATCGGAAGAACTCCTGGGTCCAGGGTCTACGGGCAAAACCTACGATTTTGAACCGGTTCAGGTGCCCTTTCGCATAGAGGGAAAACAGGGCAGGCATCAGCTTCTTTCGAGTCAAGTCTCCCGTTACCCCAAAGATGATGAATACGAAGGATTGGGCTTCCCGGCTGGCGGATAAACCTGAGCGAAATGGGTTGAAATCCATAGTAACAATATGGGGTGCTCCGATTGAAAAATCAAGAGTAACCGTATACTATCCCTCCCATGCTCGAACTGAAGATCCCTACTCCATTTAAAAATGCACCGATCTTTTACAAACCGGAAACAGAATCCACCATGATCGATGCCCGGAATCTCGCTTCTCAAGGGTTTCCCACGGGTACCCTCGTTGTCGCCTCTTATCAGATAGCAGGGAGGGGAAGGTTCCCCGAGCGAAAATGGGAATCCGCCCCCGATGAAAGTCTTCTCTGTACCCTGATCCTGCGAACCCCTGATGTGCCGGATCCCCCGGGGACTCTCTCCCTGAAAGCAGGTTTAGCGATCGCCACTCTTCTGGAAGAAGAGTTTGGCTTGAAACCAGCCGTAAAGTGGCCCAACGATGTGCTTCTGAAAGAACGGAAGGTGGCCGGTATCCTGGCAGAAACGAAAGATGAGGCGATCCTTATCGGAATGGGTATCAACTGTCTGCAAAAATCCTTCCCCAAAGAACTTCGGATGACTGCCACCTCCATCCGTAAAGTTACGGGAAAGAAGTTCGAGATCCAGGATCTGATTTCACCTTTACTAGCGCACCTCCACCGATGGATCCAGGTTCAACGGCCTGATGAAGGAAAAGAAATGCTTCTATCAAGAAGCGGGACTGCAGAAGTTTTACCCTCGAATGCATGGAAAGCCGAGTTAGAGAACCGCCTCTACCGGAGAAACGAATCCGTATGGTTTCAACCTGGGATCCCCGGGCAGGAAGAACCCATTCCAGGAACCATTCTGGGAATCACGGAGGAGGGACTTTTGTTGCTTAGACCCGAAGGATCCGCTGATATAAGGGAGTTTGCTGCCGGTGAAATCCTTTTTCATACAAAAAGATGAAAATTTTACTTGGCGATTTAAAAAAAGATTTGTATCTTTTTTTACAGATCACGTATAAACCCTATAACACATCACATTCTGTCAAAGAGAGGGAGTAGAATATGGCTAAACAGTTGAAATTCGAAGAAGAAGCACGCCGCGCACTTCTCCGGGGTGTGGAGAAAATGTCCAAAGCGGTCACAGTAACCCTGGGTCCGAAAGGCCGGAATGTCCTGCTGGACAAGAAGTTCGGAGCGCCCACGGTTACGAAGGACGGAGTGTCCGTCGCAAAGGAAATCGAACTGGAAGATCCCTACGAGAACATGGGGGCCCAACTCTTAAAAGAGGTTGCCACAAAGACGAACGATGTGGCAGGGGACGGTACAACCACGGCAACCGTACTGGCGTACAGCATCATCAAGGAAGGGTTGAAATCCGTAGCCGCCGGCATCAACCCCATGGGGATCAAACGGGGAATCGACAAAGCAGTAGAGATTGCAGTCGAAGAGATCAAGAAGGCCTCCAAAGAAATCAAAGAAAAAGAGGAAATCGCTCAGGTAGCCGCCATCTCTGCCAATAACGACATGGAAATCGGTAAAGAGATTGCCGATGCCATGGAAAAGGTAGGGAAGGACGGAGTAATCACCGTCGAGGAATCCAAGACGATCGAAACTACCACCGAGTACGTGGAAGGAATGCAGTTCGATCGGGGGTACATTTCTCCTTACTTCGCCACCAACCGCGATACTATGACCACCGTACTGGAGAATCCCTACATCCTCATCCACGACAAGAAGATTTCCAACATGAAGGAACTTCTCCCTGTACTGGAAAAAGTGGCTCAATCCGGGAAACCTCTCCTCCTTATCGCGGAGGACGTAGAAGGGGAAGCTCTGGCTACCCTGGTAGTAAATAATCTGCGTGGCACCTTGAGTGCCTGTGCGGTTAAAGCTCCTGGCTTTGGTGACCGGCGGAAGGCCATGCTGGAAGACATTGCGATCCTTACCGGTGGACAGGTTATTTCCGAAGAACTCGGGCTAAAGCTGGAGAACACCGAACTGAGCCAGATGGGACGCGCCAAGATGGTGAAGGTTGATAAAGAGAACACCACTATCGTGAGCGGGGAAGGGAAACCGCAGGATATCAAAGACCGGATTGCCCAGATCAAGGCTCAGATCGAAGAAACCACCTCTGACTACGATCGGGAGAAGCTCCAGGAACGGTTGGCTAAACTTGCCGGCGGTGTGGCAGTGATCAACGTGGGTGCGGCTACCGAGACAGAACTCAAAGAGAAGAAACATCGGGTAGAGGATGCTCTTTCCGCCACCCGTGCAGCCATCGAGGAAGGTATCATCCCCGGTGGTGGTGTAACTCTTGCCCAGATTGTACCGGTTCTGGAAAAGCATGATCTTTCTTCCTTCGATGAAGAAGAAAAGGTTGGGTTCCGGATCGTGATGCGGGCTCTGGAAGAACCGATCCGCCAGATCGCCGAGAACGCAGGCGTGGATGGTTCCATTATCGCCGAGAAGGCAAAGAACGAGAAGAAGGGTGTCGGGTTCGACGCTCAGAAGATGGAATGGACCAACATGATGAAAGCTGGCATTATCGACCCGGCAAAGGTTACCCGAAGCGCCCTGCAGAATGCTGCCTCCATCGCGGGACTCCTGCTCACCACCGAATGTGCCATCACCGAAATCCCGGAGAAAGAAAAGACTCCTCCGGCTCAGCACCCGCCGATGGATTACTAAGCCTGAGCCGATCAAGCACGATCGAAGGGCAGTCCGCCTTCCAATTGGACTGTCTGATTCAAATGGCTTGTGGCAAAGCGGCCTAGTAGCGTAGGCGGCGAAAATGGTCTTAAAGCGGCAAAGGCCGCTTTAACATGTTCTGATGATAATAATAAAAAAGGCCGTCCCTTCGGGAACGGCCTTTTCTTTTTGACTCTTCATGCAACCGGCTTATTATGTAATAGGTCTCTCCTGTAAAGAAGTTGTAACGATTCTTTATCAGTATGCATCCAGTTCTGCCAGGGTAAGATCCACGGAATGCTTTAACGTATTCGAGTTGTCATATACTTTAAGCGTGGCTTTGGTAGCTTGTAACTTCTGCACTAGGTCGTTTTTCATTGCCATGAAGGCTATTCCCTCATCAAACGCAGTAAGAGGAATACCGCTTTTCGAATACTCGAAGGGGAAGGCTACGATGAACTTGCCCCCTGCCTCCGTGGAATCGCTGACAGACATGGCCACACCCATCTGAAGGGTGAAGGAGTAGCTGAGTTTCAAAGAAG
>CALKLC010000156.1 GCA_937991975.1 uncultured Spirochaetales bacterium | reverse complement strand
AGCGGCTGGGTTGCGTCTGCGGTTCCCATACCCTACGGCTATGTGTACATGGCCGTTCCACTAGCAGCCGGCCTGATGTTGATCGAGTCCATCATCAAACTACTTTCTGATATCCGCAAGCTTGCCATTACTGTGCGGGGGGGTGCCTGATGCTCACCGTATTCCTCATCTCCCTTTTTGGGTTTGTGCTGCTATCGGTACCGATCGCCTTTGCTCTCGTGCTCACCGCGCTCGTACTGGCTACGTTCATTAACCAGGTGAGCGCTCCCCTTCTTATCCAGAATATCGTGCGGGGAATCGACAGCTTTCCCTTGCTGGCGATCCCCTTCTTCCTTTTGGCTGGTGAGCTCATGAATACCGGAGGCATTTCGCGGCGGATCGTTGTGTTCGCCCGGTCTCTCATCGGGCATATCAAAGGCGGTCTCGGATACGTGAATGTACTGGCAAGTATGCTCTTCGCAGGTGTCTCGGGTTCGGCGGTCGCTGACACTGCCTCCATCGGTTCGATGCTTATTCCGATCATGGAGGAAGAAGGGCTGGATAAGGAACAATCGGCCGCAATCACGATTGCATCGTCAGTCATCGGCCCAATCATACCGCCCAGCATCCCGATGATCATCTTTGGTGTAATCGGCAATGTTTCCATCATTCGCCTCTTCCTCGGCGGTATTATTCCCGGCATTCTCATCGGGTTGGGTCTGATGATCGGGTGGTATTTCCATACCCGGAAGCGGAACTATCGGGCAGAGGGAAGGTTCAGTATTGTCGGAGTGTTTCGGGCCATGCTCGATGCCTTCTGGGCACTGGTGCTTCCGGGGATTATCCTGGGAGGTATCATCTTCGGTGTATTCACACCCACCGAGGCAGGGGTCATCGCCGTAGTGTACGCTTTCTTTGTTTCACTGTTCATCTACAAGGAGTTAAAGCTTAAAGATCTCCCCCGGTTGTTTGTGGCAACAGCCCGTAACACATCAATCGTCATGCTCGTGTGCGGTTCTGCGCTTGCAGCGGGGTACTACATCACGATCGCGCAGATTCCGGCCATGCTCTCGGACACCTTGCTCGCGCTGGCCGGCGACAACAGGTTCATCCTGATGATGGTGATCAACATTCTGCTTCTGTTAGTCGGGTGCGTATTGGACCTGACTCCGGCTCTCCTTATCATGGGACCCATGCTGCTTCCCATCGTCACGAAGTTCGGGATCGATCCGGTATACTTCGGATGTGTCATGGTGGTGAACCTCTGCATCGGACTCATCACGCCGCCGGTGGGTAACGTTCTATACGTGGGATGCAGTATCTCCAAACTCACAGTCGCCCAGCTAGCAAGGGCTGTAGCACCTTACATACTGATCGAGATAGCGGTTCTGTTCATTATCACGTACGTGCCGGGAGTGATCACTTTCATCCCGAGTCTATTAAAGTAATTGGGCGATTCTCGGAATAGCGGGAGGGTATCCCCTATTCCGATGGTGTCTCGGTATGAGACACGAAATATCATTCAAGGAGGAATCGGAATGAAAAAGCGTCTGATTCTTGTGCTCGTCCTGCTTACTTCCCTATCACTGGTAGTATTTGCAGGAGGGTCCTCGGAAAAACCGAAGGCAGCAGCCAGGCCTGCTACGGTTTTGAAGATCTCTAACGGAATCAATGAACAACATCCCACCTACCTGGCCTGCAAGGAGTTCGAGAAGATCGTGGAATCCAAACTCCCGGGCAAGTACGATGTGCAGGTGTACGCCAACGCGCAGTTGGGGGATGATGTACGGGCCACCGAAGCCGTACGGATGGGAACATTGGAAATGGTAGCCACATCTGCTTCTCCCCTCACAGGATTGGTTCCGGAGTTTAACGTATTCGACCTGCCTTTCATCGTTCCCAGCGAAAAAGCTGCGGATGCGATCTACGATGGACCCATCGGCGCAAAACTGGCCGCCCTTCTGGAACCCAAGGGGATTAAGCTTCTGGCTTACTACGAGAACGGGTTCCGGCAGCTTACCAACAGCGTAAGGGAAGTAAAGAGTCCAGCGGATCTGAAAGGGATGAAAGTCCGCACCATGCAGAACCCGATCCATCTGGCAGCCTGGAGAGCACTGGGTGCTAACCCCACCCCGATGCCCTTCAGCGAAGTGTTCACTGCCATGCAGCAGAAAACGATCGACGGGCAGGAGAACCCGATCCCCACGATCTACCTCTCCAAGTTCTATGAAGTGCAGAAGTACGTGACCCTCACCGGACATGTATACGGCCCTCACATCCTCCTGATCAACAAGAAGATGTTCGACTCCTTCCCTGCGGAAGACCAGAAGATTATTCTGGAAGCGGCCCAGGCTTCAGCGAAGTTCCAGAGGGAGACCAACCGTAAGATGAACCGGGATTTCATTGCCGAGTTGAAGAAAGCGGGTATGACAGTCACTGAGTTGACTCCCGAACAGGTTAAAGCCTTCCAGGAAGCTGTGAAACCTGTGTACGACGAGTGGATTCCGAAGATCGGAAAAGATCTGGTAGCAGAGTTCCAGGCAGCGGTTGCGGCCGTAAAGTAATCATACTGCCCTGGGGCAAAACCCAAGCCTCAGGGCTTTTTATCTATAAGGGGCATCTGTTCTTACTTTTTGGTGAATCTAACATTGTAAACAAGGAAAAACCATGAAACTTCAGAATAAGACCGCACTTGTAACGGGTGCTGCTCGGGGAATAGGTGCAGGCATAGCGAAAACCCTCTGTCGGGAGGGAGCGTCTGTACTGGTCTGCGACCTTCTGGAATCGGAAGGGAAGGCTACTGTAAAAGAATTGATAGAGTCGGGCGGGCAGGCCTGGTATGTGCGGCTGGACGTGACATCCGAGGAAAGCTGGAAGGAAGCGTACGCCTTTGCTCTGGAGAAAACGGGCCGCTTCGATATTCTGGTGAACAATGCGGGAATAACCATTCGTCACGATATCGAGGAGATGAGTGCAGAAGAACTCGATAAAATGCTGGCGGTGAATGTAAAAGGGCCGTTTTTAGGAATCAAGCATGCCCTTCCTGTACTGAAAAAAGGGGGGGGAGGTTCTATAGTGAATATTGCCTCGATTTGTGGATTGGTGGGGCACCTGTACACCTGTGAAGCGTACACTACTACCAAAGGAGCGGTGGTACAGCTCACGCGGTCTGTGGCTACCCGGCATGCTAAATACAACGTTCGCTGTAACGCGGTAGCTCCCAGTACAGTGATCACAGGGCTAACAGAGAAGTTCCTGGAAGACCCCAAACGGCGGGCCGAGCGATTGGGAGAAATCCCCCTAGGCCGTCTCGCCACTGTCGAGGATGTGGCCGAAGCGGTGCTGTACCTCGTATCTCCGCAAGGCTCCTTTATCAATGGGGTGATCCTGCCGGTAGATGGGGGGCTAACTGCCTGGTGAAAGGGGTCGCCACACAGTAAAGGCACAACGATATTCGAAGGAATATGGAATGATTAAAAAAAGCCGCTTCACAAAAAGCGGCCTCTTTAGTGTTGATTTTTAGGTAAAAGGAATACTTACAGGCCTTCATTCATCCGCCTGCACCATGACTACCCGTCCTATTTCGCGAACACGATACCGGGCAGCCACATACAGAAAGGTTCGATATAAGTAATCAGCAGCAGTACGATAAGTAACGGGAGCAGGAACGGAAAGGTTGCCTTGGCTGCTCGCTCAAAAGGGATCTTGGCAACCCGGGTAAGAACGAATAGAACCATCCCTACAGGGGGGGTAAGAAGCCCGATCATCAGATTCAGTACCATGATCACCCCGAAATGGACGGGATCGACTCCTAATTTCATGGCAACCGGGAGCAGGACAGGAGTGAGAATGGTAATAGAGGCTATCGTTTCCATAAAACAGCCAACAATGAGTAATAATATATTGATGACTAAAAGAAGAATGTATTTATTCTCCGTAAAGCTTATAAAGAAAGCGGCAAATCGTTCTGTAACCTGATTCGCTGTAAGGACCCAGGCAAAAATAGAAGCCCCCGCCACAATGAGAAGAATAACCGCGGTAGTTTCTGCCGTTTCCAGGCTGATAGCTACAAATTTCTTGAAGTCTAGAGTACGGTACACAAGCCCTAAAATTAGCGCGTACACAACCGCCGCAATGGCAGCCTCAGTGGGGGTAAAAATCCCTGAAATAATTCCTCCAATGATAATTACAGGGGTAAAGAGAGCGGGTAAGCCCTGTATGAACGATACCCACAGGTTCTTTATAGAGAACTTCGCGTCCCTGGGGTAATGTCGTTTATGGGCATAGTAGGCCACCATAATCGCTAACGCCAGACCCATGAAAAGCCCTGGAATGAATCCTGCAATGAACAATCGGCCGATAGAGGCCGAAGCCATAACACCGTAAATTACCATGGGGAGGCTGGGAGGAATGATGGGGCCGATGGTAGAAGAGGCAGCCGTGACTGCAACTGAAAAGTCCAGATCATAGCCCGCGTCGTTCATAGCCTTGATTTCGATGGTGCCCAATCCCCCCGCATCGGCTACGGCCGCGCCTGACATGCCCGCGAAAATAATACTTGCCCCAATATTTACATGCCCCAAGCCGCCGGGGAGCCATCCTACAACCGCCTTTGCGAAATTGAAAATTTGATTGGTAAGGCCCGCCGCGTTCATTAAGTTGCCAGCCAGAATAAAGAAGGGAATAGCCAGAAGGGGAAAACTGTCTACCCCCATGACCATCCGATGGAGAATCGTAAAGTCGGGTACGGCTTTGCTCAGGTAAACCCATATAGCCGAAGAGCCTCCGAGGGCGATCGCAATGGGTGCTCCTATAATAATCAGAAAAAACATCACGAAAAACATAAACCCAAGCATGGGTGCACCTCACATCTTGTCGTTAAGGACAGGGATATACTTTTTCTTCCAATGAACCCACGCAATCTGGATGCTGCGAAGGGTCATTAGAACAAACCCGAGACACACAACTCCGTATAAAAAAGACAAGGGTATGGGAAGGGTAACCATTCGTTGCAGATCCATAATGGGTAAAATTTTAAACGATAGGTAGGTACACATTCCAAAAAAAAGAATTTTAATAACATCCACAAGTGTAGAAAGAATGAAGCCGACGATTGGAGGAAAAAAGCGATACCCTGCCTCCATGTAAATATGCGCACCTTTTCTTGCAGCGATGGCAGATCCTAAAAATCCTACTGCAATAAGCAGGTATCTGGCCATTTCTTCTGTCCAGATAATAGCGGCATTTAAAGCATATCGGGAAAAAAATTGAAGGAAGACAACGATACATAAGGCCCAGAAAATGATAAGGACGAGCCAATCTTCCCATTTTAGCTGGGAGTACTCAAACCCCTCGGCCTTCTGAGGGGGTTGAACTTCTTTTCCTTGTAATTCGGACATAGGAGCTCCTTCTGCTAGAAAAACCGCCGTCCTACCGTGTTACCGGAGGAACGGCGGTTATTACAGGTACTACAGTTACGAAACCTTTAGGGCTTCAGAGCCTGCATCTTGTTGTACTGTTCCAACGTCCAGGTCATCCGCGGGCTGGATTTCAAGCTTGGAGCTACCACATCGATGAAGGGTTTGCGATCTACCTTGTTGATAATGTTCCCCTGTTTCTCGAACCAGGGCAATAGATCATCCTCTGCTTTCCGAATAGCCATCGAAGCCTGACGGGCAGCTTCCACTGTTACTTCCTCAAAGATCTTTTTTTCCTCGGGGGTTAACTTCTGCCACGTAGAAGCGGATACGATGGTGAGCAGGTTGTTGATGATGTGCTGGGTCAGGTTGATGTACTTCTGCACTTCGTAGAATTTTTTCGCCTGGATGGTGGGAAGAGGGTTTTCCTGCGCATCTACCACACCCTGTTGCAGGGCAAGGTACACTTCGGCGAAGGCGATAGGAGCCGCATTAGCGCCAACCGCTTCGGTGAACATGAGGTAGAGGGGTGCGTTGGGAACCCGGATCTTCAGGCCCTTCATGTCTTCGGGTTTGTTAATGGGTTTCTTGCTGGTTACGCACCGGGCACCGTAGTATGTGTTGGCAGTGATGTGATTCCCTTTGGAGGCCTTTTCATATCCGGCTGCCAGTTCCTTGAAGAAGTCGCTCTTCGCATAGTTCATGAAATGTTCGAACCCCGTGAACATGAAGGGAGCTTCTCCCATCGCGATGGGTCCGTAAGTGTTTCCAATGAAAGCGGAACCGGCATATACGATATTGACTGAACCGAGGCTGAGCCCTTCCACAATGTCGGATTCTTTTCCCAGGCTGGATGCGGGGAAAACTTCGATCTGGTACTTACCGTTGGTCCGTTTCTTGATTTCCTCGGCTGACCACAATGCCCATTTGTGGAACTCTTCGCTGGTCTCGTACACATGGGCCCATTTTAGCTTTACCGGTTCGACTTTCTGGGCAGGAGCACTTTCCTTTGCCCCTCCGGCAAATCCCATACCAATGACCAGTAGAGCCATCAGCAGGATAAAGATAGTTTTCTTCATACGATCCTCCTCTCAATAAAAATATGCGATTAGAACGATTCAGATATATTTGATTATACCAGACATTGAAGGAATTGCAAGGGGCATTACATTTTTGGTACTGTGATCTCATGCACTCAACCTATCCCGTTGTCACAGTGGCACCCTCCCGAGAAATTCCTCTCCTTGCAGGGCACCCGTGGATATTTTCGCAGGGAGTGAAAAACGCGCCCTCCATTCCCGCGGGTAGTCTCGTGGAAGTACGTTCGAGCAATGGTAAGTTCTTGGGAATTGGCACATACCATCCTGCGAATACGATTCGGGTTCGGATCCTTACCCGGATACAGGAACCCATTGATAGAAACTTTTTCAAAAAACGGTTCCTTTCCCTGCTGGAGAAAAAGCAACGCTTCCTCCCTCCCCGGACCGATGGATTTCGGCTGGTGCATGCGGATGCGGATCAGTTGCCTGGGCTTATTGTAGACTTGTATGCGGATACGGCAGTGTTTCAAATCCACACAGCTGGAATGGAAAGATTTCGGGATCTAATCATAGAGGCCCTCAGTGAGATGCCCGGCGTCCGGGTGGTTGTGGAACGATCCGATGTAGAAGCCCGCAAGGTGGAAGGGTTGCCTCTTGTAAAACCTGTGGTACATCGGGGCCTGGTCCAGGGGCCTATCCGGTTTCACGAGATGGGGATGGTTTTGCTGGCAGACGTGATGGAGGGGCAGAAGACAGGATTCTACCTGGACCAGCGAGAGGCCAGGCATGTGGTACATGAAACGGCCCGGACCAGGCATGTGGTGAATCTATTCAGTTACTCCTGTTCCTTTGGGCTTGCCGCATGGTCAGGAGGGGCTTTAGAAGTGGTAAATGTGGACAGCTCGGAAAGAGCCCTTCGATTGGGATCCCAGGCATTCCTCGCAAACGGAATCGATCCGGAAAAAGAAAGGATTTCATTTCACCAGGGAGATGTGTTCGAGTACCTGGAAGGTGAGGGAGACAAGAATAAGGGCCGGCCCGCGGCATCACACTACCTTATCTGTGATCCCCCTGCCTTTGCCAAATCGCGGACAAGTCTCGAGGAAGCAAAAAAAGCGTATCTGCGTTTGAATACCCTCTGTTTCCAAATTCTTCAAACAGGGGATCTATTCCTCACCAGCTCCTGCTCCGGCATGTTGAGCCAGGAAGAGTTCATCAACCTTCTTCGCCTTGCCGCAGGCCGGGCAGGAAAGGAAGCTCGTATTCTTCTTGTTCTCGGACAGGCTTCTGATCATACCCGCCTTCTTGCATTCCCCGAGGGAGTTTACCTAAAAACAGTTTTACTGGAGATTCTTTAAAACGGTGTTTCTGTTTTGGCACTGCTCAAGAAGTAGAAAAAAAGCCGCCATGTAGGCGGCTTTCAGTATATTCTCATTTAATCGGCTTCATCGCTGTCATATGAGCCCGAAGCACTTTCCCGATCTGTTCCACAGGATGGTTTCGGATCTCTTCATTCACCTTGAAGAGCTCTTTATTCGATACGCCCGTATCTTTGTACTCCAGTCCTTTCCCGATGAGGTCCGTATCGATCTTGCCCATGAAATCGGCCAGCAGGGGTCGGGCGCGATTGTCGAAGAGATAGCATCCATACTCGGCAGTGTCGGAGATCACCTTGTTCATCTCGTATAGCTTCTTTCGGGCAATGAGGTTGGCGATGAGGGGAACTTCATGGAGGGATTCATAGTAGGCGCTCTCCGGCTTCATTCCTGCTTCTGTCATGATCTCGAAGGCAAGCTCCACACCTGCCTTGACAAAGACTACCAGCAGTAACCCTTTGTCGAAGTATTCCTGCTCTGAAATATCCATGGAACCGGCGGGGGTTTGCTCGAAAGCGGTTTTCCCTGTTGCTTCCCGCCAGGTCAGAAGTTGCTTATCCCCCTGCTTCCAATCCTCCATCATGGTGCGGCTGAACTCGCCGGAAAGGATATCGTCCATGTGCTTTTTATAAAGGGGAGTGAGGATTTCTTTCAGAACGTTCGAAAGGGCATGAACCCGCAACTTGGCCGGATTGGAGAGCCGGTCCATCATTCCGGTGATCCCCCCGAATTTCATCGCCTCTGTGATGGTTTCCCAGCCGTACTGTACGAGTTTGGCCGCGTACCCCTTGTCGATTCCTTTTTCGACCATCTTGTCGAAAGCGAGGAGACTTCCCGTCTGGAGCATTCCGCAGAGGATTGTCTGTTCCCCCATGAGATCGCTCTTCACTTCGGCGACAAAGCTGGACTCCAGTACCCCCGCCCGGTCTGCTCCCGTTCCGCAGGCGAGGGCTTTGGCAATCGCCAACCCTTTACCCTCCGGGTCGTTTTCCGGGTGTACGGCAATGAGGGTAGGGACTCCAAACCCTCGAACGTACTCGGTACGCAGTTCGGTCCCCGGCCCTTTGGGAGCCATCATCACCACCGTGATGTCTGGCCGGATCTTCTTCCCTTCTTCCACGATGTTGAACCCATGACTGTACCACAGGGTAGAGCCCTTCTTCATCAGGGGCATTACCGCGTCGATTACCGAGCTGTGCTGCTTGTCGGGAGTGAGATTTCCGATGACGTCTGCTTTTGGAATCAATTCCTCGTAGGTCCCTACGTTGAACCCGTTTTCCGTCGCGCTCTTGTAGCTGGGGCGTTTCTGTTCGATCGCTTCCTTGCGTAGGGCATAACTTACATCCAGTCCCGAATCCCGCAGGTTCAGCCCCTGGTTCAGCCCCTGAGCCCCGCAGCCGATGATTACAATCTTTTTGCCTTTCAGGGCAGCGACCCCGTCGGCAAACTCGCTCTTTGCCATGAACCGGCATTTCCCAAGTTGTTGTACTTGTTCTCTGAATGGTAAAGAATTAAAGTAGTTCATACGTATCTCCTGTTTAAGATCCTTATCACTCTAGTAAGCCCATGCCTCCCTGTCAACAGATTGGTGATGATTTTTTTAGGATATTGAATTGCAGAATATGGAATAACTACCGCTATTGTAACAAACAGTTGCTGGAAGTATGATGCAGCTCATTAAAAGGAGCTGTATGGTTCACCAAAAGAATAAAAGAACGTTCTGCCGCCAGAGCGTCAGTACTTTTTTCCTTCAGATCGTTGTAGGTGTATACCTGATTGTGGGAATTGCCACCTTTATCGTATTCTATTCCGCCCTTCGGTCACTCAGTAAGGATCTGGGAACTGAATATGCCAGGCAACTCCGCAGAGCAGTGGAATCTACCGATTTCCCCGAGGCAGGACGGATTACCATCAGTCTGGGGGTAGGCTCCTGGCACGCAACCGATGATCGTGTTTCCATTGTTCAGAGGACAGACAAAGCCCTGTACAAGGCAAAGGAAGAAGGGAGAAACCGGACGGTCGCTATTGACTATTGAAATAGATTGTGGTAGCTTTTTAACATCTGGCTTGCATAGCAGGTATCTGTGTTTTCTGGCTACGTGAAGGGGAAAAGAGTTCTGCATCTTCAGAGTGCTGTTACGATCACTTGTCTGTACGTACTTCCTGAAAGCGGTAACCCACTTTCTGAATCCGGGCCCAGGACGGTAACACGGGTGGTTTATCGTTGATAAACTCCAGATCAATTTCTTAACAAATGGGTTTGAAACAGAACCCGGAGGACCATTCAGTATGGCGAAAAAACTGTATGTCGGA
>CALKLC010000155.1 GCA_937991975.1 uncultured Spirochaetales bacterium | reverse complement strand
TAGACAAAAAAAACAAAATACCCGCACTATTCATCCTATGGCAATCATCATCCATGAAAAAACTGGTTTTCCCATTCTCGATCCCACCATTCCGCCGTTTCCAGCCTCCTATCGGCCGGATCCGACTGCCCGCAGAGACGCCCTTTCTTCCCTGATCCTTTCCGTATCCGGATTTCGGAAGGTATTTGCTGCCGATGGGAAGGAAGAGAGCACCACCTCCCATCTTACCCAGGGGGATCGAGAGCTCGTATTCGGAATGGGTATCGCCTTTGCCCGATTCCTTCAGATAAAGACAGGGTCCCCTAATCCTCTGGTAGCTCTTGGAATGGATACCCGGTTTACGGGCCCTGCTATGGCAGAAATACTCCTGTACGGATTGATCACCTGCGGATGCAGGATTCGCTACCTGTTCATCTTGCCCATCCCTGAGCTATTAGCGTATGTTCGGGCCACTCCTTCTATCGATGGGTTTGCCTATGTATCCGCCAGTCACAACCCCATTGGTCACAACGGAGTGAAATTGGGCCTTCGGGAAGGGGTCCTCGGGGGGGAAGATGCGGCATCCCTGATCCAGCAGTACCGCCTCCTCGTTGAGAACGACAGAGAGATGGAAAGTCTTCTACAGAATGCTGCAGCTATCGATCCGAACCGGGTGGAAGAAGTATGCTCTTCTATTAAAAAATGGAAGAAAGATTCGGAGGATGCGTACAGGGCCTTTGTTCATCGGATGGTGACCGGAACCGAGGATCCAAACCAACAGGAGCAGATCCTCCAATTTCTAAGAAAGAATATCCAGCAGAAGGGTTGCGGGATCGTGGTCGATTACAATGGGAGCGCCCGGACACTGGGGATCGACAGGGAGATACTCTCTGAGCTGGGAATCTCGCTGGTCGAACGGAATGAGACCCCCAGAGTCTTTGCCCACACGATTCTCCCTGAAGGTGAGGCACTGGAGACTTGCCGGCAGGTGCTGGAAGAAGGTCATCGGATGGATGATCGGTTTCTATTCGGGTACGTTCCCGATTGTGATGGAGACCGGGGAAACCTTGTGTACTACGATTCCAGGCCGCGGGCGGGTGAAGCGACAGAAGCCAGGATCCTGGAAGCCCAGGAGGTCTTTGCCCTCGCCTGTGTTTCTGAACTGAGCTACCACCATTGGCTGGCTCGCTTGATCACTCAGCTCCATCTAGATCCTCAAACACATCCAACCCCACAAGCTCCTGTGGGCCCTCACATGCCTCGGTTCGATTCCTCTTCCAGGCTCGCCGTGGTTGTAAACGATCCTACATCCCTCCGGATAGAAGAGATAGCTTCACGGTTACATGCCCGGGTGTTCCGCTCAGAAGTAGGAGAGGCAAATGTGGTAGGACTTGCGAAGAAGCTCATTCGGGAAGGTTGGAAGGTCCCCTTCTATGGAGAAGGTTCCAATGGGGGGAACATTACCTATCCCTCCGAAGTACGGGATCCCCTGGCAACTGTTTTTTCCATATTGAAACTGCTCTATCTTTCTATCTTGCCCCCAAGCTCGTCAGGAAGTTCACCTTCCAACGGATCCATGTCCAGAGACTTTCCCCCTTCTTCCCCTTTCCAGATCTGGTGTGAAGCATCTGGCTGTTCGGAACAGTATTCATCCCATCCGGACCTTTCCACGGTACTGGGAACTCTACCCGTGTTTACTACCCTGCCCGTGTCCGCAAAAGAAGCAGTATTCCCGATCCAGTGTACGGACCAGACCATCCTTAAGGCTACCTATGAACAAGTCTTCTGGAGGGAATGGCAGAGCCGAAAAAAAGACCTTCAGGCACGATGGGGGATCGAGAGATGGGAAGAGATCAATTATGAGGGGCTTGAAGAGCGAATCGGAGCAGGTCCTTCCTTCCGGAGTGGATCTGAAAAAGGCGGGTTTAAAATTCTATTAAAGGATTCTAGAGGGAAAGGGATCGCCTTCCTATGGATGCGGAAATCAGGCACCGAACCCGTATTTCGGATCCTGGTTGATATGGAAGGGTCCGACAAGGATTTCTTCCAGTATCTACTGTCCTGGCACCATTCCATGATCCAGCAAGCGGACGAACGATGCGGGAATAGAATAGAGCAGGATGCAATGGACTTACTTTATTCTTTTACTGCCCTCATCGGAATGCACGTCGAAGATGAACGAATCCATCGGTACCTGCATCTTCTTCATATATCAGAGGAGCAGTGGATATCCCTCGTTGATCCGTACACGAAAAAGGATAGAAGGAAGGATACTATCTCACCCTACCTTTCTTTACCTACACAGGGCATACAATTCCTCCTCGATCCCTCAGGATACATAAAGACGCTCTTTCTCTACATGATCTCTCACGAAGGCTTCGATCCTTTCCTCGAGTCCCTCCCAGAATCTATCTCCTTTCCCCGCACACGGGGAGAACTCCAAACCCTTCTCGGTGAACCCATCGAAAGCGGGAAGCTCCAGGATGGATTCTTGCATGCAGAAGAAGAGGTTTGGGATATCTTTCGGTATCTGGATGTGAAGATCCATGCAGGGTATCGGCTAGAAGATCAGCGTCTCAAAAGGCTCACCTTCTCCAGATATGTAGAAGGTTCATTCTTGTAAAAAAGTATGCACTGGGCGGAAGAGCCCGGGGTCTCGAAAAAAACGGTTGAACCATCGAATAACCCGGAGGATTCCCTTGAGTATCGCACTATTTCATACTACAGTATTCCCGTGCATATTGCCGTCTTCACTGATACGTACACGCCTCAGATAAATGGAGTTACCACTTCGATTCTGATCTTCCAGCGAGAGCTGGAACGCTTAGGGCATACAGTGTATATTTTTTGTCCTGCCTATGGGGGAAGAGAAGGCATTGACCCTCCAGGAGTATTCCGTTTCTATTCAATCCCTTATCGATCGGAGATGATGCATGAGCAACGGATCGCCCTTCCCATTTCTCGGGGCATCTGGGAGTTCCCCAACCTGAAGATCGATCTTATACATTACCATGTACCTCACTATATGGGAGCCTATGCCCTCATCCTGGCATGGATCTTCAAGAAACCTACGGTTCATACCTACCATACCCTCTTTGTCAAATACACCCACTACGTGAAAATCCGTCCCTCTCTCGCAGTGCGGTTCGTGAAATGGATCTCCCGGATTTTCTGTAACCATACGGATAGGATCCTCGCTCCTTCCGAAGAAATGAAAAAGGAACTGATAAGCTATGGGGTGAGAAAACCGATCGAAGTGCTCCCCACCGGGATCGATCCCCCTCCCCCTCCTGATCCTTCATACCTCAAGACCCTTCGCGCCCGCTTCCCCTTCCGTAAAAAGCTACTGATCTTTGTCGGTCGCTTTGCCCGGGAAAAGAACATCCCCCTCCTGTTCCATGTACTACAGATCCTGGAACAGAAAGGTCTCCCCTGTCATCTACTTCTCGTGGGGGATGGTCCAGACCGAAAACGGATCGAAGATGAGATCCAGGCCCAAGGGCTTTCCCAATCCATTTCGATCACAGGGTACATTCCACGTACGGAAGTGTTCGCCCTCCTTTCCTGTGCAGACTTATTTCTGTTTCCCTCGGAAACGGAAACGCAGGGGCTTGTCCTCTTGGAAGCCATGTCAGTGGGAGTTCCTGTGGTAGCAGCCGATGCTATGGGTGCAGGAGAGGTGCTACGGGACGGTCGGGGAGGAACGGCAGTGGCAGCCACGGCAGAAGCATTCGCTGAAGCTACATATCAGCTTCTTACCGATCGATCCCTCTATCATGAAAAGCAGCGCTCTGCAAAGGAAAAGGCAGAAGAATGGTCCAGTAGTGCAATGACGATCCGTCTTCTTTCCCTCTATCAGACCACGATAGAGGAATACAGAAGAAAGAGATACCGGTAGTATTAAAAGCCCAGCGGCCAATATACTTACCGTGAAATCGATCCTTTGCGATCCAATGCTTCCCGGTACAGTTCTTCAAACCGCCGGGCAATCCGGGCCCCATCGAACCTGACTGCCATTCTGTGAGACGCCTCGGCTAAGGTGTAAAAAAGTTCATCATTTTCGGCAAGCTCCAGAATCCGTTCACCCAATGCCTCCACGTTCCCGGCAGGAAAGAACAGCGCATTCCCCTCAGAAAGTTCTTCCATCGAGGGAACCTTTGGAACGATCAAAGGCAGGCCACAACAGATCGCTTCGATCACTGTCATGGGTTGATTCTCTGTAATCGAAGCTGTAACAAAAGCTCGGGCATGATGAATGAGCCCGCTGGATAGGAGATCCAGATGGGGGATCTTACCCAGAAACCTTACCCTATCCTTCACTCCCAGTGATTCAGCAAGGGCTTCCATCTCCTTCCGGTTCGGACCATCCCCCACCAATAAGAGTTGGATTTCCGGATCCTTGTGCATAGCCCGGGAAAACCCCTCAATCAGCACATCGATGGACTTTTCCAGTCCGATCCTCCCTACGAAAAGGAAGGTTTTCCGATGGAAGAATGGATACTGTCTTTGAAGCTCCTCGAAAGATCTAGCATTTTTAAAGATAGAAGTGTCTATCCCATTCGAGATATGGTGAATCTCCTTCTGAGGGAACCGTTCTTTCAGAACCTCCCCGGCGAATCGACTCGGTGTGGTAATGATGTCTGAATGCCGAATGAACATCCCGAAGTACCACCAGGAGATATCTCGTATGATAGGAACAAGGGTACGGCGTTTTACCAGGTACTGCAGGTAGGTATCCTCGTTCAACATCGTATGAAAGGTCTGGATGACAGGAAGAGAATACATTTTCCCATACAGAATGGCAGACCAGCCCAGCGTCCAGGGGCCGGTGAAATGGAGAATTTCGATCTTCTCTTTATGAAGGGTGCGGAATAACTGTGGACTCCATGGCCAGGTATACCGGACCCCCGGATAGATAAAGGTGGAAATAGAGGCGACCTTCACTACCCGTATCCCTTCGATCCATTCCAGATCTGCAATGTGCTTGTTATAGGGGACCACCAGGACTACCTTATGGCCCCGATTGGACAGGTTCCGTGCCAGATCTAGAGTGGAAGTGATCACTCCATTGATTTCCGGATAGAATACCTCGATGAAAAACGCGATGTTCATACTCGATCTTAGAATCGATACCCCAATCCAACATTCACATAGTGGATGGTATCCGTCTTTCCGGAGATAAGATTTTTGTTCTGGGTGTACTCGAAGGTATATCCCCCTTCGAGAAGTGCCGACCCTGGTCCCAAAGGTAACCGGTACCGGGCATTGAATCCAGCCTGCCAGACTTTTTCGATAACCGATTGGTTCAAGAAACGCGTGTCGTAGTGGAAGGTAGCCTGTCCGGATTTATTGTACCCATCGTCCAGGATCGTTCCGTCGTTACGGGGATCCGAGTCTACCATTCCTTCCGATGCGTTTCCATGCCGGATGAGTCTTCCCCGAAGATCGACCACCAGATCCTTCATAGGTTCTACCTGTAGCTGTACGGTGAGCCGATCCGAATTGGGATTCAGTCCTACCCCCAGGTTGGTTCCCACATGGGTGTAGTTGGTGTAATTCGGGGTTTTTAGCTGTTTTATACGCTCTTGAGAATCTTGTTTTATTTCCCCTATCCCCGAACGATGGGTATACATGTAGGGGGTTACAAGCACATAATCGATCCCTGCCATCCGAAGAAAAGAGGTCTCCTTCGGAGTGTACCTAACACCGGCCTGCAGGGCTACTTTGAACTTTGTGGAAAAATCGAACCGGAGAAGGTCGTTCAGGTTCGCGTCATCTACATAGAGAACGAGGGGGACCTGGATCGTGTCCTGTATCCGGACATTTGCAAGGATCCCCATAAAGGAGTTATCCTCAACTCCGGCCATGGACTGGGCATAGAAGAGTTCCTTGAAGGGAAGTAGATAGTTCAGATCAAACCGCTTGCCCCATACTACCGTTTCGAAGAATCCCAGTTCCAGCCAAGAGTATGGGTAAAAGTTGAAGGACTGCAGGATGAG
>CALKLC010000154.1 GCA_937991975.1 uncultured Spirochaetales bacterium | reverse complement strand
TGCTGCAACTTCTGCCCCTCTTGCTTCAGCTTAAACCGCACCCAGGGCTTGGTCGCACGGGCCGAGGTGTGCGGTCGACGGCTCCTCTCCTGTAACCCCGCCTTCTTCTGCTCCTCATCCCTCCCCACTTCCTCACCGTCTTCACCGTTGTCTGATCCTTCCGTACCGTAGGTTTGATTCCAATCATCTTCTACACAGATCCGTTGGATCTGCGTAGGTCCAGGGGGTACCTTCTCTTTTTCCACACCACTTTTACTCGCATACTTGCCACAGATAGACTTCTGTTTCATGATACTCCTATGAAACCCATCTACCTAGACTACAACGCCACCACGCCCATCGCAAAGGAGGTGGCAGACGCGATGGTTCCCTTCCTCTACGGAGGGTTCGGGAATCCTTCCTCATCCCATGCATATGGCGTCGAAGCAAAACAGGCGGTAGAGAAAGCTCGCTCTCAAGTAGCAAAGATGATTGGAGCCGATCCGGATGAGATCGTGTTTACCAGCGGGGGATCAGAATCGAACAATCTGGCCATCCAGGGGACAGCGCTGGCTCTAAGGGAAAAGGGCAATCACATTATCACGTCCTCCATCGAGCACCCCGCGGTACTGGAGGTGTGCGAATGGCTTAAGTCTCAAGGATTCGAGGTAACATACCTCCCTGTAGATGGGGAAGGACTTGTGGATCCAGCCCAGGTGGAGCAGGCATTACGGCCATCCACGCTCCTCGTATCCATTATGCTCGCGAACAATGAGATCGGGACCCTGGAACCCATACAGGAAATCGCCCGGATCTGTCGACACCGCGGGATACGGATCCATACGGACGCGGCCCAGGCGATCGGCAAGATCCCCGTAAACGTAGGGGAACTGGGGGTAGATCTCCTTTCCATCGCGGGACACAAACTGTACGCGCCTAAAGGGATCGGAGCCCTATACGTTAGACGGGGCACTACCCTGGCCCGTTTGATCCACGGAGCCTCCCATGAACGGGGATTACGGGCGGGGACGGAGAATGTCCTCGAAATCGTGGGGTTGGGAAAGGCGGCTGAACTGGTCACCGAGCGCCTCTCTCAGTACCAGAAAAAGATGCAGGATCTCCGTGACAAGCTGGAAGAGCGGATCCTGCAGGAAGCGCAGGGAAAGGGAGTGGAACTACAGATCAACGCTCGAAAAGCTCCCCGCCTCCCCAACACTTCCAGCATCAGTTTCTATGGGGTGGACGCCGCCACCATTCTGGCAGAACTGGAAGGGGTTGCGGCCTCTGCCGGAGCTGCCTGTCACGCAGACAAGGTGGAAATTTCCCACGTGCTTGCCGCTCTGAAGGTTCCGGAAGAGTACGGCCGGGGTACTATCCGGTTCAGTGTAGGGCGGGAAACTACGGAGGAAGAAATCGAGCAGGCGGCTGCCCGGGCAATTGAGGTGGTGTCCCGGTTATCCGCGAAAAAGGAAGAAGAACAGTTCCTTTCCCACGAGGCAGGATCGGAAATAGGGGAGACTGCAGGCCCCATTCGCCTGACAAGGTACACTCGGGGGCTGGGATGCGCCTGTAAACTCCCGGTACATCAACTGCGGGAAGTGCTAACCGTACTGCCCCGGCCTGTGGATCCTTTTGTACGGGTAGGAATCGATACGGCGGACGATGCAGCCGTGTATTCTCTTGGAGGGATCCTCCAGGAACTGGGAGCGTCTATGCCTCCCGGTGAACCTTTCTCGAACACGAGCACCCTGGCTCAGCCCGTCACATCGACTCCACCCGCTTCGGCCATAGCTCCTTCGACTTCAGCTGTACCGACTCTAGCGGCTTCGTATCCAACCGTCCCGACCGAAGAGCCAGCCTCGACCGGAGGGCCCGCCGCGACCAGGCAATTTGCCGTAAAAAACGAACCTGCTGTGGTACAAACAGTGGATTTCTTCACTCCGATTGTGGATAATCCGTACGACTTTGGAAGGATCGCTGCTGCCAACGCTCTGAGTGACCTGTACGCCATGGGAGCCCGCCCCGCTTTTGCCCTCGTGATTGCCGCATTCCCCATTGCCCGCCTTCCCCTGTCGGCTTTGAAAGATATGCTTCGGGGACTTTCGGATACAGCACGCGAGGCGGGGATTTCCATTTTGGGCGGGCACACGGTGGACGGCTCCGAACCCCTTTTAGGGCTTGCCGCCACTGGATTTGTAGATGGTTGCAAGATAGTGACTAACTGCGGAGGGAATTCAGGGGATCTTCTCTACCTGACGAAACCGTTAGGTACAGGAATTCTCTCCACAGCGTTAAAACAGGGTCTCCTTGCTAAAGAAGAGGAAGCCGGCCTGGTGCAGATCCTGGCGGCCCTGAACGATCGGGCCTCAAAGGCAATGGTGCAAGTAGGCGTTTCTGCCGCTACCGACATTACCGGATTCGGACTTCTAGGGCATCTCCGTGAAATGCTTCAGGCCCCTCCGCTGCAGAATGAACCTCCGCTACAGAATGAAGAAGAAGGAAAGTCCGGGGAAATGCGTAGAACCCAGGAGTCTGAAGATTCCAAAAGGGTAACCCCCCATGCAATCACGGCCCGGATTTACGCGGATCGAGTCCCCTTCCTTCCCCAGGCCCTGGATCTGGCCGCATCGGGAGTCGTTCCCGGCGGTACCCGGGCGAACTTGAAATGGGCAG
>CALKLC010000153.1 GCA_937991975.1 uncultured Spirochaetales bacterium | reverse complement strand
CTTTTCTTCTTGAATCTTACGAGTGTTCACTACCTCGTTCTGGATCACCGAGTTTTTCGAATATCTGCCTACCATATTCTGGAGATCCTTATAGGCGGGTGGAGTCTGACCTTCCTGACCCGGCGGGCCTTCGGGATTGAACCCTGTTCCTTCGAATTTTTCTTCCGTAACTTCCTTCGAAAGGGTAATGGAGAGGGTCTTGGAACCCTCCATCGCAGACTCGTCGTAGGGGGTTTTGGGGTTGTCTGGATTGATCACGATGGGGAAGTGCTCTTCCGTATCTACCTTTTTCTTGCTCGTATCCAGGGTAATATCGAGATTGATGATCTGGACCCTGTCCTCCCCATAGATCTGCCGAAGTGAAGCCAGGATGGACTTTTTGTACTGGGCTTCCAGTTCTCGAACTGTCTTCATCTCCCGCTTAGCCAGTTCCAGCCGATCCACATCAGCTAGCCCGGCAAAATCGTTCAGCACCAGGCCGTTCTGATCGGTAATGGTGATATTCTCGGGCTTTAGCCCTTCTACCGCATACTGCACTAACCGAACGATTCCTTCTATTTTTTTTCGATTCTGGGTGATGTCCGATCCAGGTTTCGGTGTGATGATGATGGAAGCGGTAACGGGGTTCCGATCTTCGGCAAAGAGTTTGTCCTCTGGCATTACGATGGTTACACTGGCCGCATCTACATCGTCCAATGCCGTTATATGCTGTTCCAGATTTCGGGTGATGGCTCTTCGGAGGTTTACATTTCTTTCGAAATCGGTGATCGTCCAGCGTTCTACATCGAAGATCTGCCAGGGATCCGTTCCTTTAGGAATCAAGTTCTCACGGGCAAGGATGGCCCTGAGTCTTTTTGCAGTTTTTTCATCGGGAACCAGGATCCGTTGATCTTGAGTTAATTGGTACCGTACCCCCTCCTGATCGAGGCGTTGGGTGATACGGCCCATCTCCTGTTCATCGGGAATGGTTCTATACAGCAGAGGTACCATCGAAGGAGCAGCGCTAAAAGTAGCAAGTAGTGCTACTCCACCGATGATTCCTACTGCGACCCCTATGAAAATGAGTTTCTGCGTAACCGTCCATTTCTTCCAGACGGTAGTGATCCGTTCAAGGATCTGTGCTAACCATGGATTCATGTCCCCCTCCCCATGACACGAAGTATGCTACGTTAGATACCTCCTCGCGACTAGCGAGTTGTAATAATATCTCTGTAAGCTCGGATCACCCGATCTACTACAGCTTTGGTGATATTCAAGGCCATGTTCGCCTCGGCAAGAGCGATGGTAACATCGTGCACATCCACCGAATCAGGATCCGTTACGAGTCTTCTGGAAAGTTCATCGCTCTTCAGTTGCAGGCTGTTAACTGTATTCAACTCATCCATCACCATCCCCTTGAAATCTTTCGACTTCGCAACGGGGGGAGTTCCCCTCGATCCTTTCAAGTGCCGGGGATCCGAAGTTTGCAGGAAGATCTTATGTCCTGCTGCATCCTTACTGGAAAGTAAAGGGTCCATCTATTTACCTACCTATCTCCAGGGCTTTCAAGAACATGCTTCGGGATCCATTGATCACCGCAACGTTCGCCTCATACGATCGGGAAGCGGCAATCATATCCACCATTTCAGTGACGATATTCACGTTCGGGAACTCTACATACCCGGCCCGGGGCCCTGACTTGATTGCATCGGGATGGGTCGGATCGTAGACCAATCGAGGCGGATCTGCGTAGTCCTTCTCGATTTTAACCACCCGAACCCCTTTCCCACCCTCGTTTTCCAATGCTTTTGGCAGGAAAACACTCTTCCAGTACGGTTGATCCACCCGGGATCGAAAAATGACCCTGCTTCGTCGGAAAGGCCCCCCTTCGGTCGTCCGGGTAGTATTGGCATTGGCAATATTGTCGGAGATTACATCGAGCCGCAACCTCTGGGCAGTCAATCCAGAAGCTGCAATGTTAATCGAAGAGTACAATCCCATCCTTTACCCCCCTACCGGAGAACGAGGTTCACCTGATTATAGTAGCTGGCCACTACCTGGCTCATCAATTGATACTGGAGCTGGTTATGCATTGCGTTCATCGTTTCCTGCTCGATATCCACGTTGTTCCCATTGTTCTTTGAAGTTGTAAGGAAATCCAGCACTTTCCTCGGCCGAACCGTTCGGTAGTCCACCGGCCGATCGAAAGGGATATGCCTCGGATCCTTGAGGAAAGGTTGCAGATGTTTCGAAGGCACTTCCGAAGCTAACGCAGCCTTAAGAGAAGACTCGAAGTTCACCACAGATCGTTTGAAGTGCGGCGTATCGGAGTTGGCAATGTTGTTGGCAATCACATCCCGCCGATACAGGCTCACATCCATCTCTCGATGCAGGATATCCAAGGTTTTCCTGAAACTGTTCCCTGTAAGCATGGTCAAACCGAACATCTATCTATCCCCCTAGTTCTATCCTCGACGGGATTCCCCCCCCACCTTAGAGGATTCCATACTCCTTTCCTCTTGCCATTCATAGGATGTACCTGCTCAAATCCTGGTTTTCCATCACGTTCCGAAGCCGGTCGTTCACATACTCCGCAGTGATGGGAATCTTCTGTCCCTTCAATTCGGGCGCATGGAAAGAAACTTCTTCCAACACAAGCTCCATGATGGTATGGAGTCTTCTCGCACCGATATTCTCTGTTCTGGCGTTTACTTCTGCCGCAATTTCGGCGATTCGATGGATGGCAGACTCTTCGAACTCTATATCTACCCCTTCGGTCTTCAACAAGGCTATGTATTGTTTGGTCAAGGCATTCTGAGGTTGGGTAAGAATCCTCACGAAATCATCCTTTGTTAGAGGGTCCAACTCCACACGGATGGGGAACCTTCCCTGAAGTTCGGGGATCAGATCGCTGGGCTTCGAGATATGGAAAGCTCCGGCCGCAATGAAGAGGATATGAGAGGTGTCGATGATCCCGTACTTCGTGTTTACCTTGCTTCCTTCTACGATCGGAAGAATATCCCGTTGCACTCCTTCCCGTGACACATCAGGACCCATCCGATTCCCCTTGGAAGCAATCTTGTCGATTTCATCGATGAAGATGATGCCCATCTGCTCTACCCGCTCCCGGGCAATTTCTGCCACCCGGTCCGTATCGATCAACTTTTCCATCTCTTCGTTTAAGAGGATTTCTCTCGCTTGCTTGACCGTTACCCTCCGCTTCTTTTTCTTCCCCCCAAAGATGGATCCGAGATTCCCCAGATTCAAGTCCATCGATTCGAATCCGGCCCCTGAGAAAATCTCGATAGCGGGAAAAGCAGACTGTGCAACCTGGATTTCTACCTGCCTGTCGTCCAGTTCACCGGAGACGAGTTTCTTTCGGAACTTTTCCCTGGTGGGGTTTGGGACTTCCCCTTCAGTAGATCCTTCGGCATTCTCTGTACTCACTGTCCTTGGAATCCCAGGCAACAAGAGATCCAGTAAGGCTTCTTCTGCACGCTTCAAAGCTTCTTCCCTGACTTCCTCCTGGAGTTCCGCTTTCACCATGGCCACCCCTACGGACATGAGGTCTCTCACCATGGATTCAACATCCCTACCCACATAGCCCACCTCGGTATATTTGGTAGCTTCCACTTTCACGAAAGGGGCTCCCGTCAATTTCGAAATTCGCCGGGCAATTTCCGTCTTCCCCACTCCTGTTGGCCCAATCATGATGATGTTTTTGGGAGCAACCTCGTCCCGCAATTCCGGAGGAAGCCGTTTCCGACGAATGCGGTTTCTGAGGGCAATGGCTACCGCCTTTTTCGCTTTTGCCTGGCCTACGATGTACGCATCCAGTTCTTCTACAATCTGATGAGGAGTCATGTCTTCGATTACCCGCTTCATCCAACTTCCTCCACAAGAATACGGTCGTTCGTATAGATACAGATCTTGGAAGCTATCTTCAAGGATGCTTCGGCAATTTCCCCGGCACTGAGGGAGGATGACTGCAGGAATGCAAGGGCAGCCGCATAGGCAAAAGGGCCTCCCGAACCGATCCCAATCACTCCTTCCTCAGGTTCGATCACATCCCCTGTCCCCGATAAGAGGAACATTCGTTCTCTATCCGCTACCAGTAAAAGAGCTTCCAATCTTCTGAGCACTCTATCGGTGCGCCAATCTTTTGCCAGTTCTACCGCAGCACGGGTAAGTTCTCCACCGTACTCTTTCAACTTCGTCTCGAACCGTTCAAACAGAGTAAATGCATCGGCCGTTGCCCCTGCGAACCCCACCAGCACTTTGTCCTCGTACACCTTACGGACCTTTTTCGCATTCCCCTTCATCACCGTGTTGCCCATTGTCACCTGTCCGTCTCCCGCCATAGCGGTCCGCCCATCCTTCCGAACACATAGAATCGTAGTACCATGTATTTCCATACGTAACGCACCCTCCTAAGATTTTCGCAACCCGTGGGGATGAGCCCGGATGTAGAGATCCTTTAGGGTATCAATCCCAATATGGGTGTACACTTGCGTGGTAGACAGACTTGCATGCCCCAGGAGCTCCTGGACGATTCGAATATCCGCTCCTCGATTCAATATGTGAGTCGCAAAACTATGGCGAATCGTATGGGGGCTGGCATGCTTCTGGATCCCCAATTCTTCCATCCTTTTTCTCAATAGGTAGGCCACCCCACGGGGGGTGAGTTTTCTACCCAGGGCATTGATGAATAGAGCAGGTTCTTCCCTGTTTGCATAGAGGGAAACCCGCTCATCCCTTAGGGGAACGTATCGGGCAAGAGCTTCTTGAGCTTTCTTTCCCAGAAAGACGAACCGCTCTTTCTTCCCCTTTCCCACGATTCTGAACCGACTTACTCCCCAGGCCCATTGGGTTCTCTTCAACGACACCAGCTCTGCCACTCGACAACCAGTAGAGTACAGTACTTCGAAAAGAGCATGGTTCCGAATTTCCAGAAAGGAGTTTCCCTCTTTACTCAAGAACTTATCTATCTCTTCCTCGAAAAGTACGGTAGGCAAGGTTTTTGGAACTTTTAGCCCTCCGAATCCTTCCAGAGGATTTCGATCCACCTTCCCCTGTTCAAAAAGCCATTGGAAGAATCCTCGTAAAGCGGCAAGGTTCCGATTGATGGAAGAGGGAGAGATTCCTTTCTGAAATAAATATCCCAGATAGTTGCGAATGTGGGCAGGGCTCAGATCCCAACCTTCCACCCCCGCTTTCCAGGAAAAGAAGGTTTCCAGATCGGTACTATACCCCCGGACCGTAGCCGGGGAGAGGAGTCTGATCTTTTCCAGGTACGTAAGGTATGTATCTAAAAGGGGGTCGCCATTCACTGTTCTTCTCCCTCTTCCGCCGAATGTAAATAATCACAATCCGGATTGATGCAGGCCTTATGAGTACCGATCTTCTTGTCACTCTTTTCGACCAGGAACCATCCACACCTGGGGCACTTAGTCTCGAGAGGCTTATAGTATGTGATGAAATCACAAGCAGGGTAGTTGGTACAACCGTAGAACTCCTTTCCTCTTCCCTTTGCCTTTTTCCTTGCTACGATCTTTCCATTACAACCGGGACGCGGGCAGTCTGCCAGAGGAATAGATTTGGTATTGGTACAGGAGGGGAATCCTGAACAGGCGAGAAAGTACCCATACCGGCCCAACTTCTTCACCATCTTACGTCCACAGAGTTCGCATACATAGTCCGTTTCTTCATCCAGGACCCCTTTGATGGATTCCATCGTTTCCAGCACGTGGTCTACTTTCTTCCGGAAGGGAAGGTAGAACTCCCGCACCATGCTGACCCATTCCCCTCCATTCTCCTCTATCCTGTCCAGCTTCGCTTCCATCTCGGCGGTAAAGTTCACATCGATCACATCGGGAAAGGATTTCACCAGAAGATCGTTTATCGCTCTTCCCAATGCGGTAGGAACGAGCTGTCGGTTCTTTCGAATTACATAGTATCGGTCCAGCAGTACAGAAATGATAGGAGCGTACGTAGAGGGGCGTCCTATACCCTTTTCCTCCAGTGCTTTTACAATAGTGGCATCTGTATAACGGGCAGGTCCCTGGGTAAAATGTTGTTCCCGGATGAACTGCACGAAAGTCAGCACATCTCCTGGTTCGAGAGGGGGCAGTTTCTTTTCCGTTTCCTTTGCGGCAAGAAGATGGAGCACCGTCTGAAACCCTTTCTCTGTCGTTACCGTGTAGGAAGCGCGGAACAATGCTTCTCCTGCCTGGATGTCCACTGAAATCGTCTTCTGTTGAGCAGGAACCATCTGGGAAGCAACGAATCGTTCCCAGATGATGGCGTATAACCTGTGCTGATCCTTCGTTAAATACGGTTTAACATACTCCGGGGTATACTCTACTACGGTTGGCCGAATGGCTTCGTGAGCATCCTGAGCATCCTTGCTCATCGAGTAATAGTTTGGGGTTTCCGGTACTTTACCAGGGAACTCTTTAACCAGGTAGGTCCTGACTTCTTCCAGTGCAGTTTGGGAAATACGGGTAGAGTCGGTACGCATATAGGTAATCAACCCTATCCGACTATTACCGATATTAACACCTTCATACAGTTGTTGTGCGATCTGCATCGTCTTTTTCGAGGTAAATCCCAGACGGTTCGCCGCAGTCTGCTGCAATTGGGATGTGGTGAATGGAGGTCGAGGCCTGATGCTCTTTTCCGTTTCTTTCACCTCTCGTACAACGAAGGGGACTCCTTCCAACTTCCTTTCCAGCTCTTCTACATCCTGGGAACTCTTCAGTTCGAGTTTTTCGTCTCCTACTTTCACGAGGGATGCCTGGAAGTTTGTTTTTCCCTTTGAGAGTTCTACGTCTAGGGTCCAGTATTCTTCCGGGACAAAGGATTCGACTTCCGCTTCCCGTTCACAAATCAGCCGCAAGGCTACCGATTGCACACGGCCTGCAGAAAGACCGTTCTTTACCTTCTGCCAGAGGATTGGAGATAGATTGTACCCTACGATTCGATCCAGAACCCGTCTGGCTTTTTGAGCGTTGACTTTGGGTATCGAAATATCTCCCGGTTTTTGTACTGCCTCCCGAATCGCCTGCGGGGTGATCTCGTTGAATACGATTCGTTTGATCTGTATTTGAGGGTTCTTTTTCAAAATAGCATTCTGGATATGGTAAGAGATAGCCTCCCCTTCCCGATCATTATCCGAAGCGAGAAGCACATTCCCTGTCTTGTTTGCCGCTACTTGCAGTTCTTTCAGGATCCTTGCCTTACCCCGCACCGTAATGTACTCAGGCTCGAAATTGTGTTCCACATCCACCGCCAACCGCGACTTGGGTAAATCGATCAGATGCCCCATCGAAGCCTTCACCGTATAACCGGATCCAAGATATTTTTCTATCGTCTTCGCCTTCGCAGGAGATTCTACAATAAGCAATGTGTGCACTTTCTTCTCCGCCATTCTTACCTCTTTCGCTCCAATTCTTCACTAAGCTGTTCAGCCAACCATTGTCCGGGAGAAAGGTGTATTACCTTACCCTTTGGGGCTGCACTTCTGAGTTCAGATTCAGGCGCGTATTCCTTTTGTACACCCCAATGGGAAAGAATGTCCTGGCAGTTTTCTATCACAGGAGCTCCTTCTTCCCCTAACTGTTTCGTTCCTCCTCCTTGGATGGATTCAATTCCCGCTTTATGAATAAACAGGTCCCGTCCCTGCTCCAGTGCGTAATCTGCAGTGATCAACGCCCCCGAACCCAAAGGTGCCTCCACTACCATGACCCCTCTACAAAGACCGCTAATGATCCTATTGCGGGCAGGAAAATGGTAGGGCAACGGAGCAACGCCGGGAGGATATTCAGAAAAAAACGTTCCCCCCTCCTGGAGAATTCGTTCCCCCAGTTTCCTATTGGAAACAGGGTACACTGAATCAGGGCCATGTCCCAATACAGCGATCGTCTTTCCCCTTCCATCCAAGGCTCCCCGGTGAGCCTCTCCATCGATCCCCCGAGCCAGACCAGAAACAATCACGATTCCACACCCGGCCGCCTCTCTGGATAGGGTATACGCAGCCTTCCTTCCAGTTCCTGTTGGTTGACGGGTTCCCACTACAGCAAGGAAAGTTTCAGTCCATGCAGGCAGGGAGCCTCTGTAAAAAAGAAGGAAGGGCGGATCATAGATCTCCTTCAGCTGGGGAGGATAGAAAGGGTCCAAAGGTGTCAAGA
>CALKLC010000152.1 GCA_937991975.1 uncultured Spirochaetales bacterium | reverse complement strand
GTTCTTGCGGAAGGCCGCGTACTATCAGGCTTGGTTCAACTGCAAGAGACAGAATAGCTACAAGGGGGACACGCCCTTGAATCTGGTTCGACAGACTTATCCGGGTCTACCGGCAGAAGCGTTGGTATTTCCTCCGGTAGTGCTTGACAACCTGCTGGTGCAGTACAAAGATGAGTTAGCTCAGTGGGCTGCGTAGGTCCAGGGGGTACCCTGTGTTTTAAAACTTCAATATTGCGCCAATACGGCTATCCGCCGGACATGCAAATTCTAGCGACAGAAACGGTTCTTCAGCAGGCGGAGCTTATTGCCAGTGAGCTAGAGTGAGCCTTCTGTCAATCCAATTACCTTTCCCACCGGAAATGACTGACCCATGGGCTGAGCTGTGGGATACTGAGCTCGCTTAAATACCTTCTCTGCAAGAGAAGGCACCTCACTATCCACATAGCTTGCCAGTTCGAGGGTCTTTATGTACCCATCCCTATCGGTATCCGCTTTTCCTTTGAGGCCCTCCACGAGAACGTAGGTGAACAACCCATGCCCCTGATACCCTTCCAGCGCCTCCTGCAGCGCTGTAGAGGCACTGATGATCGTTGAACCTACGGCACTGGAGAGAATCTTCATCGCGGTCTCTTCGCTCATCCCTCGTGTGAGCATCGCTACCTGCAGAGCCTCGCCCAGTTTCCCCGCACTGCAGGTGTCTATAAGAATCAGCTTCTTCGTTGTGGGAATATTTGCTATGAGTTCTTTTAATTCTGCCTGAGTAAGGGCATCCTCCTTGAGTCTGAAGGAGCTAAGTGAACCCACATTCGAGGTAATGAGGTAGTATTCCCCTTCCTCCACGATCCCATGGCTCGCCACATAAAAGACAAACACATCATCAGCCCTTAACGCCTTCATCTGCTCAAGGGTCTTTTTGATATTCTCCTTTGTACCCTCTTCTTTTGTGGTTAGCAGGTTTATATCTACCCTCTCGAATAAGGGCGGTGCGATTTCCTGTAATGCCCGCGCAAAAAGCTTTGCATCCGCCACTGCGTATTTGAGCTCCAATTTCGGATTTTTGAACTCGTTTATCCCGACCACCACCCCATACAGAGAGGGCTTTGTAATCGCCTTTGCCAGGGATACTATTCGATGCGTAGCAGGGTTACTCGCCATCGAGCCTTCTGCATTGAAGGCTACTACTTTGAGAATATGTTCTCCCCCTGCAACTCTGATCACATACGACCTATATAGGCTGGTTTGATCAGGCCTGGATACTACCTGTAGCCCCCTCGCTTGATCCAGCAGCACTGCCGATCCGTTGAGATACAGTCTGATATCTCCTATACCCCCGCCCTGATCGGTGATCTTTACGGTAACCTTTGCCTCTTCGCCAGTCACTTCCGCTGCCGTATCTACGATCTCTACAAGGGGCGGCCGGGCTACATTCGCGAGGGTCTTAAAATCTTTGAGCGACTGCCCGCCGAGAGTAAGCCTGACAAGTTCCGGCCGGAAAAACTGCTCCCGGTAGTTCTCTATGCCATAAACAGCGTTGCCTATGCGCACATTGACATTTTTATCCCCATTTATCGAGGCTTCATAATACCCTTCTCTGGTAATAACGATCCATTCACCGTCAGGAAAAGCAATAAAGGTTGCAATGAGTTCTCCGGTAGCAGTGTTCCACAGCTTAATAGTCCCATCGTCACTCCCTGAGACGATGATTTTCCCGTCGGGTGAAAAGGCTACAGATCGAACCCACCCTCTATGACCCTGTAAGGTTCTTAATTCTCTTCCATTCGTAACATCCCAGAGTTTGATGGTTCTGTCCCAGCTACCAGAGGCAATGGTTCTGCCATCTGGTGCAAAGGCAATGGTGGTAACAGGCAAACTATGCCCCCTAAGGGTTCTCATTTCTCTTCCTGTCGGAATATCCCAGAGTTTGATGGTACCCTCCCAGCCAGCTGAACCAATGGTCTTGCCGTCGGGTGAAAAGGCAACGGTATAAATATAACCGGTATGCCCCGTAAAGGTATTGATTTCTCTACCCGTAGAAACGTCCCAGAGTTTGATGGTTTTATCGTTGCTCCCGGAGGCAATCAGCTTTCCATCCGGTGAAAGGGCTATCGATTTAACCATATCGCCATGCCCCTGGAGGGTTCTAAGTTCTTTATGCGTAGTCATATCCCAGAGCTTGATGGTTTTGTCTGCGCTTCCTGATCCCATGATTCTGCCATCAGGAGAATAAGCCAGTGAAGTAACCCACATTTTATGACCTGTTAGAATTCTGATTTCTCTCCCTGCCGTAACATCCCATAGTTTGATGTAGTTACTATCGTCAGAAGCTAAGTATTTGCCATCAGGTGAAAAAACCATTGATGAAATCTCATAGCTATGTCCCCTAATGGTTTTAATTTCTCTACCGGTAGTCGCATCCCAGAGCCTTATGGTTTTGTCCTCGTTTGCAGAAACGATCCATCGTCCATCGGGTGAATAGGATGCAGAACGGACCCCCAGCCTATTCCCCTCTAAAGTTTTCAGTTCCCTACCTGTAGATACATCCCAGATTTTAATGCTTATATCATAACTTCCCGAGGCTAAGGTTCTTCCATCCGGCGAATAGGCTACCGAAAGAACCCAATGGTTATGCCCCTCCAGGGTTCTGATTTCCCTTCCTGTAGTCGTATCCCAGAGTTTTATAGTACAGTCCCCGCTTCCCGATGCGAGGGTTCGGCCATCTGGAGAAAAGGCCACTGTGTTAACTTCACGGCGATGCCCCCTAAAGGCTCTAATTTCTTTACCCGTTGCCGTATCCCAGAGCTTTATTGTGCCACCATCTTCATCTCCATCTCCCGATGCCAGGATTTTCCCATCGGGGAGAAAGGCTACTGATGTAACCTTTTCGCTATGCCCCACCAGGGTTCTTAGTTTTCTGCCTGTAGCGACTTCCCATAGGATGATTGTTCCATCCCAGATACCCGATGCGAGGGTTTTGCTATCAGGAGAAAAGGCTACTGATGTAACCACAACGCCAGTCCCCTGAAGAGTCCTAATTTCTCTACCTGTAGTCATATCCCGGAGTTTGATTGAGCCATCATCGAGGCCCAATGCCAAAGTTCTGCCATCGGGGGAAAAGGCAACTCTGTTAACTGTAAGGGTATCCCCCCTGAAGGCTCTAATTTCTTTGCCCGTTGCCGTATCCCAGAGCTTGATGGTGCTATCTTCATCTCCTGATGCGAGAGTTTTCCCATCGGGGAGAAAGGCTACTGATTTAATCGATTCGGTATGCCCCTCAAGGGTCCTAATTCCTCTACCCGTAGCCGCATCCCACAGCTTGATGGTACGATCATCGCTACCCGATACAATATATTTGCCATCAGGAGAATACGCTACAATGGGAACAACATTGTCATGTCCCAACTGAGCAAAAACCTCCGGCTTTTCCTGGGTATAGCCAGATTTTAAAACAATTCCTGACAGAAAAAAAAGGATTACTAAAGATTTTTTCAGGTTTCCCATCTTTTGTCTCCTTTTTTAAAAATAGTTTAAAACTCATTGCCCGTTTTCACAACTTAAACGATAGTTTACATGAAAGTTCATAAAGCAATATACGAAGACCATTCATTTACTTTCTATGCACTTTTAACCCTTCGCCAATCCTTCCAGTTCCGCCACCGAGCGCTGAAACTCTTCCAGCAGGTGGAGCCCAGCACCGGTTGCCTCATGCCCTCTGGTATAAACCTCCAGCAAGGATTGCAGAAACCAGAGCTGTTGATCCTTACCCGCGTTGAACCGTTTCCAGAACTCCTCCCCCAGCCTTCGATAATCCGCAACCATGGAGCGGACATTGTCCAGTTTGTCCGCCATGGAAACCCGGAGTACCTGCTCCGCATGTTTCCTTTGTAGGTCGTTGGAACTATCTCTATCCGCCACATCCGAGAAGAGACGCCCCAGGTGTTCGAGATACTTTTTCTTCCGTTCCATCCAGGGGGCTTTCGGCCCACCGGTATAATTTTTTGGTGTATCACTGCAATTCTGAATAATCGAAAGCACTTCTTTCCCAAACTTTTCCTGCAACATTCCGGGTGTAACCATCTCTGGATGGTCCTCCAGCGTGTCATGCAGGAGAGCGGCAATGGCTTCGTTTTCACTACCGCCGTCGTAGAGCACAAGGGAACAAACGCTGAACAGATGGGATATGTACGGGATATCCGTCCCCTTTCGGACATCCTTCCCGTGGACTTCTATGGCTAAACTCACTGCTTCATGAAACCGCTTCGATAAAGCTCGATCCGCTATTACCATTCAGAACACTCCTTACAAACAATACCTTGTATTTAACTGTAGGATACCATCGGCCCCTAACACAAGGTATATTATAATCTGCCATGCTTTCTCCCCTGTCGGCCATCGACGCTACAGTAAAGGCCCACGAGTGGTCCCATCTGCTTACATTGGGCCCCTATGCTGCAGGTCCTATCCAGTACGATTTTGTGATAGACGCGGAGGGTAACCGGTACGCGGTGGGCGGGTCTATAGCGGTAGACCTTTCTCCTGTGCCAGGTGACCCGGAAGCAACCGCTCGAAAGGCAAGGGCTGTCCTGCAGGCCGCCTACGCTCCAGGGAATCCTTCCGGTGCGGACATGCAGGTGGCGCAAAAAGCCTATATGCTTCTGCGCCAGGCAGAGGAAGAACTGAAAACCAGAGCTGAAGCCCACCTCGATCCTGTCCGCCCGAGCGGGGATCATCCATTGAAACATATAGAACGCTGGGCAGAGCTCCAGCCAGAGCACCGGGTAAAGCGCCAGCCAGGAGACAATCCTTTGCATCAGCCAGAGAGACAAGGAGGGCTCTGGCCAGATCGTCAGCCGGGGAACAAAACTATCATAGGACATGCCTACCCTTCAGGCCCTTCAGCAGACGCGCAAGCCGGGATACTGAATCCTCTGGAAGGGGCGCAGAGTTCGTCGATAGAGAGCTCTTCAGAGAGGATACAGGGCTCTTCACCCTTGAGACAGGGTTCTTCGATACAGACTTCCCTGTACGAAAAAAATAACCAACCTGGTTGGATATTGGGGTACAGTCCCACTGGAGAACGGGGTAACTGGTATGAGTTCTGGTTTGAACGGGAAGAGTCCGACAAACGGGGCGCGCTCTTCTCGATCTGGGTTTAGAAACAATAGGGGGAACCCAGCGGTTGTGGGTCCCATTCACTTTCGGGAAGTCTGTTAAAACGCCGTATTCTTTGGGTACTATGAATACCGTCTATGCTTCGATATATTTTACTGCTATGAAGACTATGCAGTACACATCCGTTATTACCTGCCCCCACTGCGGATTCCAGAAAGAGGAGACCATGCCCACCGAGGCCTGCCAGCTTTTTTACCGATGCTCAAACTGCAACGAGCTCCTGAAACCGAAAGAGGGGGACTGTTGCGTGTTCTGCTCGTATGGATCTGTTCCATGCCCCCCCATGCAAGAGGAAGGACGATCATGATTCTCATGCAACAGGCAACGGTGTTTTCCCCCAGTCCACGGGGGAAGATGGATATCCTCGTCGGTGGTGCCAAAATCCTGGCCATGGAAAAGAGGATAGATCCCGGAGGGATCCCTGGAATTACGCAACGGATCGATGCCTCGGGCATGATCCTCATTCCTGGTTTTATAGATGGACATCAGCATTTTACAGGAGGCGGGGGGGAAGGGGGGTTCCACACGCGGGTTCCCGAACTCACCGTTTCTATGAACTTCCGTAACGGCGTCACTACCGCGGTAGGCCTACTAGGAACCGATTCTCTAACCCGTTCCATCGAGAACCTCTATGCTAAGACTCAGGCCTTCAATGCGGAAGGGTTGACCGCCTTCATGCTCACCGGTTCGTACTGGCACCCTTCCCCTACTCTCACCGGCTCGGTTGCACGGGACATCGTGTTCCTCCAACCTGTGATAGGGTTGAAATTGGCCTTGGCAGATTCCAGGGGCCCTCATCTGGAAGCGCGTGATCTCGCCGCTCTTGCATCGGATGTACAGGTGGCAGGACTTGTTGCCAACAAACCAGGAATCATCACTGTTCACACCGGAGTCAGGTCCCAGACGTTGGACCTGATCTTCGAGATCGTCGAGCAGTTCGAAATTCGACCCAGTATTTTCGTACCTACCCATGTAAACCGAAAGAGCGAGAAACTCACAGCGCAAGCCTTGAATCTGGCCGAAAAAGGATGCGTTGTGGATGCTACCTGCCATGCGGAAGTCTCGGAGCCCAATTCATCCTGGAATAACGCCGCCGACTTTGCCCTCAAAGCCAGGGATAACGGACTCCTGGGACAGGTATCCTTCAGTTCCGATGCGGGCGGATCCATGCCTATCTGGAACGAGGACAGGAGCCGGATCATCGGCATGGGGGTGGGAAGCCCTGCTTCCCTCCTATTCGAGCTTGAACTCCTGGTGAACAAGAAAGGCCTCCCCCTCGAAGAGGCCCTCTTACCTTTGACAGCAACTCCCGCCTGTATCTACCGGCTGGAACACCGAAAAGGCACTGTAGATGTGGGGAAGGATGCAGATCTCATCCTGCTGAATCCAGACTCCTTCTCGATTCGAGATGTTCTGGCCAATGGAGAATGGGTAGTACAGAACGGTGGCGCTGTAAAGAAAGGGTACTTCGAACATGACTGAGGAAGGTGGTCCCACAATTGTGGCGCCATCACCCCCCCCAAAAAAAAGCGGGCCAGCGATCGCTTTATCCTTCTGGCCCGCCTTTTTTCTTCTTTACTTTTTTTTCTTTATCGCCTGCTACTTTCACCAGTTAACGGGGGATTCACACACCATCACAGTTAGGGCCTCCTCCCCTGAAAGGCTACGCCCCCCTTTGTGGTGACATTCTCGCCTACCACCGCCGGCCCATCATTCCCCCGCGACGGCCGTACCCATACGCCAGCTGGCTGAAATCGTAATCTTTGCCGCCTACGGTGAGTTTGGTTACCCGTAACGTGTAATACTCCGGCGCCCAGGGATAGGGAAACGCATACCCTTCCAGCTTCACATAGGCTCCTTCCTTGAGCCCTTCGATAAACCCAGCGTACTTACCCAGCATGGGAACGTAGTAGGTTTTTCCTCCCGACTTCAGGCCAATCCGCCCATTGATCAGGCTCAACGTTCCATCCACCTTCACAACCTCAGCCTGTACCGGCGCGAAGGCAGGGGGAGCTGGCGGGACTTGTGGGCCATACCCGCGAGGGGCACCCCAGGGAGCTGGCGGGTAGACGGGGCCTGGACCCGGCTGAGCCATAACAAAACCACCCGATAGTAACGCTAAGACTCCAAGTAGAACTGTTACCTTCTTCATGCTATACTCTCCTGAAATAACTCAATATAGATGAAGCGATCTACGATCGCCGGGATAGCTTTTCTATCCAAATAAATAATAAGCAATTTATATGCCAACTATGCCTATTTTATATTGCATGAAATTATTCCTCCGGGGATATAACCTATTCTGATGGATAGGCAGGCATGATATCCATCCATATCTTGTTCCATTTAATTCTATATAAGATAGTTAGTTGTACCTTTGTTACAAGGCAAGAAGCTCATCCTTCCCTACGCATAGAACGCTCTATCTTTCCCTGGCCATTGTAGCACAGCCGCTATTTGCATGGGCTAGCCATTAGGGCGGGAAAATAATTCCCTGGATGAGTAATATTTTCCCACGCAAAAAACCTTGACTAAACCTTCGATCTCCTCGACAATCAGAAAAGAGTGAAACTGGTCGTATTCGTCCTAAACAAGGAAGAACTACTGGATGAAGTGCTCGCTGCGTACGTAGAAGCCGGCATCGGAGGAGCCACTATTCTGGACTCCGAAGGAATGGGGCGGTTCCTCACCTACGAGGTACCCCTATTTTCCGATTTCAAACAATTCATGAAAGGTAACAAGCCGTACAACAAGACCATCTTTTCGGTAGTACGGAACGAAGCGCTCATCCCACGGCTGGAAAAACTCCTGGACAAAGTGTGCGGTGGGTTGGATGAACCCGGTACAGGGATCTTCTTTACCGTACCTGTAGAGTACGCCCGCGGATTGGTGGGGGCGGAAGGAGAATAGGATGGTTCGAATCACTGATTTCTTACAACCTTCCTTCATCAAGCTGGAACTGGAATCCACGAAGAAGAAAGATGCTCTCCTCGAGCTTTTGACCCTTTTACAGGTTCGAGGGATCATCGACGAAACTCAAAAGGACCCTATCTGGAAAGACCTGCTGGAACGGGAAAAAGTGTCTTCCACAGGGATTGGATCGGGGGTGGCGATTCCCCACAAGATCGTTCCGGGCTTACAAAACACAGTCATTGCTTTTGGGCGGAAGCAGAAAGGGATCCCCTTCGATGCAATCGATGGACAGCCCGTTACACTTATCTTCCTTATTCTTGGCAAAGAAGGGAACGAGGCCTTCCATCTCCGGCTATTGAGCAAGCTGGCTCGTCTTTTACAGCAAGGGACTTTTCGGGATGTGTTGAGCCGGGCGGAATCACCGGATCAAATCCTAACGCTCCTTCGACAATGGGAGGAGGAATGAGGGTTCCCTTCAAAATGAAGGCCTCCTTCAAATGGAAACTGGTTCGGATATTGTTTACCACGGTATGGCTCTTTGGCGGGTGGTTACTGTACACGGGGAGTTTCGAACCGGTATCCCTCGGTCTGGGGGTTGTGGCTTCCTTCCTTGTAGCTATAGCTACCTATGACCTGTTCATCGCCGAACATGAGGCCGCGAAAAAAGGCCTTCTGGTTCGAATCCACTATGGGATCCTATACCTCCTTTATCTCCTGGCTCAGATGTATCTTTCCAGTTTTGCTGTTCTTTTTAACATCCTTAGGGGAAACATCAATCCCCGGATAGTCCATTTCCGCACCCGCCTCCATTCAGACCTTGCACGGGCGCTCCTGGCCACCTCTATCACCCTTACACCGGGGACCATTGCCATCGACCTGCAGGAAGACCACCTGATCGTCCATTGGCTGGATGCGAAGACCACCCATTCCAAATACGCGGGTACCCTTATCAAGGGAAAAATGGAAACTTTACTGAGCCGAGTTTTCCTATGACTACAGCAATTGCCTTCGATTTGATCGGCTACCTATTCATAGCATCCTCTGCGGTTGCTCTGTATCGAGTCCTGTGGGGGCCTACGATCCCGGATCGTCTTCTGGGGCTGAATGTGGTCTCCGCGCAAATCCTCGCCATCATTGTTCTCTATGCGGCAAAAGAGAAGCTCCATGTGTACCTGGACGTGGCTTTAGTGTACGACATCTTTGGCTTCGTGGGGATTCTGGCCCTGACGAGATTTCTGGGAAAACGACAGAGGAAAGGGAATCCCATATGATCGAATTACTTGTGTACCTCTTCCTGTTCCTCGCTCTGGTATTCAACCTGATGGGACTGATAGGGATCCTTCTGTTCCCTGACCCGTATACTCGCTTACAGGCATCCTCTACCTGTAGCACCACTGCGGTAGTTTCCGTATTTATCGCGGTAATGATCGATGCAGGACTTTCCGCCATCACAGGAAAGGTTTTCGTGATCACTCTTTTCTTCTTCGTTTCGAGCCCCGTAGGAGCCCACATCATTGCCCATTACGCATGGAATATGGGGATTGTCCCCTGGAGGAAACTGCGGAAATCCAGGCCTGAGGACAGTTCCCATGGTTGAGATCCTTCTTCTGGTACATCTTGTTCTAGCTATTCTCGTCCTATCTATTCGAAGCTTGTTTACTGCAGTGATCCTTATGGCAATCTTCAGCCTTTTCAGTGCGGTCCTTTTCTTCGTACTCCATGCTCCGGATGTGGCCCTTACCGAAGCCGCAGTAGGTGCCGGAGTATCTACGTTTCTCTACATCTGGATCGTGAAACACACCCAGAAGGAGCCCGAATGAACCGCGTGTTTTACGGGACTGTGCTTCTACTATTTTCCTTCCTGCTTTTGGTGTCTCTCGTTGTGGAACGGGAACCAATAGAACAGTCGAAAGGGTACGTTCTCGAGCAGGGAACGCAGGAGACTGGAGCTGTGAACCTCGTTACAGCTCTTTACCTTGCGTATCGAGCCTACGATACACTGGGAGAAACGATCGTGCTCATTGGTGCGGTAACAGGTGTCCTTGTGCTGGTAGGAAAGCACACATGAAAAAGACGAATATCCTCGATGTAGTGTCCCGGAAACTCTCTCCCTTTATCCTTCTCTTTGGTATCTACCTCGTAACTTTTGGACACATCTCTCCGGGCGGCGGGTTTCAGGGAGGGGTAGCCCTTGCCTCAGGCCTTCTCCTGATCCTCCTGGCCCAGGGGCCTGCAGTACTGGTTCAGTATTTCCCGTTAGGAAGGATCGCTAAGGCCGAAGTGGCTGGGTATGGCTTATTCCTTCTAGCTGGCCTTGCGGGTTTCCTTTTAGGGGCAGGGTTTCTTTCCCCTCTTTTCCCTCCGCCGGGTACGATCTTTATCCTGAACATCGTGATTGGGGCTAAAGTGGGAGCAGGAATCACTCTGATCTGCTGGTACCTGTTCCACGAGATGGAGGAACAGGAATGATCGCTCTTATCCTCATCGCACTCCTATTCTTAGTGAGTCTGGTAGGGTTGATCCTCTCGAAGAATTTGATACGGAAAGTGATGTCTTTGAACATGTTGAACTCAGCGGTGATCATCCTGTTCATTTTTTTTGGTGCCCTCAAGGGAACCCATGCTCCGATTCTTGTAACCGGTGAAACAGACATTGTGGATCCTATCCCGCAAGCTCTCATGCTCACCGCTATTGTAGTGGGAATCTGTATCACTGCATTAGCTCTGGCATTTATCTACAGATTATACGACCGGTATGGAACCACAGACTTAAAGGAAATTGAGCGGCAGGTACACCTGGATGAACAGTGACGCCATCCTACTTTTTACCGTAATCCCCCTATTCGGCTCCTTCCTAACCTTGATTGAAAAAGCTATTCCTTCTGTCAAAGTAACCAAACCAGTAACCATCGGAACTTTTTTCCTGGGAGTCATACTCCTGGGTCTATTCGGAAGTAGCATCTATGAAGGAACGGTCTATACCACTGTGGTGGGCGGTTGGCCGGAAGGGATCGGGATCGGCCAGCAACTGGAGGGACTTTCCTGGGTTGCCCTTGCGTTGACCTACCTGATCTACCTCCCTATTCTCCTGTTTTCTTTCTCCGAAGGAGGGTACGATACCCGGTTCTACTTTTTTCTTCTCCTCCTTCAAGGAGGAATGGCAGGGATCGTGCTTGCATATGACGTGTTCAACCTGTTCGTATTCCTGGAAATTACAGGAATAGCAGCCTACACTCTGATTGCGTACCAGAAGAAAGAACGTGCCCTCTTCGCCGGTTTCAAATACTTAATGCTCAGTTCCCTCGGGATCACCCTATTTCTCGTGGGAGTCTACATTTTCTACCGGGACACAGGATCCCTCCAGTACTCGTCCCTCATGTCCTGGATGAAGAACGCACTTGCATCGCCGCGGATAGCTCCCAATCCCCTCAACGTCGACATTTTAATCTTCGGGACTGGTACTGCCATCCTATCAATCGGTACCTCCTTTGCTTTGGCGACTCTTTTAGCAGGGATCGGTGTCCGAACCGCCTTCCTTCCCTATACGTGGTTACCCGATGCTCATGGATTTGCTCCCCATCCTGTTTCTGCCTCCCTATCGGGAGTAGTGATCAAGGTCTCTTTCATAGTGGTATGGAAGTTGATTACCCTCCTCCACCTGACGGGTGCAAGGGAGTTCCTCCTCTGGATGGGATCCGCAATTGCCTTGATCGGGGTATTACGTGCGCTGACTCAGACGGATGTAAAGGTTCTCCTCGCATGGCATTCTGTTTCCCAGATGGGATACATCTTTGCCGGGTTTGGATCCGGAAACGAGCTTGCCGTAGTAGGGTCCCTGTACCATATGGCGAGTCATGCGTTTTTCAAGGCCCTCCTGTTCCTTTCGGTTGGAACGGTGATTTTGTTCACCGGCGAACGGAATCTGAAGAAGGTTTCCGGGATGGGGAGGTATTTCCCCTACTTGGGGGTCCTCTTTACTATCGGGGCTCTCAGTATCATGGGCGTTCCCCCCTTCGTGGGGTATGTCAGTAAAAACCTTCTTTTCAAAGGGCTCCAGGGTCATTCCATCCCCTACTGGCTGCTCTTTGCCGCCTCCGTAGGCACAGTGGCATCCTTCACCAAGCTGTCCCTCCTGTTCCGGGGAACTCCTACCCTGAGGGGTAAGACGATCGCTTTCCATCAAAAAGCCGCCTTGCTAAAGACTGAGGGTATCGATGCAGGAAACTATTCTGAGATCGCTGGCCACCAGGAAACTGCCTTACCAAAGACAGGGCCGGCTCCTGCTAACAATCAAGTAATTTTAGAGGGTGTGGGCCGGGGAACTGCTTCAGGGAAGACAGGGCCGGCTCCTGCTTACAATCAAGTATTTC
>CALKLC010000151.1 GCA_937991975.1 uncultured Spirochaetales bacterium | reverse complement strand
TCCGCTTTCTCCATCATCCGCTGGAAGTAAGATTCCCGGAACTCATCATCATCCGGTAACCCTGGTGCCACGGGGATAAGGAAAAAGAGGTTCTCCCCGTCCGCAGGAGCTGCAGACGGATCTGTTTTTGAGGGGCAACTCAGGTAAAAGGAAGGATCCTCTGGCCATTTCGGCTCCTTAAAAATGGAATGGAAATGATCGTCCCAGGCATCGGAAAAGTATAAGTTATGATGGGCCAACGAAGGGATCTTTCGATTCGTACCTAGATAGGCGATGAACATGCTGGGAGCCCACACGGCTTTTTCCCAGTAGGAACGGGGGAAGGAGCGGTACTCTTCCGGCATAAGATCCACTTCCGCATGGGAGTAATCCGCATTGACCAGGACCTTATCCGCATCCAGATCCCCTTCTGCGGTACGGACCCCCGCTATTTTTCCATTCCGCACCAGGATAGACTTTACTTCTGCGTTATACAGAAACCGGACTCCCTGTTCCTGGCACAGCTTCAAAAGGCCCTGAACGATGGCATGGATCCCCCCTTTGGGGTAGTACACTCCCAGATTCATGTCTACATGGGACATGATGGAGTACAAACCAGGGGTATTCTTCGGGCTCGCACCCAAAAATACCATTGCATACTCGAGGATCTTTTTGGCCCGGTGATCCTTAAAGTATTTTCCCACGAACCGGTCAAGGGAAGAAAACACGCCCAACCGGCTCCCTTCGATCAACAGTTTCAAATTGAGGAAATCCCATATTGAGCGGTAATCCCTATACAGGAACTCTCGCATCGCCACCTCATACTTGTACTGGGCCTGGGATAGGTATTCCCGTAACCGTTTTGCTCCTCCAGGCTCGAAGGACTCGAATATTTTGAAGGTCTGTTCCAGATGGGGAGTGATGGTTACCCGTTCCCCGTTTCCAAAGATCACCTGGTAATAGGGATCGAGTTTCTCCAATTCGTAGTAATCCTTCCGCTCCTTCCCCAACAGGCGGAAGAACTCTTCGAACACTTCCGGCATCAGGTACCAGGAAGGCCCCATATCAAAGAGGTATCCATCCTGTTCCCAGACCCTGGCCCGGCCTCCCGGTGTGGAGTTCTTTTCCAGCACCGTCACATCCCATCCCTTTTGGGCCAATAGGGCAGAAGCGGTAAGCCCGCCAAACCCTGCACCAACTACCAGAACTTTCTTATTTATCTTACTCATACTGTATAGAATAAACATCTTGTATGGGTTTCCGCAAGGAAAAAACTGCCCGCTACCTTTCGCTCCTCTTCTCCGCTCCTTCTAAGCCTCGTACCTGCATTGAACTCTGTGCCAACGTAAAGCCCTGTATGTTCCTCAAGTCTCTACCTTCGCCAGGCCCCGTGCCGCCACCGCGTCCCATACCTCCGCTGTGTCCCCTGCCCGATACGAGTCTTAGGCACTAGTTTACCCTTACCAGCGTATACTTCCGGCTGCCCATTCCGATCGCTTCCCCATGGGCAAGCTGGATCGTCCCATCCAGGTTCGGGTAACTCGCCGTGCTTAGATCCTTCCCCGATTTCTCCCGGGTCAAATCCAGGGTGGCCTGGTCGATTGCGATGGGGTCTACCGAAGCGAGGATTCCCACATCCGGCAAGATGGGCTCCTGCGTCTTGGCCATGCAGTCACATTCCTTCGTCATGTCGGTGAGATAGTTGAGGCAGAAGAGTTTTCCCTTCTTTCCGATGGTAACCCCAAAGGCGTGTTCCACTGTCCTGCGCTGAAGCTCGGCCGATTCCACCCCCCAGTTGTACTCTACGGCATCGAACCGGCACACGGAAAGGCACTCCCCACACCCAATACATTTTTCTTCGACTATGAAAGCTTTTCCATCCTTCTCGATGATGGCCCCTTCCGGACACCAGATGATACACTGCTGGCAGAATGTACAGGATCCTACCTTGATGCGGGGCTTCATGGTGGAATGCATTCGGAGTTTCCCTTTGCGGCTGGCAAGCCCCATCCCGATGTTCTTGATGCAGGCCCCCAGACCCTCCCCGATGTGACCTGTAGGATGGGAAATGGCTATAAGAGCATCGGCATACACCACATCCCGTGCGATCAGAACGGATGAAAAGATCCTCCCGGGGATCTTCACGGCTACTTCCGAGTTTCCAAACAACCCATCTGCCATGATGAAGGGAGCCCCCACCTTGTCGTACCCAAACCCGTGGGCATGGGCATGGTTCAGGTGGTCTACCGCATTGGAACGTTCCCCCTTGTACAGGGTAGCGGTTTCGGTGAGGAACGGGGAAGCCCCAGTCCGCTTGATCCGTTCCACCACCACCTTCACGATCTGCGGGGCCACGTGGGTAGTGTTCTTCTTCTCTCCCACATGAGTCTTCACCGCTACCTTGTCTTTCTTCGAAAGGATTCCATCGAATCCAGCAGCCTCGAGAAGCGCCCGGGTTCCTTTGATCCGCTCTTCCAGCGTACTTCGTTCTGGTAATGCATAGTAGTATACGGTTGCCATGAGGGGGATTGTATCGGATTGAGATATCCCCTATCAACCCTCGGGTTGCCTTAAGGAATATTCGCCTGTCCAAACACCCGGTTTCTTCCCGCTTCTTTAGCCCTATAAAGGAAATCGTCCGCTTCCTTCACAATATCGGTATGTCCTGATACTCTTTCAGGAGCGACGCATACCCACCCCACGCTTACAGTTACGGGAAGGCTTTTCCCATCAACTGCAAATTTATGGGATTCGATTCGGCTTCGGATCCTTTCTGCCAGGGCTAAAGATGCTTCCGCCTTGTCGCTATCCACGAGAATCGCAAACTCTTCCCCTCCATAACGGGCTACGATATCCCCTTCCCGCACGCAGGATTCCAAAATCCGGCTGATCTCCCGCAGCACCTGATCCCCTGCTGCATGCCCATAGTTGTCGTTGATATCTTTGAAGTGATCGATATCTAACATGAGAAAGCAGAGAGGTTTCCCCGAACGTTTCCTCCGGGAGTACTCTTTCTTTAATAAGTCCTGCAACGTACCATGGTTGTACAAACCCGTAAGAGAATCCCGAGCTGCCCGATCCTTCAGTCGAGTTTCCCGCTGATCCACAGCTTGCTGTAGTTCGTTGAAGGTATCCACAAGCACATCTACATGGCTGCCTGTTTTCTTTAACACGATATGTCCTTTGGGGCCTTCATGAATCACCCGCTTCATCGCTTGATTCAGCTGAGCAAGGGGTTTCGATAAATACCATAAAACGAAGACCAACACCCCGACGAGGACACAGAACACGACGACGGAAGCGATTACGAGGGATCGCAACTGCAGGTCGAGGGGGCGTTCCAATATATCTTGATCTACCTCCAGGATCAAACCGATCTGGATAGGTTCGATCCAGGAAAACGCTCCATAGTACCCCTGATTCTGGTAGGAATAGACTAATGCACCTTCTGCTCCCTTCAGAAGCTGCGCTACTGGAGGGGAATCGGAACGAAATGCAGGGTCTTCTTCGATCTGGGGGTCTTTGGGGTACCGTTCGATGTAAACGGGGTTGGAAATCACCTGTCCCCTCGTATTGATGAAATGGATAGATAGGAGAGGAAAGGGTGTATTCGTCCTCTTTTCCTCAGAAATGAAGATTTTTAGAAACTTTTGTAGAGTGATGAACCCTGCTACTACCTGAGCAGCTTTACCAGGCCTTAACACAGGAGCACTGATTGAAAGGGTGGCCAGGCCCCTGCCCCGTCCCCGAAAAAATCCGCTGATAAACGTTTTCCCGTTAATAGCGGCCTTGAAGTAATCCCGATCCGAGAGATCCAACCCCATTTTTAGAGGGGCAGAACCGCTACTTAAAAAAAGCTTTCCTTCTTTATCAAGGATTATAATATCAGCATACTCTGGATAGACTTCCCGGAAAGACCGCAGGATGGAAGAATCGATCTCTGGGACATAGGCCAATGCCCTGGCCAGCCCCTCTATATTCTTTTGCTTTTCAGCGAACCAACCCAGGAGGCTTCTTTTATACTGGTTCTTCATATCCTCCAGGGCTTTTAGCTGTGTTTGCCGGAAACTCGATTTTACCGCTGAGGAAACCCACAGAGTGAGTGTTCCAAACCCGACAAAAGTGCCAAAAGTAAGAAGGAGGAAGATCTTTCGGAAAAAGGGGCTTTTAAAGATCTGCATAGTACAACTTGCGCTTCCTGTACACTGTTTTACTGTTCGAGTCAATAGGGATGTATGTTCGGAGTTTCACAACTTGTATTCTGCATTAGAGTTATATAAAATTATGATGGAAGAATAATGTATGAAAATCTTCATCCTGGAAGATGATACCCTGCAACAGTATTCGCTGAGAAAAACACTTGAAAGTCTGGGATACACTGTGGTAGGGCTTGCGACTTCTGCCGATGAGGGGAAAGCTATCCTCGAACGCATCTGTACCGAGCCGAACAAAAGGCCAGATATCCTTCTGGTGGATATACGCCTTCCGGGCGAAGCCGATGGAATCGACTTCGTATCTTCTTTACCTTCAGAGTATGACGTACCTCACATTTATCTGACAGCTTTCAACGATGAGCAGCATTTTATTCGCTCGCTGCGAACCAACCCTGCGGGATACATCCTGAAACCGTTCAGCAAGTTTGCCCTCGATTACCAGATTCGCCTTGCCCTGAAAAACCATGAAAACGAACGAAAAATCCAGGAAAAAACCAGTCTCTTAGAAGCTCTATTCTCTGGCCACCAGGATGGGATCATCCTAGTGGACTATAAAGGATCTATACAGGAATGGAACCGGGGAGCCGAACAGATTCTGGGGATCCCCCGACAACGAGCTCTTTCCCTCACAGCGAAAGAGTTGGATTCCCTTCTCGATCTTCGACTGTATGAAAACCGTCAGGCCTCGTTTCCAATCTTCGAAAGATTTTCCGAGTCTTCCAGGAGGATCTTTCTAGATGGGGTAGGTAGATCGACATGGGACCTGGTACGTAACCACGAAACAGGCCTCCAGTTCCTGCAGATCACCACCTTCCCCATAGGGTTGAAAGATCACGAATATGCCTATTGCATCGTTCGGGACATAACTTCCGTGAAAGAAGCAGAAGAAGCCATAAGGTCCACCAACCAGGAACTTTCCATTCTGAACCATGTGCCTTCTGTTTTAGGGAAAACCTTACATACGGATGAAGTATTACCGGATGTCCTGGAAGTCTTATCAAGAGGGTTAGAAGCCACGAGCGGCTTACTCTATTTATTCGAAGAACAATCCCACTCTCTTGTCTTGAAAGCAAGTTTCGACGTTAACCCCGATATTCAGGAATCCCTGAAAGAAATAAAACAAGGAGAAACGATTCTCGGCCAGATCGCCCTCTCCGATTATTCCTTAGGGGTAGACAATTTAACCCTGGAACCCAATCGATTGCCCTTTCAAGCTTACTCTTGCGGATGGAAATCCCTCCTGGCCATACCCATCAAACGAGAATCAAAGTTATTCGGGTTGATTGCTCTTTTCAGTGAAAAAGAAGGGGCTTTTACACCTTTTGCGTCACGGATCCTAACTACTATCTCACATGAACTTTCCCTCTATCTGGAAAACGTTTACCTCTACCAGCGGACGAAACGCATCAATGTAGAACTGGAACAGAAAGTCACTGAACGAACGCAGGATCTGAACACCCTGGCAGAATTATCCCAGGAATTGACCTTCATCGTAGGATACAAGGAACTATTTTCGATCATATTCGGTATTCTGCACAAAACAACATCTTTTGTTGTTGCAGCAGTCTGTTTTCGTCAGGAATCCAACTTAGTCGTATTTCTCTACTATGCAATCCCTGTATCTGAAGAGTACGACCGAACGTTTCGGGAAAAGATCCAGAACCATATCCTTGCAGCCACCGATAATCAGGTTTTGTTACCTGAACAAGCATTCTATCCTCTAAATGAAAGGGGATCACCCCAAAACGAACATCTCGAGCAGGCCCGGAGAATCGGATCCTTCCATGTGGAACCTTTCGAACAGCGCTCCGAATCCTATACCCAATCAGGGTACCTCTACTTCGGAGCTGCCGAGAATCGGAAGTTCCAGGAACGGGAGATCCACCTTTACACGATTGCTGCACACCATGTAGGTTTGATGGTCCAGGCCCTCGAGTACCGCCTTGGAGTGGAAAGAAGAAGACTGGAACAAGTGGTAGCGAACCTGCCGGAAGGGCTCTGCATCGTGGATGCCCAGGGCATCATCCAGGTAAAGAATCAAAGAGCCGAAACCCTCTTCCAAGAGACAACGGGTCAGAATCATTCCAGCCCGATCCTGGATAGAATCAAAACCCTTTCGGGAGGTGAGAGAGAAATCGTAGAATTACCATTGCCCTCTAAACGATACATAGAAATTACCGTTGAATCTATTGTATCAGGGCCGGATTCAGGAGGGAAAATTATACTTCTGCGGGACATTACAGAAGGTCGGATAAAGGATGAGCAGATCAAGGCTCAGGAGAGGCTGGCAGCAGTGGGCCAACTCGCTGCAGGGATTGCGCACGATTTCAACAATATCCTTACGGGAATCATCGGCTACTGCGAGTACCTCCAGCTCCGAAAGGATGCGAGTAGTGAGGTTCGGTTGTACCTGTTGAAGATCATAGAGCAAGCGAAAAGAGCGGGTATCCTTGTGCAACAGATCCTGGATTTCAGTAGAAAATCGATCATGGAGCATAATCCAATTGATCTCGTTCCATTCCTGAAAGAAATATCCAAGCTCTTCACCAGAGTCTTGTCCGAGAATATCCATATCGAGTGGAATATCCGGGAAAAGCAGTGTATAGTGAATGGCAGCCCCCTACAGATCCAGCAGATTATTACGAACCTTTTAGTAAACGCCCAGGATGCCTTACCCAAAGGGGGCAAAATCAGAGTCACTTTAAATCGGATTGTCTTCTCAGAAGAACTCAGAAAGAAAGGGTACTTTTCTCCCGAAACCGAACCGAGGGGAGATCTTGCAAGAATCCTAGTGGAAGACAATGGGACGGGTATCCCTAAAGAGGTTCTTCCCCGTGTGTTCGAACCGTTCTTTACTACAAAGCCCGTAGGGAAAGGAACAGGCCTTGGACTTGCCCAGGTTTACGGATTGGTGCAACAGCACAAAGGGGCCGTGTATATCGAAAGCGAGGTAGGAAAAGGAACCAGGGTTACCGTACTCATCCCTATCGTAGAGGCTCGCACTCTTGAATCGCCCGAAGGAGCTACCCTGCAACTCGAGGAGATGGGGAAGGGAATGATCCTGTTTGCAGAGGACGAAGAGGAGGTTCGAACGATCCTTACCAGGATGCTGGAGCAGGTCGGTTACCGTATACTGCCTGCCCAAAATGGAAAAGAAGCGTTGGCCCTTTTCCTGGAGCATGCCGAAGAGGTGGATATCATTTTGAGTGATGTAGTAATGCCCGAAATGGATGGAAGGGAACTGGTGAAACGAATCCATGAGATCGATCCTCGAAAAAAGATCATCCTCACAACAGGGTACCCTCTTGGAAGCGAAAAAGAGGAAGAACCGCTTCCAAAGGTGGACCGAATCCTTTATAAACCTCTACAAATGAAAGATTTGATCCGTACGATCGAGGACCTGCGTTCTCTTCCGAGCGAAGAGGCATGATAGGAGGCCTTCTATGGGGAAAACTGCGGGTAAAAGAATTCTTATGATAGACGACGAAGTTACAGTACTGGATGCACTCCAGATGATTCTCGGCGAACTCGGCCAGTCGGTGGACACTACCTCTGATCCCTTCGAAGGGGAACGGAAGGCCCTTGAGAACGAGTACGATCTCATCATCACCGATCTGCGGATGGAAGGGAAAACAGGGGATGAAATCGTGAAATCTGTTCTATCAAAGAAGAAGAATGCCCGTATCCTCGTGATTACTGCCTATTCCACCGAACCGATGGCACAGGCCGCATTGAAAGCGGGAGCATTGGCCCTTGTCCGAAAGCCTTTCGAGATTTCGAAGATCCTTTCCTTTCTAGAACGGAGATGATATGTCGAAAGAAGAACCTGGATACATCGAAGCCTTCCGGAGACGCACAGAAAAATTATTGAAAGAGGTACAGCAGCTTCAGGAAACACTTGCACCCGATTTGTCCATTCCCAATGCAAACCGGGTGCGGGAAGAGGAACTTTCCCACCTGGAGCACTCGTTTTTCCTAAAAGCCAATGGGCATTTCGATCTCCATATTTCGGAAGACGAAATGCTCTGTACAGGGGACTTCTATCCTCCAACCCCTGAAGGCGCTCCTATCGATCCTGACAAGGTGCAGGAACGGTTGCATACCCTGGGGGTTATACATGGGGTCGACCGGGATACCCTTTCCCATGCCCTGTTAACCTGCAATGTAGACAGGAAAGAAGTGCTGGATGTGGTAATTGCCCGGGGAACACCCCCTACACCAGAAGTACCTGCCCATTATGTCCTGGAAGAGCAGTTTCAGGAAAAAAAGCCAGCAACCGTAACGGAGGAAGATAAAGTAGACTACCGAACCTTTTCCCCCTTCACCATCGTAAAGAAAGGTGACCGGCTTGCCCGTTTGGTACCTTTCAAGCCTGGAATGTTCGGCCGGAATATCCGGGGCAGAGAACTTCCCTACCCCGTAGAAAGAGTCCAACTCCTCGTAGGGGGAAAGAATCTGGAAACCCGGGAGGATGGCATCTATGCTACGAAAGATGGGGTGCTGAAAATACAGGACAATAAGATCTCTGTCGAAGAGATCCTCTACGTACCTGGAAGCGTCGATTACCATACAGGGAATATCGATTTCCCGGGAGATCTTTTGATCGATGGGGACATTCAGGAAGGGTTCCAGGTACGTACGGCTGGTGGACTCCTTTGTAAGGGTACGATCTATGCCTCCGATGTATTCTGTAAAGGAGACCTCGTAGTCCACGGCGGAATCATCGGAAAGGGAAAGTCGAAAATCGTTGTAGAGGGGGCTATCAGAGTACGATTTCTCGAGAACTGCTACATAGAAAGCAAGCAGGATGTGTACTCTGAGGTTGGATCCCTCCACTCTATTGTGTATACTCTAGGAACGTTCCGAACAGGAAAGAAAGGACTTGTAGTAGGCGGGAAGATCACTGCCCAGGAAGGGATGGAGATTGCAAATATCGGAACTTCTACCAGCCCTAAAACAGAACTGATCCTGGGTAACGATTACCAGGTACAACGAAAGCTGGAATTGATCAAGGACAAGAGCATCGAAATCTCACTGAAACTGAAAGAGTTGGATTCTATTTTGAAGCGGGACCCCGAGAATAAAGAACTTTCCGCTGCGCGGGAGGCCCTCCTGCAAAACCTGAAGGTATTGGTAGAAGCTTCCCAGCGCCTGATCCACTTCCTTACCCGTAACGAGAACGCATGCATAAACGTTTCGGGCACCATCGTTCCAGGTACGTACATCGAAATTTGTAATGTTTCCTTCATCGTCCCTCGTCTTCTGAAATCGGTATCCTTGTACCTGAATCGGAAGATGGGGCGGGTGGAGGTTCGAGCTTTACCTAAACTTTAGGCTGTTTCGGCTATCTTGGCTATCATCGATATTACTGGCGTCCCCATCGTGGACACCCTGGTGGCTCAGCACTTGATCAAAACTGTATCTGCCGCACGGCTAATGGGGGCAGAATGCATCATCAGCGGAATCCCACCCCAGATTGCCTAAACCATAATCCATTTGGGAGTTTCTTTCCAGGACATCACCACCAAAGCAAACCTTGCGGAAGCTATCAAGTACAGGTCTACCTTCACTGGTGTACGAAATGATCTCAATATAGAACAGGGAATAGAAATTCTAATCTCCTTCATACAAGAAGATTTCGATGATCACCTTCAGCTTGGTAAAAACAGAGATTCACTCTTAGATCATTCTATTCACAGGATTTGGAAACATTTACTGCCGAATACCAACTTCAATTAGATTTCGCAGCTTACTAACCAATAACGGCACCGTAGGGTGATTTAGTTTTAAGGCTCGGCGTTTACCTTCCCCTGGGATCCAGAAGACGTGTTGAACCTAAGTACAGAAGGATTAGAAACCTACTTTGAGCTGTAACAATACCGGGGGCTACTCCATCAATCTCCTTCTATCATCACCAGCATACTTTTCCTCAATTAGAATCGAAACGCTGATGATAGTACCACCTTTACGTGCAAACAGGAGGATGTGCTCTTACGTCAACGGGTCCGCATCCTCGCCTCCCTGCTATATTTCTATTCCACAGATCAGAAACGGAGCATCATGTTAGCCTCGGAAATCACTCAATACACAATAGAACAAAGTGCTGGTCGATACGAATTCTTCCATTCCTCCTTTAGTACACCCACAAGAATCGCTTCCTGAAAAACAAAAAGAATCTGTCATTATCGAAACATCTCGCAATAAATCCTATGTTTTGATAGCAACAGTGCTTTTGATAAAGGACATGGAATGGAAACTCTGGTAAGATTGAAGGAGTTGCCCGAAACTGCATCAATCCCGGTTATTATTCTCACCTCCAAAGACTTAGGGAAAGAAGAGATACAGAAACTGCAAGCGTATACAATGGAAATCCTTTCGAAACGCACCCATACGAAAGAATCGGTGCTGCAACAAGTTCGGGAAATCCTGCTCAAGCAGGTTTCAAAATAATATTGAAAAAGTTTGAGGTATAACTATGGAATCAACCATTCTTCTGGTAGACGACAATGATGCCCAGAGGTACGCAGTCGCAAGGATTCTCAAGTCCACTGGGTTTCGAGTACTCGAAGCTTCCACAGGAATGGAGGTTTTGGATAAAGTCCTTAGGGGAGTAGATCTGGTGATCCTCGATATCAAACTTCCAGATATCGATGGGTTCGAAGTGTGCAAACGTTTGAAATCGAATCCAGAAACACGTTCCATACCTGTCCTTCATCTCACCTCAACCTATCTGAGTCTTTCGGACAAGGTACGGGGTCTGGACGGAGGAGCGGACGGATACCTGACCCAACCCGTCAACCCAGCCGAACTCATTTCCACCGTAAAAGCCCTCATAAGAATGAAGAGAGCAGAGGAGGAGAGGGAAAAGGAACTTAGCCTCTGGCAGAATACATTCAATAGCATCCAGGATGCCATTTGTATCCTGGATACGAAAGGCTGCATTGTTCGGTACAATCGAGCCTTTCGAGCAACCTCAGGAACAAACGAAGAATTCCTGGGAAAACCGTGCCATGAGGTAATGCACTCTATTATGCAATGTACAGAGGATTGCCCGGCCCGGGAATTCTTCCAATTCCAGCGAACCCAGCCAAGAGAACACTTGAAGAACGAAATCCAGAACGGTGACCGATGGTTCGCAGGTACGCTGGATCCGGTTTTCGACAGGACAGGAACGATCCAATACTACATTCATAGTATGCAGGACATCACTGAACGAAAAAACGCAGAATTGATAATCCAGAATACATTGAGGGAAAAAGAGATCCTGATCCAGGAGTTGTACCACCGGGCGAGAAACAACATGCAGATCATGGCGTCCCTTCTACAGCTCTATGCGGATCGGTCAGGGTCCCCTGAAGGAAAGCGCATCCTGAAAGACATAGAAACGAAGATTCATGTGATGGCCCTTGCCCATCAGAAACTCTACGAATCGGAGAATCCTTCGTACGTGAACCTGCAAGGATACCTGAAGGATCTATCCATGTTCCTATGGGAGGCGGTGGCCGAGTATGGATCAAGGGTTCAGGTTTCTTTCGAGGGTGTAGAGGTGTACGTGTTAATCGATACTGCCATACCCTTGGGGCTTGCGGTTAACGAACTCCTCACCAATGCGTTGCGACATGCCTTTCCCAATGGGAAAGAGGGGAAAATCCAGGTAAACCTTTCCAGTGGCACAGCCAGCGAGATCCTCATCGATATCAGGGACAACGGAGTCGGAATGCCCGAAGGGTTTTCCATCGATAGAAATGAACGATTGGGACTCCCCCTCGCTATCTCGTTGATCGAACATCAACTGGGTGGTAAAATATCCTACGAAAGCACTGAAGGCGTGACATGGCACATTGCGATAGAAAAGGAACTCTACACCCGGCGAGTGTAGAAGGGCAGGCAAAGGATAGGACCAGTTCTGTATGTCAGATGATTTCCCGCGTCCCC
>CALKLC010000150.1 GCA_937991975.1 uncultured Spirochaetales bacterium | reverse complement strand
CGGCTTTAAAAGCTCTTAAGACATTGGAAATAATCGCACATTCCCCACATCCTGTATCGGTACAGGATGTGGCAATTTCACTCGGCTCGGACAAGGCCACCGCGTATAGAATGCTGGTGACGCTGCAACAATCTGGGTTCGTCACGCGGGAGGAGACAACAAAGCTGTATAGTTTGAGTTATAAGGTTGTATCCCTCAGCAGGAATCTTCTGGCTGAGAATGAAGTCTCAAAAATTATTCTTAGGACCCTGCACGAGCTTGCTCAGGCAACCAAAGAAACTCTTCACTACTCAGTTCTGGACGGAAAAGAAACAGTTTTAATCTATAAGGTAAAAGGGTCCCAGCTTGTCAATGTGGATTTCCAGATAGGAGACCGTTCTCCCCTTCATTGTACGGCAATCGGTAAAGCGATACTGGCTTATCAAGATATCAGGTTTATAGAAGAGTTAATCGCGGAAGGTCTCCCGAAACAGGCATCAAATACCATTACAGACCCGGAGCTGTTTCGTAACGAACTGAGAAGGATCCGTACTCAAGGATACGCACTGGATGATCATGAGTTTTCAGACAGCATGCGGTGCATTGCAGTGCCGGTTTTCGAAGGTGGAGGGCACATTAGTGGGGGTATCAGCATTTCCGGTCCGGACTCTCGCCTCTCTTTAGAAAAACTTGAAGAGCTAAGTAACCCCCTTCTGTCCGCTTCTCGTACTTTATCAAAACATTTGGGCGGACTGCCCTGGCATTAGTTCATCTCCGATATTAACGTAAAACAACTCTTTTCTCATATCATAAACCCAGATAGTTTCCTTCATGTCCTTATGTAAGAAGGATCCTTTTTATGGTTTATACAATATTTATTGACAGTTCCTATTTATCAAACTATAATTTAATATATGATATAGTAGAATAAATAATGAAGTGAGGTGCTCCATGAAAATGCTTATCAATAGTCAATGGACAGACGCTTCAGACGGTTCGATCCGGAATGTGCTCAATCCTGCTACTGGGGAAATCATAGACTCAGTCCCTTGTGCTACGGAGGAGGATGTCGAAAGAGCCATTCTAGCAGCGCAAAAAGGGAAAGAACGAATGGCTTCTCTTCCCGCTTATCGTCGCGCACAGATCCTTTACGACACAGCGGATCGTATGGAGAAAGAACGAGAAAGCCTGGCCGTTCTGCTTTCCAGGGAGAACGGCAAACCTATCAGACAAACAAGGGAAGAAATACTAGCGGCTATACGAATTTTCCGTGGCTTCGCGGAGGAGGCTAAGCGATTGTTCGGGAAAGCTTCATCCTTAGACATGGTACCGGGGATGCACCGACACTTCGCCTTTACCCTACGGCGGCCCGTGGGTGTAGTGGCTGCAATTGTTCCTTTCAATTATCCTGTAGAACTGTATGCCCATAAGGGGCCTGCAGCTCTTGCGGCGGGAAATGCTGTAATCGTGAAACCTCCCAGTGACTGTCCACTCACTTTGTTGAAAATCGCCGAATATCTTGAAGAGGCAGGACTTCCGGAAGGTGCCCATCAGGTGCTGACTGGCCCAGGGGAAAAAGTTGGAGAGGCTCTCGCCCGTTCGCCCGGCATACAGCTCATCTCACTCACAGGGAGTACTGCCGTGGGTATTAAAATATCGACCCTAGCGGCGCAAACGTTAAAAAAAGTCCACTTAGAACTTGGAGGGAACGATCCTATTATTGTCTTTGAGGACGCAGACCTTGAAAGGGCGTCCGATGCTGTGGTCCTGGGAAGGCTAGCCCGCGGCAATGGACAGATATGCTGCGCCGTAAAAAGAATTTTTGTGGCTTCGAAAGCGTGTGATGAGTTCTCTGAGCTCCTTGCGAAAAAAGCGAAAAAACTGAAAGTTGGGAATCCCCTTGAAGAGGATACGGATGTGGGACCCCTCATAACAGAGGCTGCTGCCTTAAAAGTAGAAGAATCCGTAAAGGATGCTGTAACCCGAGGAGCGAAGTTGCTTTATGGCGGCATCCGGAGGGGCAACTTTATGGAGCCCACGGTGTTGTCTAGGGTTCCGTTGGAAACGAGTCTGTTGCGGAATGAAGTGTTCGGCCCTGTCGCACCCATAGTAAGCTTTTCAAACCCTGAAGAAGCTTTGCGATTGACTAATGACAGTTTGTATGGGCTCCAGGCAGCGGTATTTACCCGGGATATATCCACTGCAATGAACTTCGCCCACAGGATCGAAGCAGGGGGTATTATTGTGAATTGGTCTTCTGCTGTACGTGTCGAAAATCTCCCCTTTGGGGGAGTAAAAATGAGCGGGCATGGGAGAGAAAGCATCCACGATACCCTCATGGATATGACGGAACAAAAAACCGTAATCCTTTTCGATGCCCTTTCGATCTATAGCGAATAACATCGGCAGTTTCGTCGATGAAAAAAAAAGGGAAGGAGGCCTACTATGAAAATTTTAAAAAAAATCCTGATGACCCTTATGTTGGTATTGTTTTTAACCCCTGTCATCCTCTGGGCAGGCGGTAAAAAAGAGGCTCCCAAGGCTCCAGGGAGGCCCTATGAAGGAGCTAGGATAACGATAGGAGACCTGGCTCGAGGTATTTCAGATGCACTGAAGCCGTACCTGGATAAGTTTAAAGAAGAAACAGGTATCACTGTTACCCTGGAGCAACATGCCTTCGACAGTCTTCGGGATAAAATGATGATCGAATTCGCCGCGAAGTCAGGATACTTCGACATCATATACCTGTCGCCAGGTTATCTTGGAGAGCTTGTGGAAAATGATTATATTCTTCCCCTTAACGACTACATGAAAAGGCTTGGTTTCCGGTCAGAGGACTTCCTGCCCGCTGCCATAGAAATCAGCCGCTACGGTACCGGAGAGGAGATTTGGGGTTTCCCCTACCTGGCAGACACCAGCATCCTGATGTATCGCAAGGACCTTTTCCAGGATCCAGCGGAACGAGCCGCGTTCCGAAGCCAGTTCGGATACGATATCCCGATCCCAACTATCGAAAAGCCTTTGACTACAAAGGAATTCCTTGATCTTGCAAAATTCTTCACCAGAGATACGAATGGGGACGGCAAGGTGGATATGTTCGGGTTTGGATATCCACAAATTGGAGTGGCCTATGGGAATCTCTACATCATGCCCTGGATATGGACATTTGGGGGTGATTATTTTGATAAGAATTACAAAGTCATTGTTAACAGTCCCCAAGCTCTGGCAGCTATGAAATACGCCCTGGAACTGCAGAAATACCAGCCCGACGGAGTTCTCGCATGGGAGTATGGGAATCATATTCCCCGTTTCTACGAAGGGCACCTCGTGATGACTGCCGGATGGTTCAACGATGCTCTTGCAGCCAATAATCCGGCGAAGAGTAAAGTTGCTGGCAAAGTGGGATACGCTACGGTCCCCCGGCACCCGGATAGCGGCCTTAAAACCGGGAAGGCTGTTCTTGGAGGTGGATCCCTTGCTATCACCAAGCATTCTAAAAATCCTGAAGCCGCTTTCACTTATCTGAACTGGATGTTCGGCAATGAGTCACGGGCCTTGGAGTGGTATCTGAATGGAGGAAGCGCAACTTTAAAAAGAATCTACGAATCACCTAAAGTTCACGAAAAGTTCCCCTGGGCAAAAGAGTTTTTCCCTGTAGCAAATTACTCCCTTGAGCATATTGCAAAACAGCGTCCCACGGTCGGAGTCTCCCATTCTCTGTTTGAAGTGATGGCCGGAGCCTGGCACAATGTCGCTCTAGGAAGGGAAACGCCTGAAGCTGCTCTTGCACGAGCTCAGCGGGAAATGCAGGCTATCCTCGATAAATGGCGGCGAAAATAGATAACCACTAGGAGGGGGATTTTTCCTCCTCCGCTGGTGCCTCGATTTACAACATGTAATTCATTACAATTCACGATAGAAGTGTATTATGATAAAACATAAACGGACAACTATTCCCATTTTGCTCTTTATAGGACCGGCTGTTTTAGTACTTACCATCGTTGCTTTATTTCCCATTATGTACGCGTTATTCTGCAGCTTCTGGAACTGGCATCTCCATCGATCGACTTTACGAGAATTCATCGCTTTTACAAATTATATCAATCTATTTCGTGATGTCCGATTCTTAAAATCTCTGGGTTTAACCTTTCTCTTTACCTTTCTAACCGTGGGGGGCACGATTGTCTTCGGATTCCTCCTCGCCCTCCTTGTTTGGAAACCTTTTAGAGGGAAAAATTTAGCCCTCGCACTTATGACAATTCCGATGATCATGACGCCGGTCGTTTCTGCTTTAATCTGGAAAGTCTTTCTCTTTGAAGCGAACGTTGGGCTCATCAACTGGCTTCTTAGTCTATTCGGTATCAGGGGGCCTGCATGGATAGCAACCTCCCCCTGGGCTTTCGTTTCTATCGTCATTGTGAACATTTGGTTTATGACGCCATTTGTCCTCTTAATCATTGAGGCTGCACTGTCTGGATTACCAAAAGAAACCCTGGAAGCTGCGGCGATCGATGGTGCAGGTTACTGGAAAAGGATACATTACATCGTGCTGCCCATGCTGAAGGGCACAATCCTATTCATACTAATATTCCGTATCACGATCGATTACAGAACCTTCGATATTATCTATACACTGACCGGCGGGGGACCCGCTTTTGACACCCAACTGCTAAGCCTATGGGTATACAATGTGGCGTTGCGCACTTTCCAGATCGGTTATGCAAATGCAGGAGCTACGGTCATGATGGTGGCTGTCGGCCTTATATGTTTCGCCATTCTTGTCGTTGCTACAAGAGAACGGAGAGAAAGGTGGTTATCCAAATGAAATCGATATCGACTCAATTCCACCGACGCCTTATGATACGATTTTCTAAATTAGCCCGAAATGTAGCTATCGCCTTAGCCATTGCTATCGCTCTGTTTCCTTTTTTCTGGGTGGTTTTGGCCTCGTTTAAGAACCACCATGATCTTATGAAAGTACCGCCGGTTCTGTTGTTCCGACCGACTCTTGAGAATTACCAGGTTGTAACGCAAGAAGGCTTTTTGCACTTCTTCAACAACAGTGCTATCGTGACACTGGGTTCTGTTGCGCTTTCCATTGCCCTCGGAGTCCCTGCAGCCTTCGGACTCTCTCGAATCCCTTTTCGTGCAAACCGTTTTGTCATGCTTCTTGTACTATCCGTGCGTTTCATGCCCTACATTGTATTTGCACTTCCTTTATTCCTTATCATGGCGAATCTCGGCTTGGTAGGGACTCGGGGAGGAGTTCTTTTTGTATACATCATCATTAATCTACCTATTATCATCTGGATCATGCGGGCATTCTTTGATGATGTCCCACGGGAGCTCGACGAAGCGGCCTACCTGGACGGGGCCTCCCGCGCTCGAGTTTTTTTCCAAGTCGTTCTCCCCTGCGCCTTACCGGGTGTATCTACTATTACGATTCTTTCCCTGATTTTCGCCTGGAACGAATATCTTTTCGCATTAATTCTTTCCGGTCGGGATGCACAAACTTTGACAGTAGGGCTTACCCGATTCCTGGGTGGCATGGAGACATCGGTACGGTGGGGCACTCTTTCTGCCTGGGCAGTGGCCATTGTTGCACCTGTAGTACTGATGTCACTGTTTGTCAACAAACATCTGCGGAGAGGATTTACAAGTGATATAGGATAGGAACTGCCTTCCCTTACGGTCGCTACCTCTTATAGCTAATCCATGAGTTTAAAAATTTAGAGAATCCGCTTCCTTTATCAATACCGCAGTTCAGGTACAATGAATCCTCTGGCCTTTGGGGTACCCGAAATTAACTTACGGTAGGGTTGCCATAATCTGCTATGCAGAAGGGCAGATTAGGCTGATGGCTGTAAAGTAAAGTTAGGGGTACCAAGATGGTGACGGTTTAACACACAGTTTACAACTCGCGATTGCAACTCCTCTCAATACGATGGAATCCCCGATCCTGGAGCCTTTACACCGAACTTTTCCCGAAACTTCATAGTCAGGCTGTGGGCGGTTGTAACGATTGCTGGATCCAGGGGGGCTGTATTTCCCTTGTCATCGATCGGACTGTCCTCGATCGCTCTAATAACGGAATCAAGCTGTTCCGGCGTATTGATCCCCACAACGGTAGAAGCGATAACCGGATGAGACAGGGCAAAATGAATCGCAAACCGGGTCCAATCTACAGGTTCCTCCTTGATGGCTTTGCGGAACTCGCCAAGCTGATCGTACAATCGGTCGAAAGCCGGGTCCCGGAGACGGTCGCCCGCAGAAAGCGATTCACGGCGCACTCTCTTGTTCGTCAACAGCCCCGCGGCAAAGGGACGAATACCGATAAAACCCATACCCCTCTTCTGCATTTCAGGGAATAAATCGAGCATCTCGGTCTCCAGAACATTATAATACGCGACGAGTCCCGAAAAGAGGCCTGAGTCCACCACTCGCCGGGCAAATCCCACTGTGTAGGGGAAAGATGCCAGAAATCCCACCTTCCCTTCTTTTTTGAGTTTGGTAAACTCTTCCACCAGGGGCTCCGTAACCGCATCGAATTCGGAAAGACGGATGGGTTCCCCCTCGGCACAGTAGCCGAGTTCCCGGGGTAGGGTTCCGCGCTGCAGGTGCTGAACCACTGCGATCCTGTCGGTATGGAGATCCCGAAGAGCGTCCTCGATCTGCTTCCTGAATGCCGACCGGTCAAAGCCCTTTTCTCCCCATTCTGGCACGTTGACCTTAATGATGTGATGTAATTCATGCCGTTTAGGATGCCGGGAAAGGACTTCACCCGTAAGCCATCGTGTTCCGTATTCATAGCTGGAATGGATAAAGTTGATTCCCTTGTCTACTGCCTCCTCGAGGGCTCGGGCCGCTGCCTTGTTCTGATCACCCCGATCTCCTGATTTGGAAGCATAACGCATAGTTCCGAAACATATTTCCGAAACCCGTAGATCTGTATTACCGAATGTCCTGTATCGCATTCCACCCTCCGTTTATAGTTTTACGTAGTGATAGCCTTGCAAATAGAGTACTCTATGCACCTTTATCTTATCATCCCTCCTTTTGTAAGTATACTCTGCCATAAATACCAGCAGTACGGCTGAGGTTGTACCTCCCTGCAAGGGCTGCGGGGAAATAGCCGTCCCCGTAATCGAGGAAAAGGCTGAACACAAAGGGACCGAGAGCGCTTCCGACGACCCTCCAGGTCATTGCGAAACCGAAAATGGGTCCTTAGATGGCAGGGGAATTAGCGATCCTCGAAATCAACCTTTCAGTCCGGATTCAAGAAAAGCATCCATGATCGTTTGGCGGGCTATAGCGTATAAAAACAGAGCGGGCGCCACCCCTAAAAAGGAGGCCGCCATTAGAAGGCCGAAATCTGTTCCCGCTTCCGCATGCATGAATTGGCGTAGCCAGATTGGGAGAGTCATCTGCTCCGGCTTGTTGAGAACGAGTGTTGGCCATACGTATTGGTTCCAGCTGTTGATAAAGACGATGGTGGAAATTGCTGCCACTATAGGCTTAATAACAGGAAGGACAATATGGAACAGCGTGGACATCTCCCCAGCGCCATCGATGCGGGCTGAATCGATGATAGCCTGCGGGAAAACCTTCAGATGTTGGTACAGAAAAAATATCCCAAGTCCCAGGGACACCTGTGGCAGGACTACGGCAGGAAGTGTATTCACCAGTCCCAGCCTCGACACTGCGAGATAATTTGACACCATCACGACCTGTATCGGTATGAACATTTGGGCGATACAAGCAAGAAAGAGGACATTATGAAAAGGGAATACATACCGGGCAAAACCATAAGCGGCAAGTAGGCTGGTAAAGATCTGTATTGCTGTTAAACTTACCGCGACGATGAAAGTATTATACACAATTAAGGGAATTCTAAACCGTGAAATCAAGGTTCGGAAATGAACCAGCGTCGGAGATTCCGGGAAAAGACGCAGGCCCGAAGAAAATATCTCGTCCGAAGGCTTAATCGCTGTTGTGATCATCCAGAAAATCGGAAGTAAAGCGATTAGCGTCGCAAAGATAAAGATGCTGTTCCATAGTACAGAACTAATTTTCTTGCCAAAAAACCTACGCCAACGGTGCCAGGACAATTTACGTGTTTGTATTACTTCATCTTTCTTCATAGGATACGATTCTTTCTGAAAGCTTGATTTTAAAACCCAGTAGGGCAATGAAGATTCCCAGCACAATTACCGAGAAAGTCGAAGACAGGCCCACCCTAAACCATTGGAAAGCCTGGCGATAGATCTCAAATACGACATTAGTGGTAACCCCCTGCGGTCCGCCTCCTGTAATCACATGGATGGGGGTAAAAACATACTCAGCAGACATCGATATCGTGAGAACAAAAACCGTCAGAATCGTTGGTGAAATAAGGGGAAGAATGATATACCGCCACAGTTTCAGTCCGACAGCCCCGTCAATCTCAGCTGCCTGTTTTACCTCCTCCGGTACGGCGCCGATCCCGGCTAAGAGTAGCACCATGTTATAGCCTAGAGACTTCCAGGCGACCACGGTAATGATCGGAGTCTTGGCTCGCTCAAGAGAACTCGTCCAGTTGAGAGGGATTCCTCCGAACATCTCTATAACAGATGCGATAAATCCTCCAATAGGGTTGAAGATCCAGACAAACAGCACTGATGCGATACCGAGAGATACTACCGTTGGGGCGAAGAGAGTGATCCGATATAGGTTCCGTTCCCATTTGCCTACACGAGTAAGTCCATAACTTAAAAGGAGAGGAAGAAAAATAATAAAAACTATCAGCCAGATCGCGTATACACCTGTATTCCAGAGGGCCTGATAGAAGGAATCACTGGTCAGAATCTCTTTGTAATTATCCCACCCAATGAACTTTTTTGTCCTGCTCACCATATTCCAATCATGAAAGGATAGGTAGATGGTTTCCATCAGAGGTCGATACACGAATAGGGTAAAGCCCGTGAGTGCAGGAAGAGTAAAGAGAAAACCGGTCAAAGCATGACCGGTTTTTTTTAAGTTTTCCTTCTTTGGAATTAAACGATTCATCGGAGAAGAGCCTTAAGACGTTCGGTGGCAGTGATAAGGGTGGGCTGAACGGGTGCCCCGCCGAGAATGGCTTCCCGCGCCTCGATCAGCACTTGTTCGGCCTGTTGTCCACGTGGACCGGGAAAAGGCATCCAGGGGACGGAATGCGGCAACTGGGCCAATGCTGCCTTTGTCAGGGGATTCCGGTCAAAGTATTCTTTCAGATAGTTAGGATCATCCGCGACTCCGGCCGCTACCGGCAGATACCCCGTGTCCAGTACCCAGATGGTCTGTCCCTCCTTGCTTGTGAGGAACTTGATGAACTCGTAAGCGGCTCGCTGCTGGGCTGCGTCTTTACCGAAGATGAAAAGTGCATTGCCGCCGACTGCGATTCGTTTCTGTTTTCCCGCCCACCCGGGGACCACTGCAGTACGGAGTGTGAACTTTGCCTGACGGATAAAATTAGCCATGGAAGCGGATGTCTTTACGTACATCCCGAGCCTTCCCGCTAGAAAGGCTTGTTCCTGTTCTGCGTCCGTGACGACCGGAAGGGATTTATCCACTACTGCAAGCTGCTGCCAGAAGGCATACGCCTCCACTACTTCAGGCCGGGAAACTCCGATTTCGCCCTTTTCGTCAAGGAAACGACCCCCGTTTGACTCGATAAGAGTCTGAGGCAGCCAATTATTAGAAGTGGAGATTTGAAGGCCTACCCCGTATTCTCCTGTACGGTCCCGAATCTGTTTTGCCGCTTTCCGTAGCTCTTCCCATGTAACGGGAGGTTTGTCCGGGTCCAAACCAGCTGCCTTGAATAAATCCGCATTGTAGTACAAAACAGGAACGGATAAAGCGTAAGGGACAGCATGCTGAACTCCTTTGGCATCCTTGCCAAGATCCGCGAGTCCCGGTATGAAACCGTTGATAAATGCGGAGTACTGCGGGTCTTCTTTGGAGAAATTGCCGATGGGGGTATGGGGCAGTTCATGCATTGCAAAAAGCAGATTATTATACCCTATCTGTGCCATTGCGGGCGGGTTCCCCGCTGCCATAGCGGTCTGTAAGTTCTGCAGCAACCCTCCATACGAACCTTGCTGAAAACGATGCACAACTTTGATGTTTGGCTTCAGTTCCTGAAAGCGATTTACCGAGTTAACGACCGCTTTCTCTCCGAAGGTCGCAGAGTTGATATGCCAGTATTCGATAGTCACCGGTCCTGTCGGAGGAGCTTCCTTCGCTCCAGCGGCGAACATCGATACCGATACAAAAGCACCGATGAGGATTAAAAGCGCTTTCTTCATAATCATTACACCTCCATAGTTTTCTTTGGGTTGGTTTAATATACCAATTTATTGTTAATATATCATGAAATACAAATAATAGTCGAACAATAAAAAGATCAGGAGAACTCAATAAACCGACCGAAATCGAGGTATCTCCTGTACAAGGAATCCAGTACCGGCCGAAGTTCCTGACGGGGATGGTACACTGTTCCTGCAGAGCTTCTGATGCGGGATAGGGCTGATTCCAGGTCAGGATAGATTCCTGCAGCGGTAGCAGCAAGGAGGGCAGCACCCCTCGCTCCGGCAAGAGAGACGTCTCTAACCAGAACATCCACCGACAGAACGTCCGCCAGGATTTGCATGATGTAGGGTGATTTTCGGGGGATACCTCCTACGGCTACAACCCGTTCGATTGGAATCCCTTCCTTTCGAAGCAGTTCGTGGATGGATCGAGTGCCGAAGGCGGTTGCGTAGACCAAACCGGCAAATACATCTGTTGCGTCGGTTTCAAGACCCAGTCCGATAATCCCCGCCTTGAGGCAGTGGTTCGCGAAGGGAGCTCGCCTTCCATTGAACCAATCCATCGCTACCACTGCTATCTTGCGAGGGTCCCGGCGGGAAGCGGCCTCCGAAAGGGTGGGAATGATGGATGCCAACTCCTTTTCGTAGTCCTCTTCCGATACTAAACCGCGGGTTTTGAGACGTACAAGAGGGAAGGCGAGGAGATTCCGAAACCAGGCAAAGATATCCCCGAACGCCGGTTGACCCGCTTCAATCGTGATCATACCTGGCAGAATCGATCCTTCGGCCTGGCTCTCGATTCCAGGGACAGCACGGGATCCGAGCAAGGACTCATCCGCTACCACCATTTCAGAGGAAGAAGTTCCGATGACCTTTACCACCGTTCCCCGCCCTATTCCAGCTCCCAATGCAGAAGCATGGGCATCAAAAAGACCTACACCCACTGTAATTCCTTCCGGTAGGCCTAGCCGTGCCGCCCATTCCGGACACAGGTTTCCTGCAGGTGTATCCGAGGTCATGGTCTCAACGGGAAGTCCAGAACGAACCTTCTCCAGCACAGGGTCAATAGAGCGGAAAAATTCCCCCGGCGGATAGCCGCCAAAACTCGAGTTCCATAAAGCCTTGTGCCCTGCCGCACAGCGACTTCGCTTGATGCGAAAGGGGTCTGTGTTGCCGCAGAGGAGAGCCGTAATCCAGTCGCAATGCTCTACCCAGGAGGCAGCTGCCTCCGCTATCACAGGGTTAGTCCTGCACACATGGAGAATCTTTGCCCAGTACCATTCCGCAGAGTAGATGCCCCCACAGTAGGCAAGATAATCCTTCTCCGGGTAACGGCGGGCACTCTCGGTGATCTCTTCCGCTTCCGGTGTGGCGGAATGATCCTTCCAAAGGATGAGCATTGCGTCTTCCACATCTTTAAAACGGGGAAGGAGCGCGAGGGGAATTCCAGCCCTGTCTACTGCGCAGGGGGTGGAACCTGTGGTGTCCACCGTTATTCCTTGAATCTTCCGGCTCACAGTCCCACCCGCTTTTCGGCAAACTACGGATACTGCATCGGAAAAAGCTTCGATATGCTCTGCCGGATGCTGTCGGAACACTGAACGGGCCGGATCCTGATAGAGCCCCGCATTCCACAGCGGAAATCCCGACTCTGCAGAAGCGACCTCTTCCCCGGAATCCGCATGCAACACGAGCGCCCGTACCGAACTAGTACCGACATCTACGCCTAGAACAAAGGCATTTCTGGGATCAAAATCCATTTGCTTCCATCGTCCCAATCACAATAGACTTCCTAGAAACCCGTTATTTCATTAAAAGATCAGGAAACCAGAGCACCAAGCCTGGTATATAGGTTATCAGAAGGAGTACGATTATTAAAGGGATATAAAAGGGAATTATATCCTTCAATACCCTCTCGAACCGAACTCCTGCTATATCACTCGCTATGTAAAGGCAAACACCAAGAGGAGGTGTTATCATACCTATCATGACGTTCAGAGTTATTACGACACCGAAGTGCACGAGATCGATACCGTATTTTTGTAGGATCGGTTGAATAATAGGGATCGTCAGAATCAGGATTGTTGAGGAATTAAGAAACATTCCAAGAATCAGTATCGCTATGTTTATTAGAAGAAGTACTACGGCTGCATTGTCGGTAAAACCGATCATCCAATTCGTCAGAAGTATGGGAATTCTCTGGAGGGTCATTACGTAACTCAACACCCGCGCGCCGGCGAGAATGAGCATAACCGCTCCGACCTGGCGAGCCGTTTCTACCAGAGTCGCTTGAAGATCCTTAAACCTGAACTCCCTGTAATAGATCCCCAGGATCAATGCATAGAGCACTGCCAGAACTCCCGCCTCCGTAGGAGTTACGAATCCGATTA
>CALKLC010000149.1 GCA_937991975.1 uncultured Spirochaetales bacterium | reverse complement strand
GTAACTTTCATTGTCCATGAAGTAGTATCCTGTAGCATCGGAATAGAGGAACTGTGCGTTCCTGTCGTATACATCCGCCTCTTCAACGGAATCGTTCGTCTTGATGGTTTCCCGCAATACTTGACCGGTCTTCAAGTTCTTTAGTTTCAGCCGTACGAAGGCAGAACCCTTCCCCGGGTTCACGAACTCCCGCTCTACAACCAGGTATGGATCGTTCTTCATTAATAGACACATACCTTTTTCAATGGCACCTGCTCTGATCATACAATCTGCTTGTTTCCCTCTCTATCTCATTAGAATTAAGTTTATAATGAAACTATATCAGAAATGGGAAATAAAATCACCCCCTCTATCGATGACTTCCCCGCTAGTTGCATCATTAACCTATCCACGCCGAGGGCTACACCGGAGCAAGGGAGGGCCTTTCCCTCGGATGAGCTGTTATACAGATCCCGAAACATGTCCCGAAAAGAGACATCGAGGGGATGGGGTATTCGGGCATTTCGTTTCTTTTCCCCTTCCTGGAGGAAGTACGCATCTATTTCAGAAGGATCTGTTTCCTCGGTGAAACAGTTAGCCAGTTCGACCCCGCTGATGTAAAGTTCCCATCGTTCCCTCCAGGGAGTTCCTGGAATCCGCTTTGCCAGGCACAGAACTTCCGCAGGATAATCGAGAAGGACGAGAGGGCGATCCTTCGGCAGGTTGGGTTCTACCAGATGGACGAACACTTGATTGAAAGCCTCCTCCCAACTCGCCTCATCCGGAAGGGTAAGTCCAAGGGATTTCGCTCTTTCGATCAACCCTTTTCGGTCTAGAGGGCCTAAGGGGAAACCAGCAAAGTGCTGGAAGGCCTCTTCCATTCGCATACGCCGGAAGGGGGGTCGGAAGGCATTAAGATCGGAGCTAAGCAGTTCCTGGGGTAGATGGTCGATCAGGTATTGAAAGTACTGTTCTGTAACCTCTATAGAAGCGAGGTAATCTGCCCCACGGGTGTAGTATTCCAGGAGGGTGAATTCCGGATTATGGAGCCTTCCGATGGATTCAGCGTTCCTGAAGGATTTGGTTATTTGAAAGAGGGAGGGCCATCCCTTTACAAGGAGCCGTTTCATCCACACTTCGGGGGAGGGAATCAGGTACAAGGGGAGAGGTTCTCGATCCGGGTAGAGAAAGAAGGTTTCGAATACCTCTATTGCTGATTCTGGAATCAGGGCAGGGGAAAGGATCGGCGTATCTACTTCAAGGTATCCCCGTTGGGAAAAGAACTCCCGGGTGATTCGATTGAGATGCGAGCGCAGGAGGGCAACATGTGGATCCATGCATCCTACTATACTATGTATTGCCTGCTGGAAAAATAGATTGTAGGATACTTTACTATGAAGAGAGTGTACCTTTTACGACATGCAAAGGCTAAGAAAGACATACCCGACCTTCCCGATATCGAACGTCCCTTACTGAAGCGGGGAAGGGCAGATGCCGAACAGATGGGATTATGTCTGAAGCAGCGTGGGGTAAGCTTCGATCGGGTCCTCTGTAGCCCTGCCCTTCGGGCACGGGAAACGGTAACTATTCTACTTCCCTTTGTCCACTTTTCCCTCCGATCCGTGGAGTATGTGGATGCCCTGTACCTTGCCTCTGGAGAAGAAATCGAGAATATCCTATCTACCCTGAAAGAAGGGGATACAGTTTTGGTGTGCGGACATAATCCCGCAATCGAAGATCTTGCTGCCCGTTGGGCTGGAAAGTCTCTGGAAAAGTTCCGCACCTGTGGCTGTTTCTATGCCCGATTCTCCATCGAACAGTGGGATCAGCTCCCTTCCAATTCCCCTATGGAATGGGAATACTTCGATACAGAATCTTCCTAAGAGAGTCTTCCTAAAAATCGGCCAACGGCCGACAAATCCTATTGACCTTACAAATAACTCTTTTGTAGGATGGGACCATGCCAGGATCCAAACCCATTCTGCAGGATACCGCCCGCATAGGGATCGTGAATCGAGGGGAAGCTGCTATCCGTTTTATCCGCGCTGTTCGGGATTTCAACCGACTGGAAGGAACGGATCTCAAAACCGTTGCCTTCTATACGGAAAAGGAAAAGAACGCCCTCTTCAGTCGGGAGGCGGATGTTGCCTACCCTCTCTATGAGTTTCCTTCCTTCAAAAGGGGGAAGGGAAGTCCCTATCTGGACCGCTCTTTACTGCTGGAAGCTCTTACACGTTCAGGTTGTTCGGCAGTCTGGGTGGGATGGGGATTCGTATCCGAGGATGCAGAGTTTGCATCCCTGGTGGAGCAGGCTGGATTGGTGTTTCTGGGGCCCGATTCAAGGGCAATGGCTCTCCTGGGAGACAAAATTGCCGCAAAAGAATTAGCGGAAAAGGTTGCGGTTCCCATCTGTCCCTGGAGCCGTGGGCCGGTCAGTACACTCGAGGAAGCGAAGGAAGTAGCGGATCGCATCGGGTATCCGGTGATTGTAAAAGCGGCAAATGCCGGTGGAGGGAGAGGGATCCGGTTCGTATTGAAGCCAGAGGATCTGAAGCCTCAGTTCCATTCTGCCGTAGAGGAAACGTTCAGGATCACAGGAAACCGGGTGGTATTCATCGAAAGGCTCGTACAGAAGGGTAGACATCTGGAAGTCCAGGCTCTGGTGGATCGGTATGGAAACGTGCAGACCTTTGGGGTAAGGGATTGTTCCATACAACGCAAGAATCAGAAAATCATCGAGGAAACACCTCCCCCTGGCTTTTCGCAAGATACAATTCACAGGATGGAGGAAGCGGCTCTACGATTAATGAGAGCAGCGGGGTATGAAAGTGCGGGTACCGTGGAGTTTCTATACGACCTGGATCGGGAAGAGTTCTATTTCATGGAAGTGAACACCCGGCTTCAGGTGGAACATCCCATCACAGAGCAGCTCTTTGGGATAGATCTGGTGCAGGGGCAGATCCGTGTGGCCCGTGGGGAGAACATCGCGGATTGGAAGGTGGAGCCCAGAGGAACGGTCATCGAGGTTCGCCTCAATGCTGAGGACCCACAGAGGGATTTCCGCCCGTCTCCCGGATTGGTATCTGCTTTCAGACCTCCGGCAGGTCCAGGGATTCGAGTTGATTCCGGAATCGATCAGGGCAGTGAGATCCCTCCCGATTTCGATTCCATGGTTGCCAAGGTGATTGCTTCTGGTCCCAATCGGCCGGCTACTCTAGCACGGCTGGAACGGGCACTGATGGAAATGAGAATTCGGATCGAGGGAGGCACCACAAACAGAGCGTTCCTGTTAGGATTGCTCCGTCACCCGGACATTCGGAAGGGAGGAGTACACACCCGGTTCGTCGAGGAGTTTCTTTCAACTGGAAAAGAGATGTTTCCTACTCCAGATTGGGATATAGCTCTTATAGTGGGGGCCATTGAACGATATTTGGGGAGGGTGCAGGAGGAGATTACGAACTTCACCCAGCAGATGCTTACCTTCGGATCCCCTCGAGATCTCCGGCCAAGTACAGGATACGAGGTGGAGGTCTCTGCAAAGGGGAACCGATACTCTTTTTTGGTGAAAGCATTGGATGAGGAAACATTCCTGATCAGGGATGGGCACAGCTTCACGGTCCGGTACCAAAAGAAAACGGAAGAATCCCAACTTTGGGCTGCTGGTAATCGGTATGGAATCCAGATCGTGGAACGGGGGGATATCCTGCAGGTAGAGGTGAATGGGATCCCCTATGAACTGGAGTTTACACTGGGGGGAGTCAATAAATCCCCCTCTCCGGGCGTGGTTCTCTCCATCCCCATACGAGTGGGAGATAGGGTGGAAAAAGGGGATGTACTGCTTACCCTCGAAGCGATGAAGATGGAAGTTGTGGTGCCGGCATCGACAGACGGAATCGTCCGGGAGGTAAAGGTTCGCCCAGGAGAGCAGGTAGGGGCGGGACAGGTCCTGGTGATACTGGATGCAGTGGAGAATGAGGGAGAACCGAAGGATCAACCCAAAGGAGAACCGATCAGTTTCCAGCGGCTTTTGCAGGTAGAAACAGAATACCAGTGGGAAGCACTGAAAGGAAGGGTGAAGGCAGTACTTCTGGGGTACGATAGCAGCCTGCTAGTAGTAGATCTCTATAAGGAAATAAAATCCTTTCTACAGGCGCATCCCGCGTATAAAGAGAAGATCAAAGCTCTCTGGCTGGAAGGGTTGACCATTTTTGCCACCATCGAACGGTTGTTCTCCACCCACCAGGTGGATTCCGAAGGGGAACTTGTACCGGTTTCATCTCTAGAACTTCTCTCCCATTATTTCAAACGAACTGTGGATCGAAAAAAAGGGTTCCCTTCTTTTTTCCTTACCTCCTTAGAACGTGCGATGAAGTTATATGGAGTAGGTGCAGATGTGGATACCGACAGGGCACGGAAAGTATTATTCCGGTTATTCAAATCGCGAGCTGCCCTCTCGGCAAAACAGGAATTGCTCCTCAGTATCCTGGGGGCACCCCAGGATCTGGAGGGAATCGACGGGAACCTGTCGGATGTACTGGATGAAATAGCCTTGATCTCTCAACCTTCCCGACAAACCCTGGCAGATGCCGCTATCAATGCCCGGTACCACCTTTTCGACCGTTTTATCCTGCAAAGTATCCGGGAGCAGAAAAGCGCCAGGGTGGGCAGGATCCTCTCCCTATTACAGAAGGGGGGATCCATCGGTAGATCATCGGAACCACTCCTGGAACGGCTTCTCGACCTGGGGGAACAGGCGATCCCTGAGTTTATACGGGTTATAAAAGAAGGTTCTCCCTCTCTGAAGGATCTAGCCCTGGAAGCTCTGTCCCGACGGTTGAACCGGGATAGAAAAGTGGAGTCAGTTGCAGTAGTAGATGTGGCAGGAACAAGGATTGCCGGGGTGAAGAGTACCGAGGAAGGAAGGGCTTTTTATACCCTGGTAACCTGCATGGATCCATCGGATCCTGCTTCAGTAATGAAAGCTCTCTGGGAGCAGTCTCCTCGAACTTCCGGAAAGGATAGAACAGAATCCCTCGAATGGGTGGTATACACAGAGGATGAGGAACCGGCAAAGGTATTCGATACCTTTCATAAAGCCCTGGAGGAAGAAGCCCGAAATTCCCAGGGGACTCCTCCTTGTAGCTGGGTGTCCCTGGGAGTTTCTGAAAAAGAGGGGGCTATTACCTACCGAACATGGGTGTGGGGGGACGAGGATGGACCAGGTCATCATTTCGTTGTGGATGGCAATAGATTACAGTTCGGCCCTTTACAGTATCGGGAATTACGCCTCTATAGACTTGCCAATTTCCAGCTGGAGTACCTCGCAGGGGGAGAGGAATATCATCTGGTACGAGGGGTGGCAAAAGAAAATCCCCGGGACGAGAGAATCTTTGCCTTTGTAGAAGTTTCTACCACCCGTCCAGAGTTTACTCCCGATGGAAGGATAGGGAGGATGGTTGCCTTCGAACATGTGTTTATGGAGGCTATCTATGCCTTCAGGAGGGAGCAGATAAAACGGAAACATCGTCTGTTCTGGAATAGGCTCATCATCCATATTCGGCCGGTTCTTGATATTTCCGTACAAGTAATCCAGGAATACGCCGAACGGATGGCTGCTCGAACGCTCGGATTAGGGATGGAACGACTCACCCTGTACTGTAGATTCGTGAACGAAGATCGACAGATTCAAGAGAAGGAACTCCTGTTCGATAATATCGTGGGAACGAACTTTACCATTCGTGTTCGTAAACCTTCAAAAAGGCCGATGGAACCGATGGATTCGTACGTTGCCAGGGTTGTACGAGCTCGCCAGAGGGGAACCGTATATCCGTATGAGATCATCCGCATGCTGACTTCTCCATCGAATGATTCCACACGAACTTCCTACCTGCCAGGCACCTTCGAAGAGTACGATCTTGCTTCGGTAGATGGGACTTTCTCCCCAAAACCGTCCTATCGGAGCGTGAAAGGTAGACCCTACGGAATGAATGAAGTTAACATAGTGTTCGGCATCATCGAGAATCCTCTTCCTGACGGGCGGAAAATAAAACGAGTGATCATTCTCTCAGATCCTACCACGGATCTAGGTTCGCTGGCAGAGGGGGAATGCAGAAGAGTCAATGCGGCTATTGATCTGGCAGAGGACCTGGGACTTCCGGTAGAGTTCCTACCCATCTCGGCAGGTGCTCGTATCGATATGGATTCCGGAACAGAGAACCTCGACTGGACAGCAGCTACGTTGAAACGAATCATCGAATTTACCCAGAAGGGGGGAGTGATCCATATCATTGTAGCAGGAACGAACGTGGGAGCCCAATCGTACTGGAATGCTGAGGCGACCATGCTGATGCATACGAAGGGTCTGTTGATCATGACAGAGACTGCCTCGATGCTTCTTACGGGGAAGAAAGCGCTGGATTTTTCTGGAAGTGTCAGCGCAGAGGACAATCTGGGAATCGGTGGGGCAGAAAAAATCATGGAACCAAATGGAGAGGCTCAGATCAAGGTGAAGGATCTTCAGGAAGCCTACGAAGTCCTGTTTCACCACTACTCCCTTACCTATAAAACACCCGAAGAAGCATATCCTGTTCGACTTCCCACAGAGGATCCTATCGACCGCGATATAGGCACTTTCCCCTATCGGGACACGAATGGGCAGGGATTTTCTACGGTAGGTGACATTTTTAGTACGAAACTAAATCCCGAACGAAAGAAACCCTTCGAAATCAGACAGGTAATGTCAGCTCTCATCGATCAAGACGCAAGACCGCTGGAACGATGGGCTGGAATGCGGGACGCAGAAACCTCTGTCGTATGGGAAGCCAGGATCGGCGGTTATGCGGTAGGACTTATAGGGATCGAGAGTAAACCCATCCCGAGAAAAGGAGAGATCCCATACGATGGGCCAGAGAGTTGGAGTGGGGGAACTCTATTTCCTATGAGTTCGAAGAAGACAGCGAGAGCGATCAATAGTTGGAGTGGAAGGCTCCCGGTGGTATTCCTTGCCAACCTGAGTGGTTTTGATGGATCTCCTGAATCCCTACGGAAACTGCAGCTGGAGTATGGAGCGGAAATCGGACGTGCGGTGGTAAACTTCAAGGGGCCCTTCATCTTCGTAGTGATTGCCCGGTACCATGGAGGAGCCTACGTGGTATTCTCCAAATACCTGAATCCCAATCTCCATGTGGTAGCCCTGGAAGGAGCCTATGCATCGGTTATCGGGGGAGCTCCCGCGGCTGCGGTAGTGTTCCCATCCCAGGTATTGAAAGAAACCTACGCGGATCCGGAGGTACAGAAGGCGCAGGAACGTCTTCGGTCCGACCAGAACTTCAACCAGAAAGATTTCGATGAAATATTCAGGAGGGTGCACAGTGAGAAGCAGAGCGCCCTTGCTTCGAGGTTCGATCGGATCCATTCGGTCGAGCGGGCCCTCAAGGTTGGGTCCATCGACGCTATCATTCCTGTGTCGCGTTTACGGCCCTACATCGTAGAACGAATCGAACAGGGGCTTACTTCTTCTTTGGCTCGATGAAACTTACATTCACAAGGAACGGTCCATAGTTGGTGCTGAAGGGGATCCCAACGATCGGGGCTCTTTCCGGCCACATGACAGAATGATTCTCCCCTTGCACGACGAAAGGTACAGAAACTTTGATATTGTAATCGGTAAGCTTACCAGAAGCGTTACCCGCTATCACGTTCACCAGCTCTCCAATCATCCCATTGATCACATCTTCCCGTTCTTCTTCGTCTTTGCAAAGGATCCCTGTTTTTTCCAGAAGTTTTTCCGTTAAGTAGCGGGTCAAGCGGATCACCACCACGCCGATCACAGGCCCTGTAAGGACCATAACCCCTGAAACATCCCATCGGTGTGTATTGGACCTCTCCATCAGAAAGGCCTTCCCCGGAATGGGCTCGATTCCAAAGGTTTGCCGAAACAATTGAAGGGTTGCCTCGAGAAATGGATTGATGTATTCCGCTTTCATAATCCTTCAAACCCAAGGAACTTATCAAAAAGGGCTGTCTGGTGGGACAGCCCTTGGATGCAGGAACAGTCAGAGTACCCCTGGCGGATCTTCAATCCGCTGAAAGTGCACGCTCGGTAGCTGGATCGAAGAAGATCGCTTTATCCATGTTCGGAATAAGGTCTATCCGCTGCCCCACCTTGAATGTATGGTGGGGAGGTACCCGGGCGATCATCTGATGTTTCCCTGTATTCACATAGAGGTGGATTTCTGCCCCCAACGGTTCCACCACCTCGATTGTAGACTGGATGCTCTTGCCCGGAACTTCCTTCTCAGCATATACCAGGTCTTCGGGTCGGATGCCGAAGGTAAGTTCTTTCCCTGCGAAGGGTCGTACGAGATCGATATTCCTTCCAACGATCTGCACTTTGAAGGTTCCCTCATCTACGATGAGGTTCCCTCCGGATTCCTGAATGCGCACGCTGAGGAAGTTCATGGGTGGAGAACCGATGAACCCAGCCACGAATCGGTTCACGGGATAGTTATAGAGATGGAGGGGATCCCCGATCTGCTGGATGTACCCGTCTTTCATTACCACGATCTTATCCCCCATGGTCATCGCTTCCACCTGGTCGTGGGTAACATAGATCATGGTTGCCTGCAAACGGTTGTGGAGAGCGGAGATCTCGGCCCTCATCTGAACCCGGAGCTTGGCATCGAGGTTGGAAAGGGGTTCGTCGAAAAGGAATACTTTGGGGTGCCGTACGATCGCTCTACCAACGGCCACACGCTGGCGTTGCCCTCCGGACAGTGCCTTCGGTTTACGATCCAGGAGCATTTCGATGTCCAGGATTTTGGCTGCCTCTTTTACCCTTCGATCGATTTCGTCTTTGGGAAACTTACGGATCTTCAAGCCAAATGCCATGTTGTCGTATACAGTCATGTGTGGATAGAGAGCATAGTTCTGGAAAACCATGGCGATATCCCGATCTTTCGGGGGAACATCGTTCATGAGTTTTCCATCGATGTACAACTCCCCTTCCGAAATGTCCTCCAGACCCGCTATCATCCTGAGAGTGGTAGTCTTTCCACAGCCAGAAGGACCGACGAGTACGACGAATTCCTTGTCCTGGATGGTGATGTTGGCATTGTTCACCGCCCGGACCCCGCCTTCATACACTTTGCTTATGTTTTTTAGTTCTACTGTAGCCATACGGCCTCCTACAAAATTATTCTATAGCCCCTATGGTAGGAGACTTTGACCCTCTTGTCAATGAAAAAATCGAGTATCACCGAATTGGTTTTGCCAACATCCAGGTTTTCAGTCGATCTTCCAGGGTTCCGGAAGGTTTCTCGTTCTGAAGTTGGTCGATTAGAAAAGGTATAAGGATCTTTTTTTTCAATTCTGCCCACGAG
>CALKLC010000148.1 GCA_937991975.1 uncultured Spirochaetales bacterium | reverse complement strand
TTGAAAAAGAGAGATATTTCCCGTTCTGCACTTTCCGGGGAATCCGAAGCGTGAATGATGTTGTATCGGGTCAGGGTCCCGTAATCGCCCCGGATAGTCCCAGGCGATGCTTGGGCTGGATCGGTAGGTCCTGCCAGTTGTCGAAGAGTTTTGATGGCATCGTATCCAGCCAAAACAAGGGCAACGACAGGTCCAGAAGTCATGTAATCCAATAAGGGTAGATAGAAATACTTCCCTTCGTGCTCCTGATACTGAACCTCACACTGTTTACGGGTAAGCTGCAGGAGTTTCATCCCAATAATCTTGAGGCCTTTCGATTCGATCCTCGTAAGAATGTTGCCCACCAGCCTCCGCTGGAGAATCCCTGGCTTTAAGAGGGCAAAGGTGCGTTCGTACATTCGTTCCATAGGAATAGTATGTACGGCAAAAGGGTGAATTTACGCAAGGGTAAATCGATGCTACCTGTGCAATATTGTAATGATTTTCTTGACAATTGGGAAAAGAGGGCGTAAAATTCCGAAAATGCTTAATCCTACATATCTTGCGGACGCAAGGAGGTTCGAATGAGTGCTTTAATTGCTGTCGTAGCTCTGGTAGTCTATCTAGTTTTCTATTTTGCCTATGGCAAAAGGCTCCAGGCTAATCTCCTCAAATCTCATGAGGCTCCGGAAGCCCCTTCTATGCGGTTGAAGGATGGGGTTGATTATGTGCCAACCAGCAAGTACGTCCTTTTTGGTCACCATTTTGCTTCCATCGCTGGGGCAGGGCCGATTGTAGGGCCTGCGATGGCAGTGGCATGGGGATGGCTACCCTCTCTCTTATGGGTCTGGTTTGGAAACATCTTCATCGGTGCAATTCATGACTACTTATCCCTCACAGCTTCTGTGCGGTACGATGGACGTTCTGTTCAGTACGTAGCGCAGGACTTGATGGGAAAAGGCGCGGGGAAATCCTTCGGATGGTTCATCCTATTCCTCTGCATCCTGGTAGTGGCCGCGTTTGGTGATATCGTGGCTGGCCAGTTTGCTGCCGATGGGTCTGTTGCCAGTACCTTCTTCCTTTTCTGTGCTTCGGCAATTGTTCTCGGCTTACTGATGTATCGAACAAGCCTGGGGATTGGCCTTAGCACATTGATTGGAATCGTGCTCCTCATTTTGTCCTTCTGGCTGGGAATGATATCTCCCTTGAAAGCTTCTAAAGATACCTGGTTCTTTGTTTTGATGATTTACATCATCATTGCTTCCGCCCTTCCTGTGAACATTTTACTGCAGCCACGAGACTACCTGAACTCTTTCCTACTCTATTTCGGGCTCTTTATGGGCGGTTTGGCCGCTCTCGTCGCCTTCCAGGGATTCAATAGCGTACCCGCATTCACTACATTCTCCGCAAAGGTCATTGGCGGACAGCCCACCCCCTTCTGGCCCACGGTTCCTCTCGTGATTGCCTGTGGGGCTCTCTCCGGTTTCCATTCTCTCGTCGCTTCGGGCACCAGTTCCAAACAGTTGCGGGAAGAGAAGGACGCCCTCTTTGTAGGGTACGGAGCGATGCTGACGGAAGGGTTCCTTTCCACGGTAGTCGTCATTTCTATCGCTGGATTTGGGATTGCTGCTCTAGGTGAAGGGAAAGTTCTCGCCACGCCTGCCCTCGCACGGTTCACCAGGTCGTATGGGTATATGGTAGGGAGCACTCTCCCCTTCGTTACCCCTGCGTTCATGAACCTCTTCGCCTCTCTCTGGGTTTCCTCGTTTGCGTTGACTACACTCGATACCACAAACCGGTTGGGGCGGTACATTATTGGGGAATTGGCACTGCCGATGAAAGACAAGGTTGCCGCTCTCTATGGGTTGTTCTCCAACAAGTGGTCAGCGTCCATCATCATCGCTATAATTGGGATCGGTCTTGCATGGACAGGGAACTACACAGTACTTTGGCCAGCCTTTTCTGGCGCCAACCAGCTGATCGCTTCCATCGTTATGTTGACAGCTGCCATGTGGGTTAAGAAGAGGTTAAGCGAAAAGTATACCAACGTGGTACTGATTCCTGCCTTCTTCCTCTGGATTACCGTAACCGCCGGATTGATCTGGTACGAATTCGTAATCATACCTACCCACTTCGTGCGGGCTCCTAACATGACGGATGTGGCATTTATGAAAAACCAGATCACTGGTGCCGTAGTAGGAGTTATTAACATCTTCTTGCTGATCCTCAATGTGGTGATGATCGTATCTTTCCTGAAAAACTTCGGAACGAAAACCGCTAAAGCGGACGCGTAGGGAGGAACCCCTAACGGAAAAACGGGCCTGCATGGCTTTGCTGTGCAGGCTTTTTTCTTCGTTTCCAGGGTTGCCTATTCGTAGAAATGTCAGTATGTTAAGTGGACTATATGAAATCAAAGTTTTCATTCGTTAAGATTTGGGAAAAGTTCTGGGAAACGACAGTCCAGGTCCATAGGGACAAGGCCACTGGGATGTTGGAGTTCGAATTGAATGAACTGGAGAATCTCTTCGTGGTGCTGATTTTTGGCAGTTTCATAGGGTTGCCCGCGCCTCCTGCTGCGATGGCGATGGAGCTTCTCCCCTACCTGGAAGATGAACTTCAAGTCATGGTAAGCAGGGCAGATCTGGCTCAGGATCCGTTGGGAGCCATTATGGGTATGTTGAATGTCGATTGAGGTTTGTGCATATGAAGAAAGTAGCTTTTTTCCTTGGAAAGGGCGGAGTGGGGAAAACTACCTTGTCTTCCGCGACCGCGTACTACCTTAGCAGGATGGGCAGGAAAGTCCTGATCGTTTCCCTCGATCCCGCCCATAATCTGGGGGACGTCTTCGGAATGAAATTATCCAATAAACGTACTCCGCTGGCTACAAATCTCGATGGGATTGAAGTGGACCTACAGGAATGGATCGCTCGTTACTTGAAAGAAAGTAGGGAAGAGATCCTGGCAACTTACCGGTACAACACGACGATCAATCTGGATTCGTACATCAATATCATGAAGTACACACCAGGCACCGAAGAATATGCGGTTCTATGGGCTATCGAGCATGTGGTGCAAGCGTATGGGGACGAGTACGATCGGATCATTTTCGACACGCCCCCCACTGCTTTGACGCTGCGGTTCCTGGCCATGCCTACCATCTCGATGCTCTGGGTTCGGGAACTATTAAACATGAGGGAGAAGGTATTGAAGAAGCGTCAGACCATCCTCTCCCTCAATCCACAAGCCCATGTAATCCGGGGATCTTCAAAACCGGAGGATGATCGGATCTATGGGAAACTTTCCAGCATTCAATCAAGGCTCTCTTCGTTGCATCAACTCTTCAAAAACGAAAGTTACCTTACTGTGATTATCAATCCCGATACCCTTTCGCTGGCAGAAGCCATCCGGATTAAGCATGAACTGGAAAAGCTGGATGTGTACATCGACAGCGTATGCTTCAACAAGGCCCCCTCCGATGGGGCTTGCGGGGATGAGGTGAAACAGAACTTCCATCGATTCCCCATCTTTACCTCAGTGTACGTTCCTACGGGCTTAAAAACAAACGAAGATTTGGCGAAGGTGGAGATCCCGGAACTGGTTGAAGATATGGAGAGGAATTGAATCTATGAACCAATGGATCATTCCCCTCATTGCCCTAGCCCTCATTACTACCCTTGGATACTTCCAGGGAAGGAAGAAGAACCGCTGGATCTCGGGTTGGATCGCCCGGGAGAGTGAAGAGGCGTTAAAACCAAAGGACACCACCTATACGAACTTCGGAGGTACGATAGGTTATAATTTCGTCTATAGGATGGAAAGGCCATTCCGGGAGGGAAAAGGAACATTCACTCTTCTCCCCCGCCAGTCCATACTGTACTTTCCTATATCGCTCCTTATTGCCAGGCATGATCGGTACTATTTGAACTTGTTCATACAGGGCAAGCTGCTGGGAGAAGGACACATCGTTAGTAGCGGATATCACCGCAAGGCGCGGAAGACGATTCTTGGGGTGGAATCGATGGAATCGGACGAAGTGTTCAAGAATAACCGCCGGTATATCCTTTTCTGGAAAGAAAAGGGAATGGGAGATCGACTCCGGAAGTTCCTGGACAGAATCGCCCATGAGGAGTTATTGATCCATTTTTGTTGTTACGGGGAGAATAAGACTTTCTTTTTCTACCTGAAACCGGAAAAGGGGAAGCTGGGAGAATTCTTTAGATCCGCCTTACCCGAATTGAAACCTTTCTTCAGTAAAGGGGCATCGGATGATGAGTGAAGAGATGAAACAGAAGATCGATACGGTCTTGAATAGGGTGAAAGAACCAGAGACCTTTCGTAGCGTGGCTGAACTAGGGCTGGTACGGAAGGTCTCCTATAGCGAGTCGGAGAAAAAACTTCTGGTATTCCTTGATATAGAGGAACCAAGGCACCCTTGTTTCGTCTGCGGAGTGGTAACGGCCACGATACGGCGGTCCCTCATGCGAGACTTGAAAGCGGAATTCGAAAAAGAGTTCCCCACACTGGTAGTGGAAGTTATCTAAATCTTGATTTCTATCTACTTTTAATATATGGTATTGCCTATACTATGATTAAATCGATTCTGTTTCCTCCCTTTTTGGTTCGGGTCATCGGTTCACTATTCAGTATTCTATTGGTTCAGAAGATATCGAAGAACCTGGAGGTTTCTCTGGGTGCCGGCATCCTGATCCTTGGATTGTGGGCTGGGTATTCGCCTTCTGAAGGGTTCCGTATCATTTTCAATCGGGTCTGGTCTTTGGATTCCCTTTTCTTGACTCTGGTAATAGTGGGAGTCATCTGGTTGAGTTCCCTCCTTTCCGAAGCAGGAATCATGAAGGATCTTGTGGGAAGCCTTGAAAAACGGCTTTCCAAACGATGGTTAGTGGCTGCACTCCCCGCCGTGGTAGGACTCCTCCCCATGCCTGCCGGTGCCCTTTTCTCGGCTCCCCTGCTGAACGATGGTGATTCAAACAACGAAATGGAACCACTCCTGAAAACGAGGATCAATTACTGGTTCCGACATATTTGGGAGTACTGGTGGCCTCTGTACCCAGGAGTTCTCCTTGCGGTGGATATCACGGGAGTTCCCGTATGGGAGTTTGTTCTGGTGATGTTTCCCATGTTTTTTGCTTCCACAGGAGCAGGATACATGTTCCTGTTGTCCAAACTGCGCAGGGGCAATGCGCAGAGCTCCACAGGAACTCAAAAGGCATTCTTACCGTTAATTGTACCTACCCTGACAGTGATTCTAGTATATAGCGGTATTCTGGTGTTTTTCCCGTTCGTATCGGATCTAAATAAATACCTTCCCATGGCCCTGGGAGTAGTGGCGGGAATTGGGATGCTCCAGATCCAAAGGCCACTGTCGTGGGAAGTGTGGAAGAAAGTACTGGGGTCTAAACGAACAGTGAGTCTGGCGATAATCGTCCTACTTGCCAGAGTGTACGGAGCATTTATCGAAGCCCGGTTGCCCGGAGGGAACTTCCTGATGGACCAGATTCGATCTGAACTGAACGAGTTTGGGATTCCCCTCCTTTTGCTGGTGTTTCTTATACCTTTTATCAGTGGAGTCACTACAGGGATCACGGTGGGGTACGTGGGGGCGAGTTACCCCGTGATCTTCCGCCTATTGGGAGCAGATCCTGGTACCGGGGTCTTGTTTTCTACGATCGTCTTGACCCATACTAGTGGGTATCTGGGGATGATTTTCTCACCCATACATGTGTGTTTGATCGTTACCAATGAGTACTTCAAGACTGGTTTGTGGGAGAGTTTGAAAGGTTTGGTGAAACCTGGATTGTTCGTACTAGGTAGTGCCGTCCTGTATGCATCTGCGTTGTACCTGTTCTTCCCGCATTGACGGCAAGGGAGGTGGAGCATGCTTCATGTATTACATGTGGATCGAAGCGAACTATTTCGGAAAATCATGCGTGAACTGGTTGTACGGTACGGGTACTCCATAACTAGCGTAGCCACCCAGGCAGAAGCTGTCCGTATGCTATCAGAGCGCCCCGTGGATCTCCTTATCACGGCGTTGGAACTGGACGATGGATCGGCAGAGTCTTTGATCCGGGCCCTTACAAAGGACCTTCACAAGGATATCCCCACCATCATTGTAACATCCTCCGATTCCCTGGAACTACGGGAAAAGTTCTTCAGTCTGGGTGTAATGGATTACATCCTCAAATCAGAATTGGATGAAGATAAACTCAGGCGTTACTTCGAGGCCTTCTCGGCAGAGGATGAACTTTCTCGGTATATTCGCAAGTTGCGTTTTGCTGTGCTAGATGATTCTCAGTTAATTTTGAAAATCGTATCCCATATTTTAACCATGAATGGCATAGGGAATGTGAAACTTTTCCCTGCTGCAGAAGAACTCTGTTCTAGCCAGGAATTGTTCGATGTGTACATATTGGATATTGTGCTTCCTGATATGTCTGGTGAACAGGTGGTTCATCGAGTCCGTACCCGTCACAAAGATGCCATCATCATCAGTATGTCACGATTTTCGGGAGAAAAATCCCTGACCACAATCCTGATGGCAGGAGCGGATGATTACATCCATAAACCCTTTGATGCTGCAGAGCTTATGTCCAGGGTTCGGATCAATGCCCGGGCCTTTCAGATGAGGAAACGGTTGGAATATCTCGCTGTGACGGATGGCCTTACCGGACTCTTCAATCACCGTTATTCTTTCGAGCGATTGGAGAAGGAGATTCATCGCTCCAAACGGTATGGGCATCCATTGTCCGTCATCCTGATGGATATCGATGATTTCAAACGGGTGAACGATGAGTATGGTCACCGTGCAGGGGACAGGGTCCTGCAGGCAATGGGACAAAAGATCCAAACTCTCATACGTGCATCCGATATTGGAGGAAGGTATGGAGGAGAGGAGTTCCTCATCATTCTTCCCGAGACTGTGCTGGAGAATGCAGTGAAAGTAGCAGAAAAGATTCGGGCTGCTATTTCTTTGAAACATTTAGATGGGATTCCCAAATTGATCACAACATCTATCGGAGTTGCCCAGTACAGGGAAGGAGAATCGGCAGAAACTTTGGTGAATCGAGCAGATGCGCTACTTTATAGGGCAAAGATGAAGGGTAAGAACCGGGTTGAGTTTGAAGATTGATGCGGCGAAGAGGACTTGAACCTCCATGAGCGAACGCTCGCCAGCCCCTCAAGCTGGTGTGTCTACCAATTTCACCATCGCCGCAGGCTTTTTGACGGCCCTATTCTATAAAAGGGGCCTATCGTTTGTCAACGGGGTGGGGTAGTGGTTGACCCTCCCATACCTGAACCTATAAGATATGCACCAGGGTACTCCAAAGGTGGTCGCAGTTCCCACCTTAAAAAACATAGGAGCAAGACATGAACAGTTCTGATGCATCTTCCGAGGATCTTACTATCCTTGGTAGAAAAGCCCAACCCAGTAAAAAACTGGAGGCCTTCCCCAACAGAAATCCGGGCCGATACTATAAAGTAACTCTCGAGACAGAGGAATTTACCTGTCTGTGCCCGATCACAGGGCAACCAGATTTTGCCAGGATACGGATCGAGTATGTTCCGGATACAAAAATCGTGGAATCCAAATCCTTGAAACTGTACCTTTGGTCCTATCGAAACGAGGGAGCTTTTCATGAGCATGTGGTGAATACAATCCTGGATGACTTGGTGGCGGTACTGGACCCACACTACCTGAAAGTTACTGGGGTATTCAACATTCGGGGAGGTATCGGGATCACTGTAGAATCCGAACATGTGAAAACCAGAGCCGCAAAGGAAGCGGTTCGATGATGGAGCAGGATAGGCGAGGTTCCGCTTTACAGTACTTTTCTCTTATTTCCTCTTTGTTTGTCACTACCCTCATCATCTCCAATATCGTTGCGGTGAAGATGGTGAATCTCTGGGGATTCTACGTGCCCGCAGCTATGGTTCTATTCCCGCTGGCCTACATCTTTGGAGATATCCTCACAGAAGTGTATGGATTCGCTCGGGCTCGGCAGGTGATTTGGCTGGGATTCTTCTGTAACTTGCTGGCTGTGCTTGCCATTACACTCAGCGGCGTCCTTCCCGCGGCTCCTTTCTGGCCACCGGAACATCAGAAAGCGTGGGATGCAATTCTAGGTTTTTCCCCTCGCCTCCTTGTTGCGTCCTTTATTGCCTATTTATGCGGAGAGTTCATAAACTCATTTGTGTTAGCTAAGCTTAAAGTGCAAACCAGAGGACGTTTTCTCTGGCTCAGGACCATTGGCTCTACCCTGGTGGGAGGCGGGATGGATTCTTTAGTCTTCATCACAGTGGCGTTCTATGGGATCCTCCCTTCGAAAGCTATACAGGAAGCGATCCTGTCCCAGTGGTTCTTGAAAGTAGCCTACGAGATCGTTATTACTCCCTTAACCTATAGGATCGTTCGATTCCTCAAGCAGGTGGAAGGGATCGATGCCTTCGACACTGAAACGAATTTCTCCCCATTTAAATTGAATGTATGAGCATTCAAGTTTTAACATAGATTTGAAGGATGGAAGACTTGCTAAAGCGCATTCTATCGAAATACCTACTCCTGTTTGTGTAAAGGTAGTAGAATATTGAAACTGATAGTTGCAAAA
>CALKLC010000147.1 GCA_937991975.1 uncultured Spirochaetales bacterium | reverse complement strand
ACACCCGGGATGCGTACTACGTGCAGGATCAAGGGCTAAATAAACTGCTAACAGATGCGGGAGTGGTAGCCGCGGAGCAGGAGGCTTCGGTTCTTTTTATCGTGGGTACGGTTCGGAGGATCGCTACCGGTGCTATTGTTTCTACAGACTCCAACATCTGGCTGGAAAAGCAGCCTACCCTGGCGGAGAAAGAAGCCCTGTACTTCATAGGGGAGAAGAAAGCGATAGCTGCCGCTTTGCGAGCCGTGGAAATCCTCTATCAGCAGGGCTTCGAGACGAGTCTTCCCGCCGTATGATCCCCTGCGACCTGGTATTAACCGATGCCCGGATTGTGGACGTATTCCGCCTTCGAGTCTTTGAAGGATGGGTCGGAATCCGGGATGGGACGTTCCTCTATGTGGAAGAGGGTGAGCCACCTCCGGGTTTGCAAGCTGGAAGCCTCAAGAGCCTCGAAGGCCGCTTTTTGCTCCCCGGGTTTGTGGATAGTCATATGCACATCGAATCCAGCCTCCTTACCCCTGGCCGGTTTGCAGAAGCCGTACTACCCCACGGTACCACCACGGTTCTTGCAGATCCCCACGAGGTAGCAAATGCAGGGGGATCAGAAGGGCTGGGAGTATTTATCGAAGCCTGCAGACACCTTCCCCTTGACATCCGGATCGCCTTTCCCAGCTGTGTGCCGGCTACCTCTCCTGAACTCGAATGGACCCGGGAAGTTTTTCACGTAGAAACCTTAAAGGCCTTTAAGGACTGCCGGGAAGTAATCGCCTTAGGTGAGGTGATGGATTACCAGAGGCTTCTAGAAGAGGTGCGTTCAGAATCCGGGCAATCTGATAACCTGGACTTCGAGTCGAACCGCCGGGTGGCAAAGGACGAAGGAACTCTTCGTCCCCTGATTGTTGAGGCGCATAGACTGAACTATCTGGTAGAAGGGCATGTGCCTACCCTGCGGGGATTGGAACTATCGGAGTACCTATACAGGGGCATTGGTTCGGATCATACGTTAACCTACCCAGAAAAACTATTGGAACAGATGGGAAAAGGTCTTGCAGTGATGCTGCAGGCAAAAAGCCTCACTCCAGAGGTAATCCAAACCGTAATGTCCTTAAAGGACCGTAGCCGGGTCCTCCTCGTAACAGACGATGTGGAGCCCTCCCTTCTATCCGAAGGCCACCTTTCCTCTATCATTCGTATGGCCGTGAGTGCAGGATACGATCCTATTGAGGCGATTGCATCCGCCACCATTCGGCCTGCCCGGTATTTAGGGCTGGACCGGGGCATGAGGAAAAAGGGGGGAATCGCTCCCGGATACGCAGCCGATTTTTTGATACAAACCGATTTGACCTCCTTTAATCCTGAAGAAGTTTATACCTCGGGAACCATCGTGGGAAAAGAGGGCCAGTACGTGGGCCCTCCATTACCATCGTTTTTTAATTGTTCTGATACAATACAAGGTTCTATTCCACTATTGGGCTGGGAAAGTTCTGTGTCGCGTACAAATCCCTCGGGTGGGAGACGTTCGAAAAAAAGTACCCGGAACGCTGCCTTGCCCGGACCCTTCCATCCTGCAGACTTTGCCGTGGTCCTCGGTTCAGCTAGGGGGCAAGAGTGTTGGAGGGGACGCCGGGAAGTGCAGGGAAGGGTCGTTCGTCTTTTGGACGACCGCACCTCTTTAACAGACCTTCGGATCATACCTGTAATCCTGGAAGATGGTTTTCCTTGCTGGGAAGGGGAGGCTTCGAATTGCTGCGCGGTGTCTGTAATTAGTCGGGAGGGAAGCTTCCGTACCCTGGCCCTGGTGGATAACTTAGGGTTAAAAAGAGGAGCCTTTGCTACCTCTTTTTCCCATGACAGTCACAACCTGCTTGTGGTAGGCAAATCTCCTGTTGAAATGGCAGAAGCGGCAAACCGTGTGGGAACCCTTACGGGAGGAATCGTTGTGGTGGAGAATGGGGATATATCCGCAGAGCTGCCCCTTCCCATCTTCGGGATCCTCTCTGATAGGCCTTCAATGGAAGTGGCAGATAAACTTGAGCGGATCGAGAATAGACTAAGGGAAATGGGAATAAGACGTGCACGTCCCTTTCTGATCCTTTCACTCCTTTCTCTCAGCGTAAGTCCCTACTTTAAAATTACCGACAGGGGAATCGTTGATACGGAGAGGAGGGTGATTCTCGAACCCTTTTTTCTGCCACCAAGTTCTATAAGCTGAGAAAGTCTACCCTACCTCTATGGAGACGGTTTGATTAACTTACACACTTTTAAAATACTCAATCTAACTAGCGGATGGAGGTTCATGTGAAGAATACACTGGTTTCTATCTTTCTGGATCTCCTATCTATTCCCAGCCCCAGCGGCAAGGAAGAAGGAGTGGCAACGTATATACAGAAGTTTTTGGAACCCCTCGGCTATGAGGTAGAAGAAGAAACGTCCAGGTTTCCCGGAGCCGGGAACTTAATCGTGAGGAGCAAACAGAGTGGGATAAGAGCCAGTAAGTCAAACGCAGGGGGGCTTGATAGAATTGGCCCCATTCTTCTTGTGGCCCATATGGACACGGTTTCCGTGCCTGACTGGGAACAGATTCCCGTAATTGTGGAGGGAGATGTGGTTCATACAGGGGGGAGATGCCCCTTGGGGGCGGATGATAAGGCGGGGGTGGCCTTAGCCCTCTATCTTTTAAAACAAGCCTCCAACTGTCCTCAAGCGTACCATCCATTCGAAGTACTCTTTACTGTTCGGGAAGAACAGGGATGCGCGGGAGCCCGGGCTTTTGATCCTTCCCGGTTATCCGCTTCCTGGGGAATCTGCCTGGACGGGGAAACACCCCTTGGTTCAGCAGTGATCGAGGCGCCTACTAAATTAAAATACACCATAGAGGTGCAGGGTAAAAGCGCACATGCGGCGCTTGAACCGGAAAAAGGCTTAAATGCAATCAAAGCCGCTGGTTCTCTACTAGAAGCCCTTCCAACAGGAGTGCTGGATTCCTCCACGACTGCCAATATTGGGTTAATAGAGGGGGGTACTTCCATCAATGTGGTTCCGGATCAGTGCCTGATTACAGGAGAACTACGGAGCCGGAGAAAGGACAGACTCCACTACTGGCAGGCAATAATAGATACAGCTGTCCGTCTGAAAGATGGTGCGCATCTTACATGGGAACTGATGTACGAGGGGTATTCCCTGTCCCCGAATGCACCTATGCTTCAGGCTTTTCAAAGGGTCTGTCGAAAGATGGGCCTGGAGCCTCGACTTCTATCTTCCCGTGGAGGAGGGGATGCGAATTTCTTCAACGCCAGGGGGATTCCCATGTTTGTGCTCGGGCTGGAGATGGAGGGGATCCATACTCCGCAGGAGAAGTACCGACTTACCAATCTAAGAAAAGCCAGTGAATTACTGGAAACGCTATTGCATGAGTATAACTCCTGACAAAACTTCCCTTGCCTCCTACCTCAAGTCTCTACTTAACCAGTTCAATCCTGAAATACCGCACTTCCTCTGGAACCTTGAACCGTGCATCCTCAAACCGGGGAGCCCGGAATCGAGGTCGAGAGCTTCTGAAACTCATTCCCCAGGGCTCTGTGGGGCCGAAGAGGCCCTTATCCAGGGTGCCGTTCCCATTCTCATCGAGGAACGCTACGATCGCATACATACCCTCGGGAATACCAGCAAATTGAAAGGAGAGGATAAAGGAGCTTGTTCCGGTGGCCTTTTCTTGTATAGGGGTAAACGAATCAGGAGTAGAGGGGAATGGGGCCGCATTTATGGGAAACGGGTAAGGAAACACCTGGTGGAAGATAGCTTTTTCGGGTTGTAAGAAACTGTCCTTGTCCACGAGAGAAATAAAAACTGAACCTTTCCCGTTGAATAGAACCTCTCCCCGGACGGTATAGGATTGGGGAAACGCAGGGTGGGAAAGAACAACAATAAGATTTAGGAACAAGAGGGAGATACGGTGTTTCACATTTATTGGACTCCCCCTATTTCAGTCAGTTTATAGATAATCCGATTCTTGTTCAAAACCATGATTACATGGTTATTGGATCAGGTTCCGGATAAAGGCCCGGGCGTTCATTAAATCCTGTTCGTCCGGATGACCCGTTCGGATTTTAAAGAATAGGGGAGTCCAGAGACCCTTGCAGTGGAACTCACCTACAACATCAAATCTTTTTTCCGCAAGCAGGGTACGAAACTTCCCCGTAAAATCCTTGTTCGAGGCACAGGTAGAAAAAACGAATGCTTTCTGCCCTTTCCGATCAGGCATTCCGCTGACGAGGGCGGTAAGGTCGGGGTATACATCAAAACCGTTTATGCCAGAACCAAACCCCACCAGATCGAATCCATCCAGATCCTCCGGCCGGATATCCGAGAGTTTTCGCACTGCTGCTCCAGATTCTTCTCCCATGGCACGGGCGACTTTTTCCGTATTCCCGTGATGCTTTGAACTGTATAGAATGAGGGTTTTCATATAGTGAATTGTAGAACGCCTGTTTCATCGGGTCAAGGGAAGTAGGATCCTTAATTCAATCTAAGTGAAATCAGGATGCGAAAAGCTTTAAAGGCTCAAAACAGGCTTATAGTATTCGGCTGTATTACGCAACAGGAGACATTTCCCCTCCACATGGTTTCAGCTTCCAGGGTATACCCCTTCACCTCCACATCTACCCGGCGTACTGGACCAAGGAAGCGGTCTCGGATAACCCTGCAGGGAAAAGGGGCAGCCCCATTCAGAGCCCCCCCAGCTTCCAGGGAGGGATAGAGAAGGATCGCTTCGGGTCGGATAAGGGCCGTAGCAGCAGATCCAGATGCAAACCCTTTTGTATCACAGGAAAGAACCCCGAAGGGTGTTTCGATCCGGTCGATAACTACAACTCGGACTGGAATCAGATTCGATCTTCCCACGAAGTTCGCCACTTCGATCGTTTTTGGATGATCGTACAGGTTCTTGGGCGTGTCCACCTGCACGAGCCGTCCGTCCTTTAAAAACGCCACTCGGTCGGCAATGGAAAGAGCCTCCTCCTGATCATGGGTTACGTGGATCGTGGTAATTCCATTCTGCCGTTGCAGACTGATCTTTATAGACTGCAAGAGCACAATGGGATAAGTCCGGTTCAGGAAATCAGCAATAAGGTTACTTAACTGATACTCCCCGTTGGACAGGACGGCTACAGTGAAGAGACCCGCAAGGATACTGTGGCGCAACGTAGGCACGACCACGTGCGGGTTCCCACGCTCAAGAGTACCA
>CALKLC010000146.1 GCA_937991975.1 uncultured Spirochaetales bacterium | reverse complement strand
TGTAATAAACGGTCTGTTCATTTAGAAGCCTAATTCCTTCAAATTCCTCCCAATCGCTTCATCCAGCCGTGCCGCCTCGGCCTGTTGCTCGCGCAATTGGGCGACAAGCCGGTGCATTTTTTCCTCGAACGGCTCGTCGTCCTCATCCTGTGGGGCTACGCCAACATACCTCCCTGGTGTAAGCACGTAACCATTTTTGCGGATTTCATCCAGCGTAGCGCTCTTACAAAATCCGGGGACGTCCTTATATTCTGTGCGCTGGGATCCGCCTATTGCCTCACCGCGCCAAGCATGGTATGTATTGGCTATCCGGGTAATGTCCTCTTCTGTCAACTCACGATGGATGCGATCAGCCAGCCGGCCCATTTTCCTAGCGTCAATAAATAGCACCTCGCCACTCCGCTCGCGGAACTTTCCCTTTTTACGATCTCGAGAAAGAAACCACAGGCAAGCAGGAATCTGAGTAGAGTAGAAGAGTTGTCCAGGCAAAGCTACCATACAGTCCACCAGATCAGCTTCGATTATATTTTTACGGATCTCGCCCTCTCCCGATTGATTTGAAGACATGGAACCATTAGCCAGTACAAATCCTGCCATACCCCCTGGCGCTAGATGATAGATGATGTGCTGGACCCAGGCAAAGTTCGCATTTCCCACAGGAGGCACGCCGTACTTCCACCGCTTGTCATTTCGTAAAAGATCGCCACCCCAATTCGATACGTTAAAGGGAGGATTGGCCAGGATAAAATCAGCTTTAAGATCCGGGAAACAATCATTATGGAATGTGTCACCGTGGGCAATCTTAGCATCGATACCGCGAATCGCAAGGTTCATCCGGGCGAGTTTCCAGGTGGTATAGTTCAATTCCTGACCATAAATAGAGATATCAGCTCGGACTCCTCCACCGTTCCCATTGCCGCTTGCATGTGCACGGATGAATTCCACTGATTGAACGAACATCCCCGATGAACCGCAGCAGGGGTCGTATACCCTCCCTCGGTAAGGTTCGATCATTTCAACCAGGAGCTTAACCACACAACGGGGCGTATAGAATTCCCCTCCTTTTTTCCCTTCCGCACTGGCAAATTTCGAGAGAAAGTACTCATAAACTCTGCCGAGTATGTCTTTCGATCGGCTTTCCTTGTTCCCCACCTGAATATTACTGATCAAGTCTACCAGCTGACCCAACCGCGTTTTATCCAGTGCCGGACGGGCGTAATCATTAGGGAGGACTCCCTTGAGTGCGGGGTTATCTCTTTCAATAGCTGCCATAGCATCGTCCACCAACTGGCCGATGTTCGGCTGTTTCGCATTTGCCTTCAAGTAACCCCAACGTGCTTCCTGTGGCACCCAAAAGATATTCTCTGCAAGGTACTCGTCCGGGTCTTCAGGGTCTGCACCCTTTTCCCGTTCAGCCTCAAGTTTTTTATGCTGTTCTTCAAATGAATCAGAAACATACTTTAGGAACAGTAGACCAAGGACAACATGCTTATATTCAGCAGCGTCCATACTGCCTCGTAGTGCATCCGCCATGTCCCATAGTTCGGCTTCATAGCCGATGGTTGCGCCGCTGGTTTTGTTTTTATCTTTGTGTTTCTTGATATTTTTCTTCTGTTTTACCACAGCTTCACCTTCCAGACTTATCGTTCTATCATAACGTTTATACTATTATTTTTCCACACTCTCCTTATTTATTCATTAGTGCCTTTAACTATTACCCAAAAATCTCTTGGTAAAATAATTTTAAAGTTCACGTACCAGGTTGGGAAGCCAGGTTCATCCGGCCATACTCTTCTGTCGTTCGACGCCAAATATCCTCCTGTACAGGTCCATCCCATGGCTTGTCTCCATTGGGTGGGCTTCCTTGAGTCGGAAGGTACGGGTTCCATCCGGTAGCCTTTCGGCACGGAGGAAAAGGATTTTTTCTCCTTCCTCTTCGTAACAGCGGCGGGCAAACTCGTAGAGATGGGTAACATAGAACACCCGGAGGCCCTTTTCGAGAAGGGCATCGACGATCTGCCAGGCAATTTGCGAACCTTCTCGCTCGTTGGTGGCGGCAAAGGATTCGTTCAGCAGGAGTATCGCATGTGGGGTGAGATGATCAACGATCGTACTCATGCGGCTGAGTTCCTCATCGAATTTGCCGCTCTCCATTGTCCCATCCTCCTCCCGTTTGAAGTGCGTGAAAAGGCCCGAGCACAGGCTGGCGGAGAGACTTTCTGCCGGCACAAACATCCCGCTCTGCATCATCAGATACGCTTGCCCCACACTACGGAGAAAGGTTGTCTTGCCGCCCTTGTTCGGCCCTGTAATAAGCACCAGCGGTTTTCCCTCGGCGGACACATCGTTCCCTACGACACCATTTCCCATCGTTAGCGCCAGGGAGACATCGTACAATCCCCTGCAGGAAAACCCATGCTCGGAGGTGGGTGCAACCTGGGGGAATGCCACAGGGAAACCCCACGCGGTCAGTTGATTGGAAAGATTCATACATCCCATGTAGAATGCCAGTTCCCATTGCAAGATATGGAGGAAGCTCTCGATATGTTCGGCGGCCTGGGCAACTGCATTCGCTGTCAGGGCAAGCCCCCTGTCACGCAACTCGCTCAAGATACGGGCCCCAGCTTCATCACGGGGGTGAAGGGTATAGGAATAGCTATGTGAACGGGAGGTGAAAAGTCGTTGCAGCCAGTTCTTGTTCGCGCCGTTGGGCTTGCAGAGCTCATAATCCACTCCCTCGTTCCCCTTACCTAAACGCACCCTGAGCAGGACACCGTGGGGAAAACGGAGCATCTGGATGTGCCCTTTCACAACTTCCAGGTATGCGTCGTTCAGTTCCTGCTGAATCATGCGAAAGAACCGACGGAATCCTTCCGAAGCAAATGTTTTACAGTTCTGGTCGGCAATTTGACGCAGCTGCCGCAGCAGGTCGAGGGAGGATTCAATTAATTGCCGCGCACTACTGAGGAGAGAACCGGGGCTGGAATGCCGTAGGGAGATCCACAGCAAGTATTTGCGCTTCCGTTCCAGGAACTCCAGGGGGATCCGGTAGAGCTGCTGGACAACCCCGGCATGCTGGAGGCAATCCTCTAGAATTCCCTGACGGTAGGCAATCACTGCAGAGTCGTCCTGGATCGACAGCAGAACCTGCCGCGCCACCTGGTAGAGGAATCGATCACCCTGAGCCATGGTGTTGAGAAGAATATCGAGCCCCAGATCTCTTTCCAGAGCCTCGATGAGGGGCGGCAATGGCTTTGACAGATCGAAATCCCTGTCAGGGTAGAGGAGAAACACTTTCATGGTGATAACCGTTCCTTGAGTTGCTCACGGGTCAGGCGGTATTTGCGGGCTAGCGACATAGCGTAAGCAAGTCCGTTGGCCGGCATCCGTACGACCTTGAAGGTGCGTCTGGCAGGGTCTTCTGGATCGACCAAAGCGACCATGCTGACGGTTTTCTCATTCAGCGAAGCCAGTTCGTCCAGAAAGGTGACCCAGCAGGCCAGCACATCCCTATCGGTCAGCTGTGCCATGATCTCTCTACTCAGCAGGAGGGCGTCGTGAACTGTCGTAGAAGTAAAAATCTCGTTCAAGATAAAGAGGCTTTCAGGAGTGGCCTGAGCGAGCATGGAGTGCATGCGGAACAGGTCATCTTCCAGTTTGCTGCGCAGGGTACGAACATCCTCTGCGCGTTCAAAATGAGTAAAGATTCGGTCGAAAAGGAAAAGGCGCGCTTCCCGTCCCGGCACAGGACAGCCAAGGCTTGCAAGGTAATGGACCTGTCCAAACATACGGGCAAACGTGGTCTTCCCCCCCTGATTGGGTCCAGTAACGACAAGGATGCGCTTCGAATCCTGTAGAGAAAAGTCATTCAGAACTATAGGCTGCTGGTTATACCGGTGGGCATGGGCAAGAGCCAGGTCAAAGCCGTCGTACAGGTAGATCTCCTTGCTTGCGGCGCTTAGTTGGGGATAGCAGAAAGGCAGCCCCCGACGCTTGAGATCGGCTATGAAATCCAGATAGGCCAGATAAAACTGGATCTCCCGGTCAAAAGTTTGAATCCTTTCGTCGATGAAGGGGAAACGCTGGTTACAGAAGTGAGTCAATGCGGCAAAGGGTTCCGGGAACAATTTAACGACGAACTCGAGAATCTTTGCTTCGATGTGGCTCATCCCGCTTCTTTCAGGGATCCGCTTCAGGTAATCCTGTGCGTCGGTTTGTTTGAATTTCTCGAAAGTTTTCTCCACCTCTATGCCGTACTCTGCCTCGCCCTCGTACCGCTTTACGCGGAACTTGCCGCCCTCGATGATCACAGAGTACTGCACCTCTTCCAAAGCTTGCTTCACCTGCCGCGCTTCGGATGCCAATACCTGGAATGAAGGTGAAGAAACATACTGCTCCACGTACTCCCGGATCGCTCTTAACCCGCGGGATCGTAAGGAGTCAGTCGCCAGATGAGGGGATACTGCCATTACTGTATCGCAGTAAACCAGGGCTGCCTCCAGTGTCCAGCCCATCCTGTGATACTCGAAGTCCAATTTTTCCGCCATACCCAGGTAGCGTCGGACAGTGCTCATTCCCTTCGAGAAAGCCTTGATGTGCTCTATGAGAGATTCATTCTCCAGATCCCGCATCACTTCCTGCCGATATCGCACAGTATCTGGATCCCGCAGAGGGGTGTAGAAAAAGGGGGTTAAATCGTACTCCTGCTTTGGCCCGGTAATAGCATCTATAAGTTGGTCCAGATTCAGATCATGCAAGCAATCCGGTTGTGCAACCGCCTGTGCCAGGGAAACATCTTTATCAAACAGGATGCTTACAGTGGGAAAATTATTCATCTCGCTGCCTATTCCTATCTTCCTATTGTTATTGGGCGTTTCTTCCTATTGTTATTAGGCGTTCCCCTTAACGCCCCCCCAAAGAAAAAAGCCTCTATGGAGGGGAGTCCCTTCATAGAGGCTATCAGCCAAACCGGCGGTTCAAGGCGAGCCTCATCGCCTCTCTCGATTAGCCAATATGATAACAAACATGCAGGTAAGATTCAATAACATCGACACAACACCCTTTTAGTCGTATGTCCTTCAATCCGAAACCCACTACCAGGCTCACCAGAGGAGTCATTAATGATCCAACGGCCTCGAGATGGGAATTACCCCCTTTTTCAGGATGATGTTGGCATACTTCACTGTTTCCCCTGTCATTACCACGGCAAAGGCTTTCTTTGCCCGTTCATAGAAGGCAAACCGCTCGATCCGCTCGATGGAAGGAGTCCCGGGCCACAACCGATCGATCACCTCGCGGTAGGAACGTTCTACCCCTGGATCCAGTTCGTCTCCCGGAACAGGAGCCATCATCACCAGTGGATGGGCCACATAGGTATCCAGATTGATCAACCGCAGGATCCCGTCCAGTAAATCCGGGATACGGATACCATCTGCCCGAATCACTCGGCTGTTGCACGACTCTCCCGGGAAAAAAGCATCCGCAAGTACCAGTTCGTCCCCATGCCCCATCCGGTACAAAACGTTTAGTAGATCCGGACCAATTACAGGTGAAATACCGATTAGCATACAGCCTCCTCCTCTCTATAGTTCTTGCAACCTGGCTGCCTGTCAAGGAACAATGGGAATGATGTTAGCCATGATCGTTTGAAACAGGGGAACACATTGAAGAGTAGTATTTCGCAGAAGAATCAAACAGTAAGTTCCCTCAATTTTCTCAAGCGTATTTCGAGTTATAACTGATACGTTCAATTTTCGGAGTCACTCATATCCATACAGAACCTTAAAAAGATTCCCCTATTTGAGGATAAAGACAGGCTTCTTTCCCTTCAGGCCACGCCCGCTATACAAATGGATGGGGAAGCATGCAGGAAGGTGGGGCCAGCCATCCTTTCATAGTAGGATTGGCGGCCTCCATTAATAACTCTTTTATCTTGAAACTAAGTTATATAATATAAATGATGTTTGTATAGTTATTTTCTTTATTTTATAATCATCTCCATCTTTTGCCATTTCGAATATAATAGTATCATTGTCATATCTAGACATGCTATTTATTTTCGTAGTTACCAAGTTCCCAACCGGAACAACAAGCCCTAAGGTATACTTTTCACCTGATGGAAAAACATCCGGTTTATTCCAATAATCAGCAGATTTAGTTTGCTCATACAATTCTGCATCCGGATGAATGTGGGTATACAACTTCCCGTAATTCCCCGCGTTCACGTCCTTCATGAACATGTCGATCCGTTCCTCGATGGTAACTCCCTTGGCCATGAAAAGGTCGCAGCCGAAAAACAGGGTAAGAAGGGTAAGGGCAGCCAGGACTGCGAGGACGATGCGGGCTTTTCTAGCCAGAACAGCAGTAGTTTTGCCTTTTTCCTCAGTCGGGGAAACACGGACCGCGGCGGTTCTACAAACCGACATAGTTCTGTTTTCACCTGTATTTCTTCCGGCCGGGCTTCTAGAGACCGTTGCGGTTTTTACTGCAGAGCTGTCGAGCAGGCCCTTGTTTTTGCCGATTACTCTATCGAGCACTCCAGCGCCCTCTTCCCTTGATCTATCGAGCGCGCTAACGCTCTGCCCAGCGGCCACAGTTACCCCTGTTCCCACACGGCCGCTTCTTCCTTCACTTTTATTTCTTTGCATAAAGGTTCTTTTCGTCATGGATTTCCTCCTCCCTCTTTCGTTTACTCCCATAGTTAGCGTGCAGGCGCGTCAGATATCTCCACGCCATACTGCTACGCTTCCGCCCGGTACATACCATGCCGGAACGCGCCGGCAAAGTCTAAACCAGGCTGGTACGCGCCAGACCGCTATTCGCCATACAGCCACGCCCCAGCCCAGTATACACCCTCCCGGTACGCGCCTGCCCGCTGTGCACAACGGGGCTAAATATCCGCCTCCACCAGCTGGGGCACGATCGTCTCTTCGTACTTCTGTAGAATGTCCCTGTACCGTTCCAGGAACTCCTGGTACACCACAGCAGTGGGTTTGGTAATGTAGCGGCTCTTCATCTGAATGTACAAACCGCCCACCACGTACCGCCGCAAAGATAGGTAGGATAAGGCATAGAACCGCATGTTGAGGAATAGGATCCGCCGGTCCTTTCCCACTCCTTTCAGGAGCTCTTCCCGAAGCTGAGCAGCCCGCGCCTCATCCTTTGCCTCTACCGCCTTTTTTAGATCCTCGTACACTTTATTGACCTCTGTTTCTGCCTTCCGAAGAAGGGGCAGGGTATCGGCCAGTCCTTTCCGGTAGATCTCCAGCTGCAGGGCCACCCGCTCGATTCCGGCCACGGGGTCTTTCAGAAACTCCTCCATTTTCCCCTGGTTCCAGGTGCTGTAGTCGATCTGCTTCCCGATCCAGCTGAACTTCTCTCCCGGCGGACTACCCGGTTTCACCTCCACCGCCTCGTTCTTTTCCAGGGTCACCTCTTTGCCGACCGCTTCCACTGCCACCGCCCCCTGTTCCACCACCACGAGGGTGGAGCCGTCCGCTCCTGCATACACGGTAAGATCCGTTCCCCGCACACCCGCCACTGCCCCGGCTGTCCGGATGGACGGCCCCCGGCCCGTGAACTTGTTCAGCCGGTAGGATACAGAGCCGACTGTGGTAGCCAGGACGGTTTGCTTTTCCCCCTCCAATTCCACTTCAGATAGGGTGAATACCGTGTTCGGTTTCACCTGGATCAGACTCTTATTGGGCAGCTCCAGATCAGCCCGTCCTGTGGTCTTGGTGATGACCGACTCCCCGCTTTTCAGAGGATCTCCGATTTCCAGAGGAAGAAGTTTACCCTGCAAATTCTTCGCGTTCGCCTCCCCCTGCACGTACACAGCGACAGCTTCCTGGCCAAAGCCAGCCATCGCGAAGAAAAGGAGAAGAACCGTACAGGCGATTCTAACCGCAAAGGCACGGTTAATTACGGATGGAATCCCCCCCGCTGGGGCAAATTTCCTCAAAGAGGCTCTCTTCCCAAAAGAGGTGGGTTTATCCGCATGGGCAAGAGCCCCCCTCGAAGACAAAACCCGCACCTGTTCCCGATGGGGAATCTGCTTTTTCCGGCTTAAAACTGGATTGATATTCATCTTCATCGTACTGGCCCCCCGAACCCAAGCATCCTGGGATACCCCTTAACCTCCCTGCTGAGGAGAAAATAGTACGTGCCGTCCGCGGACTGAACCTGCACGAGGGATGTATCCCGATCCACATACTTCTTCAGGAAAGTACGCACTTCCATGGAATCCCGGAACACCTTCGCGTCCTCCACGCGGACGAACCGATTCTGCACAACTTTAGGACTGCGGATACTGAACCCATTCTTGTGCAGGTTTTCCCAGAATTCCGAAAGATCCTTCTGGAGGAGTACGATTTCCCCATCGATCAGAAAGGGTGTACTTGCCAGACCAGGCACTTCATTTACTCCGCCCCGGTTGATCAGCTCCACTAGCTTCACCACTTTCTCTTCTTTCTGAACATAGGGAACAGTCGCGCAGGAAACGAAACTTTGCAGGATGCTCAGTACAGCCAGAGCCGTAAGGATTATAGCTCCGTTGATCCCTGCCTGATTGATCCTTTTTGGGACGATTGCCCTCCCAAAAGGGGCAAAGGGGGGCGCCTTCTGATAATGCTTGTTATTTTTCTTCCAGAATACCCCGTATGATGTCATCGATGTCCTCCTGATCGATATCGAACTTTCGTTCAAAGGCCAGCTCCTGATTTACAGTACGCAGTTTCTTCAGCAAACTGTAGATGATCAGCATGAGGAACTGAATCCCTGCTTTGGGTCTTTTTTGAAGAAAGGAAAGGAAGAATGCTCTATTGACCGCTACCAAAACGGTCCCGTCAGAAGCTACCACGTTGGCTGTCCTCCTTACCCGGGCAAACAGTCCCGCTTCCCCGAAGAATTCACCCTCCCCGATGGTGCTGATGAAAACCTCACGATCCCCTTCACTTACCGTTACATCCACGCTTCCCCGTGCCACCAGGTAGAACTCTGGAACCACCTCCCCTTCCTGTATTACTCGCTGCTCCGTATCACACCGAATCAGCCGGGAGTTCTGGAGGAGATCCATCATAGATTTTTCCTCAAAATAGGTAAACAGGGGTGTCCCTTTGAGGTATCCGTACACCTCGCGAGCTTCTGCTGTTTCCATGCCTACCATTGTATCCTTTTTCCTGTAGTTTTCAACCTAACCTTGTCTATGGTATGGTCTTCCCATGCTGAGCACCCCTGTTGGCCCTCGTCTGGGAGAGTTCGCCGCTTTAGCCACCGCGATCTTCTGGACCGTCACTGTCCTCTGTTTCGAGTTCGCAGGAAAACGAGTGGGAACCCGGTCCCTCAATCTCCTTCGGCTTACCCTCGGGTTTCTCTTTCTAACCCTCTTTTCCTGGATCACCCGGGGGAGGATCCTGCCCTTCGACGCACCCCCTTCCCTCTGGGTCTGGTTGGGGGCTTCCGGTCTTGTAGGTTTTGTAATCGGGGATATTCTCCTATTTCAGGCCTTTATCGAGATCGGAGGGCGGATCTCTATGCTGATCTACTCGGCCGTTCCACCCCTTTCTGCTCTGCTGGGTTGGATCTTTCTGGATGAGCGGATCAGCATGCAGGGATTGATCGGAATGATCATCACCCTGACAGGGATCGCCCTGGTGATCCTGGAACGGGAGAATCTTGAAGAGGATACTCCTGAAGAAAGCTACGCAGATCCTCCCCTGGCGTATCCTAACTCAAAGCCGCTTGCATCCCGCCAGATCCATCCGGAGATCTCTCGTCTACCTGCATCCCGCTCCCGCTTTCGCCACCCCATACGGGGTGTCCTGCTGGCCTTTGGGGGAGCCCTCGGACAGGCTGGAGGTCTTATCCTCAGTAAGCACGGGGCCCCTTCCTTCAATCCTTTCGCGGCCACCCAGATCCGCTGCCTGGCCGGAATCGCGGGGTTTACTGCCGTTGTGCTAGCAACTCAGCATGTGCCCCAACTCATAGCGGCTGTCCGTGATAAGAAAGCGATGCGGATCATCCTATTGGGATCCTTTTTCGGCCCTTTTCTGGGGGTATCGTTGAGTCTTCTGGCGATCCAGCATACCTCTACAGGGGTAGCTTCCACCATCATGGCTTTAGTACCCGTACTGATCATCGGGCCCTCCCATTTCCTCTTTCACGAACCGGTACGCATCCGTGAAATCATCGGGGCCATTGTGGCGGTAGGAGGCACAGTGCTGTTGTTCCTGCACTGAGAAGACCCGTCCGGGAGTAAATGCAAAATATCCCTGGATCCGAGAAAACCCCCGAATGGGAAAACAGAAGGCCCGAGCAGGAAAAAAGAAAGCCCGGCCGGTGTAAAACGCTATGATCCCTCGTGCGCAGAAAAACACAAAGAGGCTGGCTTTAAGACTCGTAATCCGAGGTGAAGTAGTACTGGATTCCCTTTTCTTCCTGAAAGGTGCGTTCGATGGTCCATCGGTTTCGAGCGAGGAACACGAGCCGGCCTTCCCTGTCCCGGCAGAGTTTGTTTTCATGCCGCCGGATGAACTCTTCCAGCCGAGTCTTATCACCGCAGTGTACCCAGCAGGCGCTGGTGTACTCGGTAGGTTCGAACCGGCACTGGGCCTTGTACTCTGTTTCGAGGCGGAACTGCAGCACATCGAACTGGAGTTGCCCCACCACTCCCACGAGGCGTTGACTGGAGTTGAGGCGGGTGAACACCTGCACCACCCCTTCTTCCGTCAACTGATCCAGCCCTTTTTCCAGCTGTTTGGATTTGAGAGGATCCAGGTTCACCACAGTCCTGAAGATCTGGGGAGCGAAGCTGGGGATTCCGGTAAAGCGGAGGATCTCTCCCTCCGTGATGGCATCTCCGATCTTGAAAGTTCCTGTATCGTGGATCCCAATGATGTCTCCCGGATAGGCTTCATCGATGATAGACCGGTCCTGGGCCATGAACGCAGTAGGGTTTGCAGTCTTGAAGGTTTTCCCGCTCCGCACGTGGTAGTACGTCTTGTTCCGTTCGAACACCCCCGAACAAACCCGCATGAAAGCAATTCGGTCCCGATGACGGGGATCCAGGTTCGCGTGGATCTTGAAGATCAGTCCGGAAAACTTTTCGGCAAAGGGAGATACGTACGACCCGCCTTCCAGGGGCCGGGGAAGCGGAGGAGGGGCAATATCCACGAAACAATCCAGGAGTTCCCGTACCCCGAAATTGTTGAGGGCACTTCCGAAGAACACAGGGGTCTGGAGCCCCTCCAGGTACGCTTTCCGGTCAAAGGGCGGGTATACTTCCTGAAGAAGCGAAACATCCTCCCTGAGTTTATCGGCGAGCGTCTTCCCCACCTTTTCGTCAAGGGTAGGATCTGCCAGATCGGTAATCTGTACAGAGCTATCCGCCTCCTGCGTCCCGTGGGGATCGAAAAGGATCAGCCGTTTCTCATACAGGCTATACACTCCCCTGAACTCCCGTCCCTGTCCTACGGGCCAGCTCATGGGGCATACAGTGATCCCCAATTCCTCCTCCACCTGATCGAGGAGTTCCATCGGATCCCGGCCTTCCCGGTCCAGCTTGTTCATGAAGGTAATGATCGGGGTTTTCCGCATCCGGCAGATCTCACATAGCTTTCGGGTACGATCCTCCACACCCTTTACAGAATCGATCACCATGAGGGCACTGTCTACCACGGTGAGGGTTCGGTAAGTATCTTCGGAAAAATCCTCGTGCCCCGGAGTGTCCAGCAGGTTGATCTTTCGACCCCGGTACTCGAACCCCATCACCGAGGTGGAGATGGAGATTCCCCTTTCCTGCTCCATCTGCATGAAGTCGGAAACCGTTTTCCGGGTATTCTTCTTCGATTTTACCGCGCCTGCCGTATGAATGGCTCCTCCGAAGAGAAGAAGTTTTTCCGTGATGGTAGTCTTTCCCGCATCGGGATGGCTGATAATGGCGAAGGTCAGCCGCCTTTCGATTTCTTTCTGTATGGGATTCATTGCAAGATGAGGGAAAGATACGGATTCTGCCTCCCTGTGTCAAGGGCGAGATATGTGGGAACTATCTTGATATAACGCGTTCATGGGCCATGCTCCTCGGCCAGCACCTGCTATCCCTTTATTGTTTCCAGGATCTCTTCCACGATCCGGTCTGCATCGTCGTTGGGGACCTGGCAGGTTCCTGCGTTCTCGTGCCCCCCGCCTCCGTACCGAAGGAGAAGGGCTCCCACATGAACAGGCGAGGTTCGATTGAAAATCGACTTACCCAGACTGATCACTGTATTCTGCCGGTTCAGTCCCCACATCACCTGGAGGGATAGGTTGGTATCAGGATACAGGGCATACCGGAGGAAACGGTTTCCCACGTAGATGACGGGTTCCTTCCGTAGATCCGTCACCAGCACAGTTCCGTCCACCCGGCTGGTGTGCCTGAGCTGCTCCCGGTACAAGGCTTCCTGTTCCCGGTACAGGGCCACCCGTTCCTGCACATCGGGAAACGATAGAACTTCTTCGATCGAATAGATCCTGCATGCTTCGATAAGATCCATCATCAACTGGTAGTTGGAAATCCGGAAGTTCTTGAACCTTCCCAGTCCGGTACGACTGTCTGTCAGGAACCCCAGCAGGATCCATCCGGTTGGGTGAAGTACTTCCTCCTTGGTCAAGCGGGCCGCATCGATCTTGTCTGCTTCCAGAACGATCTCCTCGTACCGGGGAGGAAAAGCACGGGGACCTCCGTAGTAATCGTACACCACATGGGCAGCGGAGAAAGCAGCAGGCACAATGATATAGTTCTGGTGAGGACGTTCCCGGATCGCTTCGCTCGCATGATGATCAAAGGCAAGGTACACTCCCTCCACATAGGGAAGGTTCGTCGTAATGTCCGTAGGGCGAACCTGTACTTTTCCCGTCTGCATGTCACTGGGATGGACAAAGAGGATTTCTTCGATCAGATCCAGCTCTTTGAAGAGCATGGCGCACACCAGCCCATCGAAATCACTCCTGGTAAGCAGGCGATACTTGATGGACATGATTCCCTCCTTTTCCAACCCTTCATCATAACATGTTTCTTCCTGTCAGTTTCTGGAAAGGGGAGTGCGGCCGCGCAAAGCCCGGGCCAGGGTCAATCGATCCGCATACTCCAGGTCTCCGCCCACGGGCAGGCCGAGAGCCAGCCGGGAGGTTCGGATCCCGAGGGGTTCGATCAGTTGAACCAGATAGAGAGCTGTGGTGTCTCCCTCCAGAGTGGGATTCGTGGCAATGATCACCTCTTTCACCGGCAAAGAGCGTAACCTCTCCATAAGCTTCGAGATCCGCAGTTCCGAAGGACCCACCCCCTCTAGGGGAGATAAGACCCCCATCAGAACGTGGTACAGTCCCCGGTACTCCCGAAGCGATTCGATCACCTCTACATCCGGCGGCTGCTCCACCACACAGATTAGAGACCTGTCCCGTGTGGGATCGGTACAGAGGGAGCAGAGATCCTCCTCCGTATAGGAGCCGCATTCCTTGCAGGGATGGATTCGTTCTCGCACATGGATGAGCTGCTTTGCCAGGTTCTGCACGTACTGAGGATCTGCCTTCAAAAGATAGTAGGCGATGCGGGAAGCACTCTTCTTCCCCAGTCCGGGTAGTTTCGCAAGGTGGGCAATCAATTCATCCAGTGCTTTCATGAAATAAGTTTTTCCTCTATACGCCGAAAAATCCCGGAGGGATGCCGCCGGTGAGGTCTGACATTTCCAGCCGGATGGCATCTTTGAGCTTGACCAGTGCGTCGGAAATAGCGGCTTTCGTTAGATCTTCCAGCATACGAATATCCGCAGGATCTACCGCTTCAGGGGAGATCCGTACCGAAAGGACCTCGAACCGACCGTTCATTTCTACCTGCACCAGGTCTCCTCCGGCACTTCCCACCACTTTCACGCTTTTCAATTTTTCCTGCGTTTCGTTCAGCTTCGTCTGGAGGCTCTGGAAGTTCTTCATCAGTTCGAACGGATTGATGTTCATTGTATGATTTCCCCCCGGAATACTTTCCGCGCGATTTCGATACGGTCCCCTTTTCCACCCTCCGACGGTGCAACCCCAGGCGACCCTTCATTTAACCTGTTACCAACTCCTCCCTCCTGCTCGGCTCGGGACGGTTCGAAGCGAACCATTACCTCTACCTCCTGGCCCAGGACTTCCCTCACCTTCTGGGTAACCAGGGCAAGATCGGCCTGCACCAGATCAGCGGAAAACTTGTTTCTGAATACAATAATAAGGGAATTCTCCTGCCATCGCCAGGTCTCTGCCTTTTCAAGCGTAGAGCTCAAAGTTAGTTTCTTTCGCTTCAGGCTCGCGATGATTCCCTGCCGCTGGGAAGGTTCCAGTTCTCCTTTTTCTCTAGAGGTTTCCCTTATCTTTGCGATCCCAATCTGGGAGATCCTTTGCTCTGGCTGATCCTCCTCTTCCTGCCAATCCGGGGTCGATACAACTTCCTGGCTGAATGCTTCGGCTGGTTCAGCTTGAGACATCCCTTCAGGGGAACTCTCATCCTTGGGGAGGGATTCAGGGGCCCTTTTGCCCGATGAAGGGGTGTCTTTTTGTTTTCCCTTCTCCTGCCACCCCTCAGTCTCCCGCAGCCCTTCATCCGAAAGAAAGGAGACGGTTGCGCCTTTCTGATCTGCTCCCTTCTGTTCTGCACCCGATTGTTCTTTCCTTGTTCCTGCTCCAGGCCGGTCTGGAGCATACCGGAGTTCCTTACGCAATTCCTGGATCCGTTCCAGGAGTTCCTCCCGTGATAGGTAGTTCCGAAGGTCCGCCAACCGGCTTAACACCAACTCCACTTCGAACCGGCCGTTGATCGAGTAGCGGAGGTTCCGGTACAGCTCCAGGAGAAGACTCAACGCTTTTTCGATCTGCCTGACCGATAAATCCTGAAGAACCTCAGCCGAAAATCGTTCCTCCGTATACCCCAAAAGGGCGGGCTTATGGATTCCCAGCTTCAGGAATAGAAGGGATCGGTAAAAGTCGGTCAGCTCGATCACGAACTGTTCCACAGCCACACCACTACTCATTACCTCGTCAAAGAGGTTTAAAGCCTCGTTTCCCTTACCAGCGGAAAGGAGCGCTACCAGGGTGTTGATTCGATCGAACCCAGTAAGGCCGAGCTTGTCCTGGATCTTTTTCAGGGTCAGATGACCATCCGCAAACGAAACTACTTGATCGAAGATTGTGTATGCGTCCCGCAGGGAACCAGTCGATTCCTTTGCGATCCAGAGGAGGGCTGCTTCCTCTGCCTGGATCCCCAGGTCTGCCGCCGCTTCCCGAAGCCTTTCCAGAATAGTTTCCAGGGGGATCAGCCGGAAATTGAACTGCTGGCAGCGAGAGCGTATAGTTGGCGGAACCTTGTGTATCTCGGTAGTTGCGAAGATAAAAACAATGTAGGGAGGAGGTTCTTCGATCGTCTTCAGCAGGGCGTTGAACGCGCTGTTGGACAGCATGTGTACTTCGTCGATGATGTACACTTTGTATCGGCCCGAGGCGGGAGCAAAGAGAACTTCATCCTTGATCTCCCGCACATCGTTCACCGAGGTGTTGGAGGCTCCATCGATCTCTATTACATCGAGGGCAGAGCCGGCAGAAATCTCCCTGCAGTTGGTGCACACTCCGCATGGAGTGGGAGTAGGTCCCTTCTCACAGTTCAGGGCCTTGGCCAGGATGCGGGCAGCAGAGGTTTTTCCTACCCCCCGAGGCCCGGCGAACAAATATGCATGGGCGATCCGTCCCTGAGAAAGGGAGTTCTTAAGGGTGGTTACGACAAACTCTTGTCCAACGAGGGATTCGAAATTAGAAGGACGCTTCCTGTTGGCAGTTACTTCATACGACATGATTGCCTGTTAAAAACCCCCTTAGCACCGGTTAAGTACCCCGTGGCACATCCCTGATCACTTACCGCTGCTCCCTTCCGGGCCTGACGGGGTTGGGTGACAGCAGATTGCACGGAACCTAACCTAAGTACTAAAGGGGTAATCCGGAGAGAGAGGGATTCGAACCCTCGGTACCCGGTTAGGGTACACACACTTTCCAAGCGTGCTCCTTCGGCCTCTCGGACATCTCTCCAATTCGAGCGTTCCCAGATGCATTTATCAAAAACCCACCATACACCCCTACCGCAACCTTGGGTTTACGCAGCAGCGTGCGCATATTGTAAACCCACAAAACGCTTCACCTATTGCATACCCTACGTTTACGCTACGGCGCACGTTCGCATAAACTGGACAATCCGGCAGCGTGCCTTTACACTTCGGCGTCCGTTTCACATCCACTGGACAACCAGGTGATGCGCGTTCACATAAACAGGATACCCCAGCGGTATGCTTTCGCACCCACTGGAGCTGCGAGAGGAACGGAGAGAGAGGGATTCGAACCCTCGGTACCGCTTGCGCGGTACAACGGATTTCGAGTCCGCCCGATTCGACCGCTCTCGCATCTCTCCAGTTCACGTGCCCAAGAGGATTCGAACCTCCGACCATCAGATCCGCAATCTGATACTCTATCCAGCTGAGCTATGGGCACATCCGGAGAGGGGGGGATTCGAACCCCCGGTACCCTTTTGGGATACAACTCCTTAGCAGGGAGCCCGATTCGACCACTCTCGCACCTCTCCAATGTCCAATACCTCGGAGAAGGTGGGATTCGAACCCACGGAGCCTTGCGGCTCAACGGTTTTCAAGACCGCCTCCTTCGACCACTCGGACACCTCTCCAGTTTGGCAATTCGGGATTTCACTATAAAGAATGAATTTCTCTTTGTCAATGTAGAGGATTACATCCCCCTGTGTGAACACCGTCCCCTTTCGACTGTTACACGAAGGGACTCTGTGCCCTTATCTGTTTGTACCCCAGAGCCTTCCCGCAGGATGCCATTCCTCTGCAACCGTTCGTACAGGGTAAGGTGGAACACCGCCGAGTTCGTCCTACTCTTTGAGCCGACCCCACAGTGTGAGGGGCAGCGAACAGTGGTTCAGCTGACGGCTCTCCTCCTTCGCCATCCACTTTTTTACCCTTCACAGGGCCTCATACACTTTTAAAAAATTTTTTCTTGACAAAAAGTGGAATAACAATTTAAAATGTTAAATAAAGTAAAATATTTAAAATAAGTAAATATATAAATATAGTCCATGGAAATAGAAAATTTTGTCCCTTCGAATCAACCCCCTTTATTAGCGTTCCAAGATCTTATAGATTCCTTTCATTTATTAGAGAAAATGGGAGAAATGGCCAGGATCGGTGCCTGGAATGTCGATACTAAAACAACTACGCATACCTGGACTAAAGAGTTATTCGTTATCTACGAGATGGACTCCTTCGTTCCCTTGCAATTGGAAAAAATCCTTGCACTCGAGCTCCCCTCCTATAGACACTTACATCTTAATGCCATCAGGGAGTTGGTGGAAAAGGGCATACCCTTCGATATCGAGGTCGAAACTCTTACTTTAAGAGGGAATCACCGATGGCTGCGGATCATTGGCCGGGGATTGTTCGACTCAGAAGGAAGGATCACGCATCGGATCGGAATAACGCAGGACATAACGGATCGAAAAAGGTTAGAACAGGAAGCATGCGAAAACCTAAGAAAATATAAAACGCTCTTTGAAGAAATCTCTGATGCAGTTCTTCTCATAGACGAAGAGACTGCACAGATAGAGGATACCAATTCAGGATCTCTAAAACTGTACGGATACGCGAGGGATGAGTTGCTTGGTAAAGAATTCCCTACGCTAGGTACTGACCCTGAATTCTCCCTACAAATACTGAGAAGCAGACACACCTTCGTTCCCTTACAATGGCATAAAAAAAAGGATGGCACCCTGTTTCCTGTGGAGCTAACATTGAACTGCATACGCATCCAGGGAGCATGGAAGCATATACTTGTAGCCCGGGATATCACTCCCCGCATAGAAGCAGAACAAAAAATCCATTCCCTTCTGCGGGAAAAGGAACTCCTTCTGAGGGAGGTTCACCATCGAATCAAGAACCACATGCAAACTGTTGAAAGCCTGTTGACCCTGCAGGCACAGGCATCAGAGGATCCCTACGTAATCGATACGCTGGAGGAAGCTAAAAGCAGGTTGAGAAGTCTCGGCATTCTATACGATAGACTGTATAGAACCCAGCAGATCCAGCATCTATCCCTAAAACAATACTTACCCAGATTAGTGAGAGAACTGATGGATTCATTTCCCAGAAAGGTTCCTATCTCGCTCGAAATCGATGTAGAGGACATCGTGCTTCCGGTAAAACAGCTCACCTATCTGGGAATCATCGTGAACGAACTCGTCACCAATGCCCTGAAGTACGCGTTTATCGGAAAGAGTGAAGGTCGAATTCGTGTGTCTGCCCACGAGATCAAAGATGGAGGGCAAACAGAAAGGAATGAAAAAGGCCATACGCAAAAGGGTGTCGAACAAGATAGATCCCTGCATCACGGGCAGAAACAAATAGGGAGCGTATCCCTTATTGTGGAAGATGACGGCATCGGGATTCCAGAATCTCTCCATCTGCAAGATCCTTCCAGCTTTGGTCTACAACTTATACGCATTCTGGTGGATCAGCTTGGAGGTTCCTTACGCGTTTCTCACCAGAAAGGAACGAGATTCGAAATTGAATTTCAAAAACACCCATAGGAGCGCGGCTATACACTTTCATGGAGGACTGCAAATAGAGCTTTTTTCCCCAACCTTCCCAGATTCTACAGGTCATTCTCAGTACCAGGCGCCCTGCATTCTGTACAGGATGTTATCTTAGCATCTCCCCGATTCGTTGATCCCGGCATCGGCTTTAGGGAAACTCCCCACACTTTCGAAGTTTTAATGTTCCAGTATTTCGATTATTCGTTCCAGATCTTCCGTGGAAAAGTAAGCGATCTCGATGGTGCCACGTTTTCCATTTCCCCGGATCCGCACCTTTGTCCCCAGAACATTCAGAAGGCGCTGTTCCATCTCCTGCAGTTCGAGATGCCGTTGCCTTGGGTAAGAAGATTCCTTTTCCGGCTCCGCTGCACGGGATCCCTTGTTCAACTCGGCTGCCATCGTCTCTGCTTCCCGAACTGAAAGCCCCTTTGCCAGAATCCGGTTGAACAAGATTCGCATATCCGCGGGATTCACGATCGAAAGGATGGCCCGGGCATGGCCCGGCGAAATTGAACCTGTATGGATCGCATCCTGCATATCTTCGGGAAGTTTCAAAAGCCTAAGGGTATTGGCGATAGTGGAACGGTTCTTTCCGATCCGCTCTGCCAGTTCCTCCTGACTCAGGCCAGAGGTTTCCATCAACGTGCGATACGCCTTTGCTTCTTCGATCGGGGTCAGGTCCTCCCGCTGGAGATTCTCGATCAAGGCAATCTCCAACCGTTCCTGTTCGGTAAACGTACGGATGATGACAGGTACCTTCTTTAGTCCTGCCAGCATCGCAGCTCGATACCTCCGTTCCCCTGCCACGATCGTGTAGGAGCCATCATCCCGTGGTTCTACCAAAAGGGGCTGCAGCACCCCTTTTGCACGGATGGATACGGCCAATTCTTCTAACGTTTCCTGTTTGAACTCTTTCCTCGGCTGATGGGGATTCGGGACCAGGCGGGATACCTCCAGCACTTCGTACCCCTGAGAAAGAGGCTCGGCTTTTCCCTCTTCAGTAAAGGATTGGAAAAGAGCATCTATACCTTTTCCCAGTGCTCGCTTAGACACGCTCTATCACCTCTTCCGCGAGTTTCTGGTAACTCTTGGCCCCCACACAGGTGGGATCATACAGATTTATGGGGACCGAATGGGATGGGGCCTCTGACAGCCGGACGTTCCGTGGGATGATCGTTTTGAACACCTTCTTGCCGAAATAACCACATACTTCCTTTACCACATCATTCGCTAACCGTGTCCGGGAGTCGTACATGGTGAAGAGGATTCCCCCAATTTCAAGGGATGGGTTCATGCCGGTTTGTATCCGTTTTACCGTTTCCAACAGGAGACTGAGACCTTCCAAAGCAAAGTACTCACACTGGAGGGGGATGATCACCGAATCGGCCGCGACCAGTCCATTCAGTGTCAGGATCCCCAGGGAAGGAGGACAATCGATGAAAAGATAATCATACCGCTCCTTTACGGGCTCGAGAGTCCTTCGAAGAAAAAACGCTCGATCCTTCTGATCCACAAGTTCCACGTTGGCACCAGTGAGATTCACACTGGAAGCGGCGATGTAGAGGTTCTCCACGGGGGTAGTCTGAATCACCTCTTCGATAGAAGCCTTGCCGTTGATCGCCTCGTAGATCCCTTTACCATTGTTCTTCGCACCAACACTGCTGGATAAGTTGCCCTGCGGGTCGAAATCGATCAGGAGAACAGTTTTCCCCGCTTCTGCGAGGTAGGCGCCCAGGTTGCATGCGGTAGTGGTTTTTCCCACTCCCCCCTTCTGGTTGGCAAAAACAATCGTCTTTCCCATCGGGCTCAGTATACAGAAATACGTGTGAAAAATACAGTCCTCATTGACAAATCGATACTAAATTAGTAAGTATTACCAGAGGAGAATATATGCTGAAAGAGAAAGTGCAAGCTGCGATCGAAGATGTTCGTCCATCCCTTCAGATGGACGGGGGCGATATCGAACTGGTAGATGTGGATGAGTCGGGGAAAGTAACGGTGAAGCTAACCGGCGCCTGCCATGGGTGTCCCATGTCCCAGCTGACCCTGAAGCAAGGGGTGGAACGGTACTTGAAGAAAGTGGTACCAGAAATCAGTTCGGTGGAATCCTTGCTATAAGCCAGGGCTAAACCGCGTGCTAAAAACCAGGCGATGCAGATTATTCCTGTACCTTAAATGAAAAGGAAAATTCTCTCTGTCTTCGAAACATAGAGATCACAGCCAGTACCGAATAAAAAGGGGGCACTGGTTAACCCGATAAAAAACATAGAGCGTAGCGATAGTGCTACATAGAAAAGCCATGTGTCGCTCAGCATGTAACTAGAGTATAGTTCAACATTAAAAATCCATAGATATCGAAAATTATTCATAGATATCGTTAGATCAAAATTTTGGGGCAGGGTTTGCATTTACAAGTTAAAATGGATTCGTAAGTTGATATATGAGGGAAGCCTTGATCTTTTGAGGTGCATGAAGAACGGGCTGCGTTAGTGGATAGTTGTATACCGTGTGTATTAATGACAGGCGGTTTTGGGTACAAATGGGTTACCTACCAATAACAGTCCCTTAAAGTCTTGTCTTATAGCATACCGCCTTGTCAGCAGACAATTTGTGTGATGCGAATAGGTAATCAACTGTGGTAAAAAGAACTTCTTACTTCTGTTTCTTGAAAAATTTACTAAATAGTGTAGATTTATAGTATAATTGGTCAAATCGTGAAGGAACTGGAACATGCCCAAAAAAGAACAAAAATTTTTTTTTACTCACTTCCCTAAAGTAGAGTTGCATCGTCATCTGGAAGGCACTTTCGACTTGCCTACCTGGCATAAAATCGCTCTAAAAAATGGGCTAGATGTACCGAAAGCGTTCAATGCTTTCAAACAGTACGTACAATTCCCAAAAGAATCAAAACCAGATTTCCAGCTATTTCTCTCGAAGTTTAAAAACGACTGGTACAGGTCATACGAAGATGTGTATAACATCACCTACGCATCAGTAAAAAACCTGAAAGCTGATGGAATTTTCTATATCGAACTTCGTTTTTCTCCAGAACATTTTTCTCTTCAGAACAACTACGATCGGCGAGAAATCACCAGACTTATCGTAGAGGCTGGGAACAAAGCTGCGCAGGAGGCAGGTTTCAAGATCAAATACCTGATTACCCTCAACCGAGGAAAACAGGATGAGCAGGGGATGTACAACCTCTATAAAGCAATTGCCTCCTTAAACCTTACCGATATTGTCGGAATAGATCTAGCAGGGGACGAACAAAATTATCCCATAAGCCTTTTCAAAAATCTGTTTAAAACAATTCATTCAGACAACATCTATAAATCAACCATTCATGCAGGAGAAGTTACCCCTTCCTCAGAAATATGGTCAGCCATCGAACTAGGTGCCTCCCGAATAGGGCATGGAACTGCCACCATAACGGATCCTTCCCTCCAACAGCTCTTAAAGGAACGATTCATTGTACTGGAACAGTGCATAACCTCGAACTACCAAACCGGGTCCTGGCCAGATGAAACAAACCATCCTCTGGGAAGGCTCTTTCGATTAGGAGTACCTGTAACCATCAATTCCGATGATCCTACAATTCAGGACACAGACCTTTCCGATGATTATGTAAAAGCTGCCAACTACTTCAAGTTCAGTATCGAAGAGTTCACCGCATTGAACCTTACCGCTCTTAATGCTTCTTTTTTACCGGCAAAAGAGAGGGAAAGGATAGGAGATGAGTATAGAAGGGAGGTAGAGAGGTTTAAGGAAAAGTTTGATTCCCAGATCTAACCTTTGTTTCACGTGAAACACCTCTTTACTTCATCGAACCTTGTGTATGGAATAGAAAAACCCAAGCAACTTGTAAGTTTCCTCTGTAAGAAGGATCGGAGGTACCTATGTTCCACCCATCCTTCTGTCCCAACCCTGCCTGTGCGTATCACTCTCTTCCCACAGGGAAGGAGCCTCACCGGGCCGTCCCCATCGTACGGATCGGTTCCTACCACACCCAGGTCGTAGGGCCTGTCACCCGATACCGGTGTAAAGCCTGTGGAAAAACCTTTAGTACCCGAACTTTCCAGTTGGATTACTACACCAAACGTTCCCTCCCCTATCCCACCCTCCATCAGGCCCTTTGCTCCGGACAAAACCTCAGCTCCATCGCCCGACTCCTGCACTGCTCCCCCGCTTCCATCCAAAACCGCATCGATCGACTCAGCCGAAACGCCCTTCTCCTGCACCAGCACATCCTTCGCTCCCACCAGCTCCACGAAGACCTCACCGCTGACGGGTATGAACGCTTCGATCTGAACCACTTCTTCCCCAACAATATCAACCTCACCGTCGGCAAGGTCTCCCAATTCATCTACGGCATCTCCCATGCCACCCTCCGACACAAAGGAACCCCCTCCCCCGAACAGAAAAACCCCCCGCATCCCTTACAGGCCCTGCCCAAACCCCCTCGCGGGGCCCTCTCCACTTCCTTCGCCTCCCTCCTCCAGGATCTCTCCACCTACTGGAACCCTTCTTCCTACCCCACCCTCACCCTCTACACCGATAAACACCCCGCCTACCCCGCCGCCCTCCGAAAAGTCCCCTTCCTCCAGCAAGCCCTCGAAAAGAATCAGCTCTCCCACCGCCGTACCTCTTCCAAACTCCCCCGTACCCTCCATAACCCCCTGTTCCCCTCCAACTACATCGACCGAGAACTCACCAAAGACATCGCAGCCTATCACCGTAAATCCATCTGCTTCACCCGCAACGTACAGAATGGCCTTTCCCGCCTCCTCTGCTACCTCCTGTACCACAACTACCAGAAACCCTACCGCATCCACTGGGGAGCCCTCCGCTTACCCCCCCATGCCCTGCTGGCTGGGATCCCATCCGAAAAGTTTAAGAAAAAACTGGATTCCGTCTATGAACAGCGCTTCTTCCTCTCGCACGAACCGTTGACCCCCCTTTGGGAAGCTCTCTATTTCCGAAGGTATAAGACTCCCTTGAAGAAGAAAGAGGAATACCTCCCTAAGTATGCCTGTAGGGGATATACACAAGGTTCGCTGAAGTAGTTAGCTTTGAGTGATGTCTATACCGACTACAAAGTCGGGCTGTTCAAGATCCACCATCCTCACCCCATGCGCTGCCCGCCCCTGTGTGGGTATATCCTTCGCTCGAAGCTTCAGTGCATTCCCCTGTGAGGTAATCACAACCAGTTCATCGTCTTCCTCTACGGATAAGCCTCCAGACACCTCGCCGGTCTTTGGTGTGATCTTGTAGGCAATCTGGCCACCGGTGGCCCTTCCATGGGGCTGGAAACTATCGAAGTCGAGACGTTTCCCGTAACCGAACTCAGTAATCAGCAGCACCTGTTTCTTCGGCTCGATCAGTACAGCCCCTGCCAGCTCATCCCCCGAGGAAAGCCGGATCCCCTGCACACCCCGGCTACTCCTCCCCATGGGACGTACATTGTCCTCATGGAACCGCAGGGCTCGGCCTTTCCGTGTCAGTAGCAGTAACTCCTGCTTTCCATCAGTGAGAAGGCCTTTCACTACCTTGTCCCCTGAATCGAGCCGAATCGCCATGATCCCGCGGGTCCGGGCATTTTCGAAGTCCGAGGTAGTCACCTTCTTGATGACCCCCTTCCGTGTGGCAAAGAGGATGTAGGTGGAATCGGAGAATTGAGCTAACTCAACAACAGCCGCAATATCTTCGTTGGGTGAAATGGAAATTAGGGTCTTGATATGTTGCCCCCGGGAGTTCTTCGATCCTTCAGGGATCTCATGGACTTTCAGGTAGTACGCTTTCCCTTCGCTCGATATAAAGAGAATGTAATCGTGGGTGGAGGCGACAAACACATGGGTGATATAGTCTTCCTCCTTCAGTACGGTGGATAAGGATCCTTTGCCCCCCCTTGCCTGTAGCCGGTAGGCCGTAGCAGGGACCCGTTTAATGAATCCCCGGCTGGAAAGCATCACCACCATGTCCTCCCGTTGGATCAGGTCTTCGATATTGAGACCTTCGATCTCATCCGGAAAGATCATTGTCCGTCGATCATCCCCATATTGGATCGCCAGTTCCAGGAGTTCCCTCTTTACCACCTGGAGGATCTTCTGCTCACTGGAAAGGAGATCCTTCAACTGGGCTATGAGGGCGAGTGTTTCTTCTAATTCTTCTATTATCTTTTTTGTCTCTAAACTTGTGAGTCTCTGGAGGCGCATGTCGAGGATCGCCTGTGCCTGGATCTCGGACAGGCGGAATCGCTCGATCAACCGGGTTCGGGCGATCTCTACGGTTCCAGAAGATTTGATGATGGCAATCACCTCATCGATATTCTCCAGGGCGATCTTCAACCCTTCCAGGATATGGGCCCGTTCCTCGGCTTTGCGTAGATCGTACTTACTCCGCCGGATCACCACCTCCTTCCGGTGGTCCACGTAGTAGGCGATCATCTCCTTCAGGTTCAGCGTTTTCGGCCTGCCGTCCACCAGAGCAAGGTTGTTCACCCCGAAGTTCACCTGAAGCTGGGTATGGGTGAAAAGGAAGTTCAGGATGATCTTGGGACTGACCCCCTTCTTCAGTTCGATCACGATCCGCATCCCATCCCGATCCGATTCATCCCGGAGATCCGAAATCCCATCCAGGTTCTTCTCCTTCACCAGATCGGCAATCTTCATAATGAGGGCTGCTTTGTTTACCATGTAGGGGATTTCGGTAATGATGATCATGTCTTTCCCGCTTTTGGTGGTTTCAATGGTGAATCGGGCCCGAACCACGATCCTTCCTCTTCCCGTGGTATACGCCTCCCGGATCCCCTTGATTCCGTAGATCGTTCCACCCGTCGGGAAATCGGGACCTTTCACATGCCGCATCAACTCTTCCACAGGGTCTTCCGGATGATCGATGTAGTGGGCTATGGCATTACAGATCTCCCGCAGGTTGTGGGGAGGAATGTTCGTGGCCATCCCCACCGCGATCCCGCTTCCCCCATTGGCAAGCAGGAACGGAAAGGCCGCCGGTAACACCCTGGGCTCTTGAAGAGAATCGTCGTAATTGGGACCGAAATCGACCGTTTCCTTGTTGATGTCCCGGAGCATCTCTTCGGCCAGCCTCGTCATGCGGGCTTCGGTGTACCGCATCGCTGCGGGCGGATCTCCATCGATGGAACCGAAGTTCCCCTGCCCCTGAATCAGCGGATACCGGAGGGAAAAGTCCTGGGCGAGTCGTACAAGAGCATCGTAGATACTCATATCCCCATGGGGGTGGTACTTTCCCAGTACATCCCCCACGATCCTTCCCGTTTTCTTGTACGGTTGATTGGAGCGAACCCCCATTTCGTGCATCGCATAGAGGATCCGCCTGTGTACTGGTTTCAATCCATCCCGCACATCGGGGAGCGCCCGTGCCACGATGACGGACATGGCGTAGTTAAGGTATGAGGTCTTTACTTCGTCTTCGATCGCTATGGGAATTACCGTTTCTTTCGATTCTGCCACTGCCTTCCTTCCTTACGAGAAAGATAGAACGGATTACACATCCAGGTTGGATACGAAGAGGGCGTTCTCTTCGATGAACTCCCGTCGGGGACCTACATTTTCGCCCATCAGGGTTGTGAAGATATCTTCTGCCTCTACGAAATCTTCCAGTCTTACCTGCATGATCTTCCGGGTTTCCGGATTCATCGTTGTCTCCCAGAGTTGCTCCGGGTTCATCTCTCCCAACCCTTTGTACCGTTGAATATTCACCTTATCCGACGGAAGGTTCAGTTCTTTCAGAATTTTATCCCTCTCCTCATCGTCGTATGCGTAGAACACCTGTTTCCCCGCAGCAATCTTATAGAGAGGCGGCATGGCGATATACACATGCCCTTGTTCCACCAGCTCTGTCATGTACCGGAAGAAAAAGGTTAGGAGGAGGGTGCGGATATGGGAACCATCCACATCCGCATCGGCCATAATGATCACTTTGTGGTAGCGGAGCTTTTTGATATCGAAATTGGATCCCACTCCGGTTCCGAGGGCAGTGATGATAGGCTGCAGCTTATCGTTACTCAACACTTTGTCTATCCGGGTCTTCTCCACATTCAGCATCTTTCCCCAGAGGGGTAGAATCGCCTGAAATCTCCGGTCCCTTCCCTGCTTCGCGCTACCCCCTGCAGAGTCTCCCTCTACGATGTAGATCTCGCACTTCGCAGGATCCTTCTCGGAACAATCGGCCAGTTTTCCGGGCAGACTGGAATTCTCCAGCAGGCTTTTCCGTCGGGTTAGTTCCCTTGCTTGCCGGGCTGCGTTTCGAGCCCGGGCAGCCAGCACGCACTTTTCCAGGATCTTTTCTGCCACTTCGGGATTTTCCTCGAAGTAGTTGGTGAGTTGTTCGTTGACGATGGATTCTACGATCCCTTTAACCTCAGAATTACCCAACTTTGCCTTTGTCTGCCCCTCGAACTGGGGATTGGGGATCTTGAGGGAAATGACCGCTGTCAACCCTTCCCGTACATCATCTCCTGTAAGGGTATCCTCCAGTTTCTTCGCGAACTTCGATTTTTTCAGGAAGTCGTTCAGCGTTCGGGTAAGGGCTGACTTGAACCCTACGAGGTGTGTACCTCCCTCCCGCGTATTGATATTGTTCACGAAGGAAAATACTGTCTCGATGAACCCATCGTTGTACTCGAGAGCCAGTTCCAAAATTACATCGTCCTTACTCTTCTGAAAATAGATGGGAGCCCCATGAATGGTGGTTTTCTTCTTATTCAGGTACTCGACGAACTCTTTCACCCCTCCGTCGAACTTGAACTCGTGGAGCCTGGGATTTGGGATACGTTCATCGATGATGGTGATCCGTATCCCTTTGTTCAAAAAAGCCAGTTCCCGTAACCGGGTAGAAAGAACGTCGAAGCTGAAGGTGGTGGTTTCGAATATCTCCGGATCAGGGGCAAACCGAACAAGGGTTCCCCGATATTCGCTGGAACCGATCACTTCTACAGGCTTCTCCGGAATCCCCCGGGTATACTTCTGATAGTAGATGTTTCCATCCCTGAACACCTTAACCTCCAGCCAGAGGGAAAGGGCATTCACCACAGAAACCCCCACCCCGTGGAGTCCGCCGGAGATTTTGTAAGAACCTTTATCGAACTTTCCTCCCGCATGGAGCCGGGTCATCACCACTTCCAGGGCGCTCACTTTTTCCGTGGGATGTATCTCCGTAGGAATTCCCCGCCCATCGTCCAACACGGAAATGATGTTTCCTTTTTCGATCTTTACATCGATATTGGTACAGAAACCGGCCAATGCCTCGTCGATACTATTGTCCACCACCTCGTACACCAGATGGTGCAGACCTTCCTGTCCGGTAGAACCCACGTACATTCCGGGTCGTTTACGGACAGCATCTAACCCTTTTAATACTTGAATGCTTTGAGCCGAGTAGGTATGTTGCATATTTTTCCTTGTTCGGGAATTATAGGGATCCTTCCAAAAAAAGTAAAGGCAGCCTGGAATATGTAGGCAGTTGGTGATTTAGATACAGCCTGTGCAACCGCCACAATTTTGGCACCACTTTAAAAAGAATAAGTCGCCCGAGCGTTGCGAAGAAGCTAAGGATGTCGTAAAATGGATCGATATATGGCTGATACGACGTGGGATTATGGCGTTTTCTGGAAAGAGGCGATCCAGCAAATACGATCAGAAATATCAGATCAAGAGTACCTCATGTGGTTTTCCAACCTTACCTATGAGGGTTCCAAAGAAGGGGAAATCGTCCTCTCCGTACCCTCGTCCTTCTACAAGGACCAGGTGAAGCAGCGCTACCAATCCCTTCTCGAGGAAAAACTTCTTGATCTGTCAGGATTCAAAATAGCCATTACCCTCACCGTAAAAAAGAAACAACCTACTGCGAGTAAAGAAAGCACCTCTGCTTCCTCTAATGGCTCAGCTCAGGGGGAAATGGGGATCTCAGACCCTCCAACAACACTCCCAAAAGGATCCGTATCTCGAACAGGAAACTCTAATTCCTCAGAAAGCTTTGCACCTTCGGTAACCTCGGCGTCCTTGCCCACGGCGGGTGCACTCCAGAAGAAAAGCCGCGGTCTCCATCCTCAACTTCGAAAAGAGTATACTTTCGAAAACTTCGTCATTGGGGTGAACAACTCCTTTGCAGCCAACGCAGCCATCGCTATCGCTAAAAATCCGGGCACTGCCTACAATCCCTGCCTCATCTACGGGGGAGTAGGGCTGGGCAAGACCCACCTGATCCAGTCCATCGGGCATTCAGTGTACTCAGAGTTCCCCGATTTCAAAGTAGTGTACGTAACGGCAGAAAACTTCACCAACGAGTTCATCCAGGGATTACGGGACAAGAACATCTATAAGTTCAAGAACAAGTACCGGAATGCGGATGTTCTTCTGATCGACGATATTCACTTCCTGCAGAATAAAGAGGAAACACAGGAAGAGTTGTTCCATACTTTCAACGCCCTCTATGAAGCGAATAAGCAGATGGTCTTTACCTGCGACCGTCCTGTATCGGAAATCAAATCTCTATCCGATCGGCTACGCAGTCGATTCGAACGAGGGTTGAACGTGGACCTCCAACCTCCCTCCTTCGAAACACGGTACGCCATCCTGAAAAAGAAGATAGAGCTATCCCATGTAGCCATACCCGAAGAGGTACTGAACCTGATCTGTAGCAAGGTCACCACGAACGTCAGGGACCTGGAGGCTGCCCTCACCAAGATCATCGCCTATGCGGAACTGGTTAACAAGAACATCACCCTGGAAATTGCCCAATCCCAGTTGAAGGACATGTTCTCCAGCCCCAGGCAGAACAACGTTACGATGGATATCATCAAGAAAACTGTTGCTGAGTACTTCGGGCTTACCTACTCGGATCTAAACGGAAAAAAGAGAACCAAAGCGATCGCCTTTCCCCGTCAGGTAGCCATGTACATTGCCCGCGAGATCACCGAGTACTCCACCACAGAGGTAGGACTCGAGTTCGGAGGAAGGGACCACACTACGGTGATGCATGCCTGTCAAAAGATCGAAACCCGGATGCGGATGGATCCCACGCTGGAGCCCATCATTCAGCACCTGATCCGCACGATTCGAGAACATTCTTCCAAAGGGTAAGAAGGGGAATACCCGTGGATACACTGTTGAAAACAATGGAAAAGCCTGGAACAACATTCAGAAGGACTCAACTTGTGCATAACCGGTACAGAGTTATACAGGAAGGCTGTGCAAACTATCTATCTATGGTAGGAACAAATAATCCTATTATCCACATACTTACAACCCTTACTACTACCACTTCTAGTATATCTATCTAAAGAGGAGAGGAGAATGAAGTTTACCTGCGAAAAAAACGCCCTGTTAAAGGAGATCTCTGTTGCTCAGGAAATCATCTCTTCCAGGAGCACTATCTCCATTCTGTCGAACGTCCTTCTGGAAGCCCATGAAGGTACCCTAACGATTCGGGCAACAGACATGAAAGTAGCCTTCGAAACAAAGATTCCTGTGGAGGTATCCGTACCAGGAAGTACCACAGTCTTCTGTGATAAGTTCCTGGGTATCCTTCGCTCCATGCCCGAAGGGGATATCGAGTTCGAAGAGAAAGAACAGGGTACCTTCCTCATCAAACCTGTATTCAAGAAGATCGATTTCAAGCTCAAGACGATCTCTTCGGACAAGTACCCCGAACTTCCCTCCATTGCGGAGAACCTTTACTTTTCCTTTCCCCAGAAACAGTTCAAGGAAATGATCACCCAAACGATCTTTTCCGTTTCCGAGGACGAGACTCGGTACTACATGAATGGGGTATGCATGGAGAAGACCGAGGATCAGCTTGTGATGGTGGCCACGGATGGAAGAAGGCTCTCTTTTATTTCGAAACCCTCCTCAGAACCCATTCCAGACTTCAACCAGGTGATCATTCCTCCCAAGGCATTGAACCTGGTCCAACGACTGGCTTCAGGGGAAGGATCGATTTCCATCGCGGTTTCCGATAAGAACGTGTTTCTCATGTTCGACAACCAGAAACTCTCCACCGCCCTGATCGAAGGACAATTCCCTAACTACCAACGGGTCATTCCGGCCGAGCAGAAGTACAAACTGAAAGTAGGCATCCCGGAACTCCTGGAAGCCATCAAGAGAGTCTCCCTCCTGGTGGAACAGAAGTCCAAGCGGATCTATCTGGAACTCTCCGAAGGTCGTTTGGTGTTGAGTTCTGAGGAAAGCGATCTGGGAGTGGCCAAGGAGGAACTGATCTGTGATTACGAGGGGCCGGAGAATGTGATTGCCCTGAATTACGTGTACCTCCTGGAACCTCTGCGGGTGATGGAGGGATCTTCCGTACTGATCGAGTACACGGAACCAAACCGGGCCCTCACGATCAGGCCTTCCGAAAGCACCGAATACTTCCATATCGTGATGCCCATGCAGCTCGATTGATCGATGGGATTCCGTACAATCCGTTTCTACCAATTCCGGAACCTGGAAAATACACAGTGGAGTTGTTCCGGCAGGGAGATCTTCCTTGTGGGAGAGAACGGTCAGGGGAAGACTAATATCCTGGAAGGAGTATACTGCCTTTCCTATGGAACCTCCTTCCGGGCAAAAAAGGATGAGAATCTGATCCGGTTGGGAGGAAAGGAATGTGCGGTAGAGGGGGAGTTCCTTTCCGAAACCGAAGGAAATATCCAGGTTCGGTTTCTTTTGAGAGAAGGGCAGAAACGGATTACTGTGAATGAAAAGGAGATTAGAGAACGAAGCGAACTCATTGGGAAGATTCCTTCCATCCTGTTCATTCCCGAGGATACCCAGTTCATCGTAGGACCCCCGGAACGGCAGAGGCACTTCTTCAACCAGACTTCTGTCCTGGCCGAACCTCTGTTTCTTTCCCTCTGGAACCGGTATGGGAAACTCCTCAGACAGAGGAATGCTGCATTGAAGCAGGGACAGGTCGATGTGCTGGAGGTATACGATCAGGAGTTCAGTCGGCTAGGGATCGAGATCACGCAGACACGTACACGGATTGTCGATGCCTTCGGAAAAGTATTCTCTACCATCTTTGGGGAAGTGTCCCAGCTACCCATTCCTGTTTCCATCGAATACCTTCCCTCCTGGAAGTATGGGGAGGTAAAGGAAGTCCTGCGCCTTCTCAAGGAAAGGCGGGAACGGGATCTGTTCCTCGGATCATCTAGCTCCGGGCCTCACCGGGATCGTTTTCGGTTCCTCTTTGGGGAAGGGGAGTTTTCTACGTCAGCCTCCAACGGCCAGATCCGTCTGGCCTCCCTTGTGTTGAAGACGGCCCAGGCCCTGTTCTATTCCGAAAAAACTGCTCGTAAACCTATCCTCCTTCTGGATGATGTACTGCTGGAGATGGATCTCTTTCGGCGGAAACGGTTTTTTTCCTTTCTTCCAGCGTATGAGCAGGCCTTTTTCACTTTCCTTCCGGACGAGCCCTACCAGACCTATCTGAGTTCCACGACACAGGTGTATACTGTATTGAAAGGAGTGCTGAAGGCTGATGGGAAATCGGGATGATATCCAGAAAGCAGGAGACGTTCTCAAAGACCTGTTCAATCATTTGAACTTTAAGGAGGGGCAGGCGTACGTTTCCTTCTTTTCTGATTGGTTGGATCTGGTGGGAGTAGATCTTGCCTGCCATGTCCGGCCCATCGATATACGCAGGAAAGCGCTCGTGCTGGAGGTCGATCATCCAGGATGGATGCAGATGTTCCAGCTGAAACAGAAAAGGATCTTGCACCGAATCCAGAAAAAACACCCTTCCCTCGAAATCACCGCGGTTCATTTCCGTTTGAAAGGCACAGCGGCCGAAGAACCCCATATGGATCCAGATCAGGTGGATCGAGGATACGCTCCTCCTGGCTCATCGGTCACTCAAGTTCCGAGTGAGCAAACCCCAAGAGTGCAGCGATCGAGTGCACAACCCGCATTCATCAAAGACCATCGGCTTCGAAAGGCCCTGGAGAATCTGGGAAAGGAGATCAAGAAACGTTCGAAGCACTAGAATTGACAGAGTCAGCTCTACTTCGTATACTACCCTACCCGGAATTTTGTTCTTAGGAGAAATCGTATATGAAGCGCACCTATCAACCGAGTAGACGCAGGAGAGTTCGTAAATTTGGCTTTCGTGCACGGATGAAGACGAAGTCTGGCCGGCAGATCCTGATGCGGAGACGGAGAAAGGGAAGAAAGAAACTCACGGTTTCCGATGAAAAGAAGCCTTACTAGGCAGGAGAGGCTTCGGGGGGCATCCCTCATTCAAGAGGTCCTTTCTTCGGGCCGGAAAGTAGGATGCCCCGGCGCGAAGCTTCTTTTCCGAGCAAACGGGTTAGAGTACAACCGGGTAGTGTTCATCCCCACCCGGAAGCTCCGTACTGCAGTGGAACGGAACCGGACCCGTAGGCTGGGAAAAGAAGCTTTCAGGCAGGTCAAGCAAGGGGTGAAAACAGGGTACGATCTGGCATTCATCCTGTATCCAGGAGAATTTACCTATGAGGAAAGATTCCAGCAAATCTCCTCTCTCCTCAGGAATGCAGGGCTTCTTGAGGAGCCTTCAGAGGGGAACCGATAAGTTTGTCATTTTACTGATTCAAGGATACCGAACCATCGTTTCTCCTCTGTTTCCTCCCTCCTGTCGGTTCTACCCCTCTTGCTCGGCCTACACACTGGAAGCGGTAAAGAAGTACGGAGCTGGTAGAGGAACCTGGTTGGGGGTACGAAGAATCCTTCGGTGCCATCCGGGAAACCCAGGCGGATACGATCCTGTTCCGTAGATTCCAATTCAGGGAGAAAGGATTTTCATGGAAAAGAATACTCTATTAGCTGTCGTTCTATCCGTTCTTGTCATTACCATCGGGTTCATGATTCAGAACTACTTCTACCCACCCGTTCCCCCGGCCCCTGCACCGCAAACAGAACAAGCTTCCCCGGCGCAGGCTACTCCGCCTACGACCAAACCGGTGGAGGCGCCTACCGTCTCTCCTGTAGTTCCCCCTTCCTCACAACCGATCCCTGCCACAGGGACGATCGTTCCCCTGAAAGGGGAAACAGAACCGGGTGAATCGACCGTTACCCTGGAAACAGACTTTTTTTTAGCAACCTTTTCCACAAAGGGTGGGGTGGTAAAGTCTCTCAAACTGAAAGAGCACAGGGATAAGGACGACCTGGTAGATATGGTACTGCCAGCCGCGAAGGATCCTGGCGCCTTTTCCCTTTCTTTTGGAGGGCCAGGGGCTCCTGCCCTGGACGTACCCTTCTTTGTACGGAGGGTGGATGCGCACACGATCGAGTTCTACCGGGAGTTCGAGGTGACCGGGTTTCCGGACTCAGCCTTTCGGTTGACGAAACGGTACCTGTTCAAACCCGGGGAATACCTGATGCAGATCGACATCGTTCTGGAAGATTCCAACCTGAACTCTGTGATTCCCCTGAACTTCAACAACGTTGCCTACACCCTGCGGTACGGGCCCCAGTTGGGCCCCCAGTTCACCAAGCTGGACGGCCAGGGGGACTATCGTCATTTCTATAGCTATGTGGAAAAGAAGCGGAAAGAGGTAAAGGTCCCGGAGGGAAAGGAAAAGGAAGTGACCGAAAAACCCACCTGGGTGGGGATCGTGGGCAAGTACTTCACTGTGATTGCTTCCCCTGTGGTGCCTGAGTATTCCATCCTTCTCTCTACAACCCCCGTAGAAGGAATCCCCCAATCGGCTCAGATCTACATTGCCCGGCCCGTGATCCGTACAGCCCGCCAGACCGATACGTACCGGTTCTATCTGGGACCGAAGGTATCCAAATACCTGAGCAGGTACAACAATAGGAACGATAATGCGTTTGGCCTGCAGGACATGAACTTCGATGAAGCGATCGATTCGAGTATCTTCCTGGGCTGGCTGGAAGGGATCCTGAAGTTCCTCCTCCGTCTGTTCTATGGGATCATTCCCAACTGGGGGGTGGCCATCATCCTGGTAACCATCGTAATGAAGATCCTCATGTTCCCCCTTACCCATAAGAGTTACGAATCTACGAGTAAGATGCAGACCCTCGCACCTAAGATGGAGGAACTGAAACGAAAGTACAAGGACAATCCCACGAAGCTGAACCAGGAGATGGCAGAACTCTACAAGAGGGAAGGGATCAATCCCATGAGCGGGTGCCTTCCCATGCTTCTCCAGATCCCCATCTTCTTTGCCATGTATGGGTTGTTCAGTAAACATTTCGATCTTCGAGGGGCTGCGTTCATCCCCCCCTGGATTACGGATCTATCCGCACCGGAATCGATCTATAGTTTTGCTCCCCACAAACTGCCTATCGTCGGATGGAGTGATATTCGGTTGCTGCCGATCCTTTTCGTCATTACCCAGTTGATCAGTGGGATGTTTACCCAGACGGCAGGCACCGCTTCCAATGCCCAGATGAAGATGATGACTTACGGTATTCCCATCATCTTTTTCTTCATCCTGTATGATGTACCTTCCGGTCTACTGGTGTACTGGATCGTGATGAACATCCTCACCATTTTCCAGCAGCTGTACATCAACAGGAAAAGGAGGGTTTCCCAGTAATCTATCTCGAGGAGTTAACATATGGTGAAAGAATTTGAAGGACGTACGGAAAAGGAAGCGATCGATAAGGCTGTGGAAGCATTGGGGCTGAATCGGGACGAGTTCGACGTGGAGATCGTCGAAGCCCAAAAATCAGGGTTTCTGTTCAAAAAAGGGAAGGTGGTGATCCGGGTCCATGTGGACGATGAAGACCTTCCGCCCGAAAAGAAAGGTCCGGAGAACGATTTCGAGCATGCGATCGTGGATTTCGTGGAGAACGTGATCACCAAAATGGGGTATCCGGGAACAGTGTCCATCTCCTTTCGGGAGGACAAGAAGATCGGCTTACGGATCGAGTCCGAACACTCCAGTATCCTGATCGGACGGAAGGGGAAGAACCTCGATGCGATCCAGCTCCTGGCCAATGTGGTGGCAGGAAAGCTTTCCAATGATGAAATGCGGGTTGTGATCGACTCGGAGAACTATCGCAGCCGGAGGGAACAGAACCTGATACGGATGGCCCGGAAGATCGGCGAACAGGTCCGTCGAACCAAGGGTTCCCGCCTGCTGGAACCGATGAATCCCTTTGAACGGCGGCTCATCCACACTGCGTTGAACGATTTCGAGGACGTGGACACGAAGAGTGAAGGGGAAGGACTGTACAAACAGGTGCGGATCTATTACCGGGGAGTAGACCGGGGAAAATAGAAAAGTGGGTTTTTATAGCGCTGCTATAGCACTGCCAATAGAGTCCTGCGGCCTTGGGACGTGGGAGGCCATAGGGGACGCAGAGTCCCACAGGAAATAGCCCGATTCCTCCAGCTGTGGATAAGTTGTGGATACTATCTGGAAATATCTACAGGCACAATGGGGGAATCGGGTATTTCTTTTAGGGGGATATACTAGACAGAAAAGAAATGCATCCTGCTTCAATTCTGCGTAGAAAAAAATCGAAAATTTCCCCGAAAACAGGGGATTTATACGTTACCCCCGTTTTGGAGATCTTTTGGATAATGAATTGCCTCTCTGGGTATGCTAAAGGGGCAGGTTTTTTCAGAAAGGAAGACGCGAGGGAAAGACCCTGGTTTAGAAAGGGGAATTGTGAATAACTTGTGGATACTTTGCGGATTATTCCAAAGGGTGGAACCCGTCTCCTGGAATCAACATTTAAGAACTATTTAGTATGCACAGAGGGAGAAGCTGCGCAGCGTGGGCTATCGAAACAATGAGACTAATAAGCCCCCTATCCAGCAGGAAAGAACAGGTGGTCCCGGATCACCTCCGCTATCTTACGGATAAAGGCGGGGCTGGTTCCGCAGCACCCTCCGATGAAGTCGACTCCTGCCTCTACCAGGGAAGGAACATACCGGGCGTAGGTTTCTGGATCCATCCGATAGTGGGTTTTGCCCTCTACCAGTTCAGGAAGGCCTGCATTTGCTTTGATCCACACGGGTGTATCCGTGAGGGACCGAAGTACGGAGGCTAACTCCACGTAGGTATCCACCCCACTACCACAGTTGGCACCGATGCAGAAGGCCCCCGCTTTCAAGGCTGCAGCAACGGCATCTTCAGGGGTATGCCCCATGAAGGTACGGTATCCTGCTGGATTCCGCTCGTAGGTCATAGAGGCTACAACAGGAAGGCCGGTGGATACAGCGGCCTTTACCGCTATCTCCATCTCCCCAATATCCGACATTGTTTCCACTACGATCCACTGGGCTCCCCCCTCTTTCAACGCTACAGCCTGTTCCTGAAAGGCCTCGAAAAGATCTTGCTCTGAAACTTCCCCCATAAGGAGGAGTTTGCCTGAGGGCCCGATGTCTCCCGCCGTAATGGCGGACCCTTCGCACACTTCCCGGGTAAGAGAGGCTCCAATACGGTTTATCTCTCGTACTTTGGATTCCAGCCCATGCCTCTCCAGCTGAAAACGGCTACCCTGGAACGTATTGGTCAGGATGATCCGGCTACCCGCGGCCAGGTATTCCCGCGCAATGGCCTGTACTTCCTTCGGCTTTGTCAAGTTCCATTCTTCGGCTGGGTTCCCCTGCGTTAACCCTCTTTTTAAGAACTCTGTACCCCAGGCACCATCAGCCAGAATGACCCCGTCTCCTGGCCTCCACTCTTTTCCCAGTATTTCCATACCTGCAGAGTGTACAGGGAACGATAGAAAACGGCAATTGGCAATTTCGCGTTTTAGTACTACCCTCGGTATATGAAGCGAACAATACTCTATACCACACACCTTTCCCTGGGAGCAAAGATGGTCCCCTTTGCGGGGTGGGAAATGCCGATTCAGTATCCAACTGGGCCGATCGAGGAACATCGGTTGGTCCGGCGTTCCGCGGGTCTTTTCGATACCTGCCACATGGGTCGGATTCGGATCTATGGCCCGGGTGCTACCCAGCTACTGGACACCCTTCTCACAGCCCGTCTCTCCGATCTGAAAGTGGGTTATTCGCGGTATTCCCTCCTTCTTCGGGAGGATGGAGGGGTGCTGGATGACCTATTTGCGTACCGGTTGGGTGAGGAAGAATGGTTCATCGTGGTGAATGCCTCCAATATGGAAAAGGACCTTGCCTGGTTCCAGCAGTGGGCACGGAGAGGAAGCGCCATCCCGGCAAAAGAAGGGAGTGCGATGCCTGCTGCAGCGGGTGGGGGGGAACCGGTAAATGAATGGAATACACTTCTCACTTCACAGGGGGGCGCAACTCCTGTAAAGGTAGAGGACCTTTCCTCTCGTTTCGGAATGATTGCCTTCCAGGGTCCCCGAGCTCTGGAGATTCTGACCCGGATTACTCTAGACGAGGGGGGGAAACGCTGGACTCCCCCTGAGCGGTTCGGCTGGTCGTGGGTGTGGATGGGAAAGGAGTTACTGAGCGAACCCCCGCATGTAACGGATCAGAGGGGTGCATCGGTTACCAGGGCGAACCACTTGACCCATGCTGATCCTTACCCCGGCGTGCGGTGCCTGGTTGGGCGAACCGGCTACACGGGCGAGGATGGGGTGGAGATCTTTCCACCGTGGGACAGAACTCCCTTTGTGTGGGAGGCGATCCTTTCCGCAGCCCAAAACCTGGGAATCGAGGCAGGACCTGCAGGACTGGCAGCCCGGGATTCCCTCCGGTTCGAACCAGGGTTTGCCCTCTACGGTCACGAACTTTCAGAGGAGATTACTCCGGTGGAAGCATCCCTCCTCTGGGCCTGCGATTTAGAAAAACCTTTTGTGGGGAGGGATGCAGTTATAAAACGAAAAGAGGAGGGACCAAAGGAAAAGCTCGCCACCTTCGTGATGGAAGATCGATCTGTACCCCGGGCAGGGTACCCGGTGGCAGACGAAACAGGGAAAACCGTGGGCCGGGTGGTAACGGGGCTGTACGCGCCGAGCCTGGACGCATTTGCGGGAAATGCCTTTATAGTGCCTGATCTTGCAGGGAGTGGAAAAACCATTTACATTGTGATTCGGGGTGCCCTGAAACGGGCACGGGTAGTGAAGAGGCCGTTGTACAAACCGGCCTACCGATCTTGAAAATCAGAAGGGGGAACGTATGACATACGATCCTGAGGTAAAGTACCAGAAGTCTCATGAGTGGGCTCGAAAAGACGGAACCCTGTTTACCGTCGGAATCTCAGACTATGCGCAGGATAGCCTGGGGGATGTGGTGTTCGTGGAACTACCGGTAACGGGTAAGGTTGTGAAGAAAGGGGACGCCTTCGGGGTGGTAGAATCGGTGAAAGCCGCCAGTGATGTGTACGCCCCCCTTTCGGGCACCATTGTGGAAGTGAACAGCAAGCTGAAGGATGATCCTTCCCTGGTGAATAAGGAGCCCTTCGGTGCTGGATGGTTCGTAAAGATCCAGGCTTCGAACCCGAGTGAGTACGAGGAACTTCTTTCCGCTACCGAGTACGAAGCCTTCGTCAAAGGTCTATGATTCCCTATATTCCCCATACGGATGAGGATCGCCGGGTGATGCTCTCTGCCCTCGGCTTAGAGAGGGTAGAAGATCTGTTTCAGGCTATCCCGGAAAAGCATCGGAAGCCGGTAATCGATCTGCCCCCTCCCCTGTCTGAAGCGGAAGTGGTGAGGGAACTGAAACGGATCGCTTCCCGGAACACAACAGCCGAGGAAACTGCCTTTTTCCTGGGTGCGGGAGCGTACCGGCATTTTATCCCTGCGGCCCTGGAAGCGATCGTGTCCCGCGGCGAGTTCCTCACTTCCTACACACCCTACCAGCCCGAGGCGAGCCAGGGGACCCTCCAGGCTATGTTCGAATACCAGAGTCTACTGGCAGACCTCCTGGGAATGGATACGGTGAACGCTTCCCACTACGATGGGGCTGCAGCTTTGGCCGAAGGGGTCCTGCTGGCCTACCGGGCAAGGGGAGGGGAGCGAAAAACCGTGGTGCTTTCTTCTGCCCTACACCCTGAGTACATCGAAACGGTGAAAACCTACATTGAGCCCTTCGGTTTGCGGATCCGGGGGATAGAGGAAGGGGCGTGGAGGCCGGAGGAGCTGGAGGGGTTGGTTGATGAAACGGTGTGCTGCGTGGTGGTGCCGTTTCCCACTTTTACGGGAACCCTCCTAGTTTATCGAAGCTTGTGTATGGCCACCCATGAGAAGGGGGCTCTCTTCGTGGTTTCTGTGGATCCTATCTCCTTAGCCCTGTTCGAACCTCCAGGATCCTTCGGAGCGGACATCGTCACAGGGGAAGGACAGTGTCTGGGAAGCCATCTCTCCTTTGGGGGGCCTGGCCTGGGGATCTTTGCTACCCGGGGGGAGCTTCTGCGAAAGATGCCTGGACGACTGGCGGGAGTCACCTGTGACCGAAGGGATAAAAATGGGTTCGTATTGACACTGAATACACGGGAACAGCACATTCGACGGGAGAAAGCCACCAGTAACATCTGCTCCAACCAGGGGCACGTGGCTCTGCGAGCGGCCGTTTACCTATCTCTATTGGGAAAAACGGGGTTACGCAAGGTTGCAGAGCTTACCTATCGAAAGGCCTGCTACGCGGCCGAGCGATTGGGATCCCTTTCTGGATTTCGGGTAACGAGTCCTTCCCCCTTTTTCCGGGAGTTCGTGCTCCAGTGCCCGATTTCGGCTGAGGAGGTAGTGCGCCGCTTGGTCGAGCACCGTATAGTGCCGGGCTTACCCCTTTCGAAGTATTACCCGGACAGGAACCAGGAGCTTCTCGTCTGTGTGACGGAACTGAATACGAGGGAAGAGATCGACCGCCTGGCCGAGGCCCTGCGGGGTATCCAGGCAAAGAGGGAGAACAGGTAGGTCGCTCTGATAAAATTTAGGGCGCTCCAGGGGCGGTAATATCCTTAAAAATTGAGAAAATTGATTGAAAAAATGGAAGAAATGCAGCGCTTCTTTCTTTATCGAACCTTGTGTATAGGGTAACTCCATGACAACGAGAAAACATCGGATCCGTACGGTAGAACCTTTCATCTGGGAGCTTTCGGCTCCAGGGAGGGTAGGGGCATCGGTTCCAGAACCGGATGTTCCCGAGTACCCTCTGCCAGAAGAGATCCCCCTTCGAAGGGATCTTCCCCTTCCGGAAGTATCCGAACTGGAAGTAGTACGGCATTTCACCCGATTATCCCGGCTGAACTATAGTATCGACACACACATGTATCCACTTGGCTCCTGCACGATGAAGTACAACCCCAAGGTGAACGATCTGGCAGCTTCCCTCCCTGGCTTTTCCGAAGCCCATCCCCTGCTGCCGGAAGATCTCTGTCAGGGCAGCCTGGAGCTCCTCTACCGGTTACAGACCGCGATCGAAACCCTCACAGGTTTCCACTCCGTTTCCCTTCAACCGGCTGCGGGCGCGCAGGGGGAACTTACCGGGGTCCTGATGATCCGGGCCTTTCACCAGGATCGGGGAGACACGAAGCGCACCCGAATCCTGATCCCTGACAGTGCTCACGGCACGAACCCGGCATCGGTGTCCATGGCTGGGTTTACGGCAGAGCAGATCCCCTCGGATAAACGGGGGAACGTGGATCTGGCTGTCCTTCGAGAGCGGTGTGACGACACTGTAGCGGGGCTCATGATCACCAATCCTAATACCCTCGGCTTGTTCGAAGAACATATCGAGGAGGTGACGTCCATCGTGCACCGGGCCGGTGGGCTCGTGTATGGGGATGGAGCCAACTTCAATGCCCTTCTGGGATATTTGAAACCAGCCGATGTGGGGATCGATGTGATGCATTTCAACCTGCACAAGACTTTCTCCACTCCCCACGGGGGCGGGGGACCGGGCGCGGGTCCTGTGGGAGCCGGAGCCCTTCTGGCTCCTTACCTCCCCGGCCCAGTCGTTCGGAGATTAGAACAAAGGAGTCAGGAGCAGCCCAATTTCCGGGAACAGGTTGAAAAGCAGAAAGAGAGCCTTCATCGAACTGGGCATTCTGTCGATCGAACGGGGCTCCCCGAGGTGTATTCGGAGTACTTCACTCTTGTCTATCCGGAAAAATCGATTGGCCGGGTGAAAGCCTTCTACGGGAACTTTGGGATCCTGGTTCGTGCCTTTACCTATATCCTCCAGATGGGGGGGGATGGGTTACGCTCAGTGGCCGAGCATGCAGTTCTCAATGCGAATTACCTCAAACACCTGATCGAAAAGACGTATAGGATCCCCTATGAAAGGCCCTGCATGCACGAGTTTGTGGCTACCGGCGAAGTAGCACCGGGAATACATACGATGGACATTGCGAAGCGACTCCTCGATTACGGCTTCCATCCTCCCACGGTCTACTTCCCCTTGATCGTGAAGGAGGCCCTCATGATCGAGCCCACAGAAACCGAATCCCGGCAAACCCTCGAGGCCTTTGCCGAAGCCCTCTTACAAATCGCTCAGGAAGCTGTCACATCCCCTGATCTGCTCCACGAAGCGCCCCATGATACTCCTGTAGGAAGACTGGACGAGGTACGGGCAGCCCGGGAACCCATCCTGAATCGGAGGCAGACAGAAAAACTTTAGGGAACCCATTGAGGCAGGGTAATGAAAGGAAGGGTACTTGGAGGTAAAGAACACCTTGGAGGAACACAGTGAGGCAGGGATCCGGCCGACGCGTTCAACCGGCCGGGCTCGTTATCGTGACAGAAAAACTTTAGGGAACCCATTGAGGCAGGGTGGTGAGGGCGCCCCTCAGTCGATGAGCGGTGAATCGACGGACTGTGAATCGCCGGGCTATAAATCAACAGGCTATCAATCGATGGCCTAGAACCCGACGGGCATGGTTTTGTTCGTTTTCTTATGGTGGCGGGGCTTCGAAATTACCAGTGCTGTGTTATGTAGAACTGTAATTGCTTTTCAAGTGGTGCCGAAATTGTGGCGAGTTCACCTATGAAATTACAATGAACTTTCTATCTTTGCAGGCCCTTATGGCAGGCCTTATGCAGAGGAGGCCCTTGTCCGGGGGAGGCAACACGGTTTATGGAGAAGTGTTTTACACTGCCACAATTTTGGCACCACTAATGTTTTCTTGCGGTGCATAGAGCTTCGAAATAGGTTCCTGCGCCGCCTTATTTGGGCCCATAATTTTTCGGTGGAACTTTGTAAAGGTAACCTTGAAATTGTCGTTAAGCGTGCTATAATGTTCGATTAGTGAACATTCCAGAAATGGGAGTTCTGCGAACCGAATGATCGGTTTGCACATACCCGTACTGAGTGCGAACAGCATGTTTCGGCTGCGTTCGTGCCGGTAGGGGGTCTTTCTCTTTCTCGGATTGATCCTTTTGAAGAGCATTCAAATCGAAGAGCATTCAAAGGGAAAGGGAGGGCCCTATCCTTTGGTAAAGGGTATCCGGTCAAACGATGTTCCGCAGTCATATCCATAAACACGGGTAGCCAAAATACGGATAGTTAGATCCATGCGTATCATTTTAAAAGTGGTTCTTTATTTCTATGCATGAAAAAGAATTAGAAATTCTCGAACACCTCCACCAGGATACATCCCTCCACCAGAGGGATCTTTCACGTATTGTAGGCCTTTCCCTGGGAATGACCAACGTCATCCTGAAGCGGCTCGCAACGAAAGGGTTCCTGATGGTCCGAAAGGTGAACAATCGGAACATCAAGTACATCGTCAGTCCTGCGGGGGTGGAGGAGATCTCCAAACGGAGCTACAACTATTTCAAGCGTACAATCAAGAACATCGTGTTTTACAAGGAACAGCTGGAGCACACCCTTCGCCGGTTAAAGGAGCAGGGGATAGAACGGATCTTTCTGGAAGGGGAGAGTGATGTGGATTTCCTTATCGAGCATCTATGTTCGAAAACAGGACTCCAGTTTTCCAGAACTGCCAATGGGTACCGGCCCCGCAATAATGAGTGCATCCTGGTATCAGAGAACGAGGTTCCCCTTTCTATGCAAACACTGTTGAACGGGGCATCATCTCATACCTATTTGTCTGGAACACCTTTAACAGACGTGGCCCCGGGGCCCGAAGTTCCGGTGTCCGAAGGTACAGAGGATTCCCGGGAAGGGGTTCGGTTGTACCTGCGGAACCTGTTGATTCGAACCTAAACTACTGGAATAGAATCCTGGGATTTAACAGTTCAAGGCAAAAGCGGCGGATTTTCGCCTGACTAAATATTCTGGACTAATTTGTTTGGAATCGAAGCATAATTACACCCTTATATAGGAGAAGGAAAACACATGGAGTTCAAGGTAAAAGACCTTTCCCTGGCCGAGTGGGGCCGGAAAGAGATAGATCTCGCCGAGAAAGAGATGCCGGGCCTGATGGCGATCCGGGCTGAATGGAAAGACAAGCAGCCGTTAAAAGGGATTCGAATCACGGGAAGCCTCCACATGACGATCCAGACCGCGGTACTGATCGAGACGCTTACCGATCTGGGGGCTCAGGTGCGGTGGTGTTCCTGTAACATCTTCTCTACCCAGGATCACGCGGCAGCGGCGGTAGTTGTAGGTCGCAATGGGACAGCGGAAAACCCGAAAGGGGTTCCCGTGTTTGCCTGGAAAGGGGAGACGCTGGAAGAGTACTGGTGGTGCACGGAGCGGGCGCTGGACTTCTCGGCTCCCGAGTATGACAGTGTCGGTCCAGAGGGTACAGCCGGTAAACGCGGGGTAACGGGAATTGCGGCTGGTCCTGAAGCCTCTTCAATCGTGCCCGAATCCTATGCTGGCAGGAACCCTTCAAATAGCGGCAGTCTTTCCGTGGCAGCGGGAAGCCGATCTGAAAGCACCTCTTCCCCCCGACAAAGACCACCCCGCGGCCCTCACCAGATTGTGGACGACGGAGGGGATGCCACCCTGATGGTACATATGGGGTATGAGTTCGATCGGGCAGGTTCTGTTCCTTCTCCGAAACCCGACGATCCCGCGGACCTGAAGGAACTCCTCCTCTGCCTCGCCCGGATCCAGAAGGAAACCCCTGGCCGATGGCTACAGACTGTTCCTCAGATTCGGGGGGTAACAGAGGAAACCACCACGGGGGTGCACCGTCTGTATCGTATGGAAAAAGAGGGCACCCTGCTTTTTACTGCCATCAACGTGAACGATTCGGTCACCAAGTCCAAGTTCGATAACATCTACGGCTGCCGGCACTCCCTCATCGACGGGCTGAACCGGGCTACGGATGTGATGATCGGAGGAAAAACAGCCGTTGTGTGTGGGTACGGTGAGGTAGGCAAAGGAAGCGCCCAGGCACTGCGGGGGCAGGGAGCCCGGGTGATCGTTACCGAGATCGACCCCATCTGCGCACTGCAGGCCGCAATGGAAGGGTACGAGGTGAAAACCCTCGAGGATGTGGTGGAGTTTGCCGACATCTTCATTACAGCCACAGGGAATTACAATGTAATTACAGTGGAACACATGATGCGGATGAAGGACGGGGCCATTGTGGGGAACATCGGCCACTTCGATAATGAGATCGACATGGCCGGCCTTGCAAAAGTTCCCGGCATCAAGAAGACAAACATCAAACCTCAGTACGACAGGTGGACCTTCCCGGACGGGCACAGCATCCTGATCCTCGCGGAAGGACGTCTCTTGAACCTGGGTTGCGCCACAGGTCACCCTTCCTTTGTCATGTCTACCTCTTTCTCGAACCAGACACTGGCGCAAATCGAGTTGGCCCAGAACCTTCAACAGTATGAAAAGAAGGTATACATTCTCCCCAAGCACCTGGACGAAATGGTAGCCCGATTGCACCTGGACCACCTGGGGGTGAAGCTCACCCAACTCCGTCCCGAACAGGCAGAGTACATCGGAGTGCCGGTGGATGGACCCTTCAAACCCTCCCATTATAGGTATTAGGATTCTAGGTATTGAGGTAGCGGCCAATACAGATAGCAGAATTTAGCTTAGACACCGCGTCTTTGAAGCCGACACCCGTTTCAATCCTTTGCGGGCCCTGTGTTCTTATCTGGAGGAATGTCCCGTGACCCGGGGAGAGATCCTGCAAAAGGTAAAACAGATCATCCTGAAGCATGCGAAGCCTGTCCGTATCTGGCTGTACGGTTCAGAAGCTTTTGGAGAAGCCTCCCTCACCTCAGACATCGATGTAGCCTTCGAATCCGTATACGAGCGGAGGGATTCCTTCCGAACCCATGGATTCGGAGATGTGTACCTGGACATTCTGGTGAAACGGTTCGAGTTTTCCTATGAGATGAGCTGGAAAGTTCTGAAGCGGTACCTATCCTTCGTGGGTATCGAGGTGCAGAATCCGGGAAGCTGCTTCAAGGAGGCATACCAGCAAGGGCTCCTGCAGGACGAAGAGATCTGGCTTCGGATGATCGAACAACGGAACCTCTCCGCTCACGAATAGAACGAACCGGAAATTGCCCGGCTGATTGAGCGGGCCGGAATCTTTCTCGAAGCCTTCCGCACCCTTGCAAACACCCTCGAAGCGCGGTATAAAGAACTGCGTCTTTAGAATACGTGGCGGAAGCCTGAGATAGAATTAAAGATTACGAACAAAGGATGGATGCAGAAGAAATGGATAAGAAACGATACCTTTTCACTTCCGAATCGGTTTCGGAGGGACACCCGGACAAGCTGGCCGATCAAATTAGCGATGCGGTGCTGGACGCCTGCCTGAAGGACGATCCCCAGTCCCATGTGGCCTGTGAAGTGTTCACTACCACGGGCATGGTGCTGGTGGGAGGGGAAATTACCACGAAGACCTACGTGGACATCCAGGAAATCGCCCGGGGGGTGGCCCTCCGGATCGGGTACACGAAGCCCGAGTTCGGGTTGGACTACGAGAGCATGTCGGTGATCAACGTAATCCATTCCCAGAGTCCCGATATCAACCAGGGGGTAAGCGGAAAAGGGTTGAAGGAGTACGAAGGGCAGATGGGAGCCGGCGATCAGGGCATGATGTTCGGGTTTGCCTGCCGGGAAACCCCGGAGCTGATGCCCGCGCCGATCCTCTATGCCCACAAACTGTTAAAGTACGCTGCCGAGGTGCGGAAGAATGGGGTCATCACGTGGCTGCGGCCCGATTCCAAGAGCCAGGTCACCATCGAGTATGAAGGCTTCACGCCCAAACGGATCCATACGGTGGTATTGAGCCACCAGCACGACGATACCATCAGCTACGAGGATCTTAAGCATGAGATCATCGAGCGGATCATCAAACCGGTGCTGGAACCGACCGGGCTTCTGGACAAAACCACAAAGTACTTCATCAACCCCACAGGCCGGTTCGTGATCGGCGGGCCCCATGGGGATACAGGTCTTACCGGCCGGAAGATCATGGTGGATACCTACGGAGGCATGGGACGGCACGGCGGGGGAGCGTTCAGCGGAAAGGATCCCAGCAAGGTAGACCGATCCGCTGCCTACATGGCCCGGTACGCGGCAAAGAACGTGGTGGCCGCAGGCCTGGCGGACCGGTGCGAGATACAAGTTTCCTACGCGATCGGGGTACCTCATCCCATTTCCATCATGGTGGACACCTTCGGCACAGGAAAGGTGCCGGACGACAAAATCATCCAGGCGATCCAGAGTGTGTTCGATTTCTCTGTGGCAGGAATCATCAAAACCCTCGACCTGTTGAAACCGATCTATCAGTCCACCTCCTGCTACGGCCACTTCGGCCGGGACACCTTCAGCTGGGAAAAGACAGATAAGGTGGAGGCTCTCCAGAAGGCGGTTAAGTAGGGATCCAGAAGGAAGGGGGCCGGGAGGCAGACGGGCGGAAGTACTGCAGGAGAAAGAAGGGTGCAAGCCCTTTCGCAACCCGCAGAAGGGGCAGGTTAGATTTTTGGAAAAGCGCGACTTACAAAGCCAGGTGAAAAGAGAAAATCCAGACCCCCAGAGCCTGTACCGATTTGTGGAAGCCCGACAGAAGGCCCGGCAGGAACACTGGCTCAAACTGCACCAGCAAGCTGTGCAGGATGCAGAGAAGATCCTGCATCTTATCGTGGAAAAGTACCGGCCCCGGCGGGTCATCCAGGGGGAACACCTCGATCCCGCCTTTCAAGAACTGCTCCTTTCCAAAGGGAGGGTTGTGTATGAGTCCCAGCCTTGAGATCCTCGATTGGGATCGATTGGAGTTTCTTCGTAAAAAGTTCGAGCAGGTTCGTCCATTGGTTGGGGAAGATCTGGATCGTTTCTTGCACTTTTTACAGAAACCCGCAGAACAGGCACCCTAGTGCGTATCAGTGATACAGAACGAGACAGGATACTCGACGCTCTGCGGAAATGGTTTCCCGATCTCCAGCGGGGGTTTCTGTTCGGTTCCCGTGCGGATGATACGAAAAAAGGGGGGATATCGATCTTCTGGTGGAAACCAATGCCCCCGAAGCCGAACGGTATATCCAGGCAGTGCATGCTGTCATATCCATGCAGCTGAGCCTGGGAGAGCGGAAGATCGATCTGGTGGTAGCCTACCTTGAAGGATCACCGGAAGACAGGAAAGATACTCGGCCTATTGTCCGCATCGCCCGGCAGACAGGGGTACGGTTGGATATGGGCGAACCTGATAGATCAGAATCAGTCAGAAGATAGAACCTATGAGAGAAGCCCATCGGCTAAGGAGGGGGAGGGACGTCCTTTTCTAGATATTCTCAACGCGCTGGAAACTGAATACATTGTTCGAGCAGTGGGATCAGCTGGAGGATCTCTATAGGAGTGTCCGAAAAGAGGCTGAATCCCGCTTCGAATCGCTGGGGCAGCTCGATTGAGTCGGCAATAAAAAATAGATAAAGTGATGCCGGCCTCGGCGTTGAGGCTCAACAACTAGTATGGAGTTGATGGAGGAACGAAAAAATGGATAGGGTGACGGGAAAGGTGCAAAAGCTCCAGATTCCCCTTGCCCTTCGTCTTTCCATCCGGAACCTGTGGCGGCGGGGAAACCGATTCCTCCTGCTGCTGGCATTGGTCGCCTTCAGCTCCTTTGTGATCCTCAGTCTGGCTTCCCTTTTCGACACCCTGGTGTTCAACCTGAAACGGAAAGGTTCAGTCTATTACGGGGGGGATATTACAGTACGGGGCTTGAAAGACCGGTACACCCTCCTCATCGAGAATCCTGATCCCCTGATGCAGGCTCTGCGGGAACACCTGCCGCCAAACACAGTTGTATCCCCCCGGATCAACTATCGGAACACAGCTACTACCCTCTTTTTTGCGGGCGACTCCATCCGTCAGCGAATCGTGAACGGGGTGGATTTCCGCGCTGAAGCGCCCATGTTCGAGCAGGTTACCTTTGTAGCCGGCAGTTACAAGCCCTTGCAGGAAAAGGGCCGGGCACGGCCAGGGATCCTCATCTCTGAGCCCACGGCCAGGCTCCTGAAAGCCCGGCTGGGAGACGATCTTCTTCTCTACATTCCCACCCTGAGCGGCCAGATCAACACCGCAACGGTGATGCTGGAAGGGATATTCAGGGATTCTTCCCTCTTTGGGTATTACACTGCCTACATGGATATCGAAGCGTTGCGAACCCTGGTCCGGTTCCCGGAAGGGCAGTGCACGGATATTGCCGTGTTCTTTCCCCATGCGCAACGGGTAGAACCCATCGCACGGGCCCTTCAAACGGCCCTGGAGTCCCGGTTCCCCCTTACCCCTCTTTTTTCCAGCACGCAGGACCTCTGGAGGTACCGGGACACTACCGAATGGTCGGGGACGAAGTATGCCCTCACCACGCTGGATGCGAACCTGGAACAGGTGAACGAACTGCTGGATGCGGTCCGTTTCATCGCCTATGTTCTGATGGGGATTTTGGCCGGGGTGGTGTTCTTTGGGGTTACCAATAGCTATCGTCTTACGGTATTCGAGCGGAGGAAAGAGATCGGTACCCTGCGAGCCCTTGGAATGAAACGATCCTCGGTGATGGGGTTTTTTCTCCTGGAAGGGTTGTTCCTTACCCTGGGGGCTGTCCTGTTAGGCGGGGTGGTGGCGATTCTCTTCCTCTGGGCCCTTTCTTCCGTGGATTTTACGATCCTCGCAGGGTTCGATATCTTTTTGCGCGGGAAACGATTACAGGCCTCTCCCTCTCTCCCCGCGTTCCTGCAGACCCTTTCCATTTGCCTTCTGGCCGTTCTGATTGCCCTGGCGAAACCCACTGCCCAGGCGGCCTCGGTCCCGCCGGTAGAGGCGATGCGGGAAGGAAGATAGGCTTCCCGCCCTGTACCCCCTAACCAGGTATTCTGTTTAGGGCGATGCGGGAAGGCCGATAGGGCTTCTTTGCCCCTTCCTTCTGGAGGCGTCCTCCACAGGCGGCCTTCTGGCAGGCGTGACGCATACGACCCTGGCCCTTTGTTTTTATAGTTTGCTTTTGTAGTTTGCTTTTATTCGGTAAGCGTACTATATTCAAAGTATGATCCAGGAATACACCCTTCCGAGAGACCTGTATAATCTTCTCGAAGAGACCTTTGGGCAGAAAGAAAAAGCGGAAACCTTTGCCCGGGCCATAGAATCCGTTATCCGGGAAATTCAGCAAAAAGCTTCTGAAGAAATCGCGGAAAAGAAGGTGCACACAAAAATAGAACTGAAGGAAGATTTAAAAAACGAACTGGTTACCAATGAAAAGTTCAGTGCTCTGGATTCCAAGATAGATGAGCGGTTTAAGGGCATAGACGAACGGTTCAAGGTAGTAGACCAGAAATTTATTGCCTTAGAAACGAAGATGGAAGAGCAGTTCAAGGTAGTAGACCAGAAGTTTATTGCCTTAGAAACCAGGATGGAGGAACGCTTCAAGGTAGTAGAGCAAAAGTTTTCTGTTCTTGAAACAAAAATCGAGGAGCGGTTCAAGAGTGTTGATGAAAAGTTCTCTCTTCTGGAAACAAAGATGGATGAAAAGTTTCGGAGCCTTAATTTCAGACTGAACATATTCTTAGCCATTGCCATGATTGCCCTAACCTTTGCAAATCCGACATTCGTAAAATTGCTGGAGAAGGTCTTTGGGTTTTAAACATCCCGGCCTCGACACATGAGCATACAAACCTTCGCGAATAAAAGACAGATCTTTCCCGCGCAACGGGTCGTCTTCGACTTTTCCGTGCTACACGGGGCCGCCTGTCTTGCTGGGGCATGTAGGAATTCGGCGCTAAAAGGTGGTAAAATACATATTCTACCCATGCGGCATCTGAATTTTCTCTTGTTTCCTCTCCTGTTGGCCGCCTATCTTTTGTTTTCGGTTTCTTCCCTTTCTGCGGCTCCTTCTGTGAGCTTGAGCGGGGTGGAACTCCTGAAGCGGATCGATTCCCAGGTATCCTTTCTGGAAGGGGATTTTTCCGCTGAATACGTGATGGTGCAGACAAAACCGGGGGAAGGAACAACCACGACGAACTTCGTGATCTTCCGTCGGGACGCCGAGGAAAAGTACCTGATCTTGATCCTTTCTCCCCCGCAGGACAAGGGCAAGGGATACCTGAAAATCGGGAATAACCTCTGGTTCTACGACCCGGCTGACCGTCGGTTCACTTTTACCAGTGCGAAGGACCGGTTCCAGAACTCCAATGCCCGGAACTCCGACTTTACCCGTAGCAGTTTTGCCGTTGACTACCGCATCACCTCTACCCGGCAGGAAAAGCTCGGCAAGTTCGATTGTACAGTCCTCGATATGCAGGCCACGAGCGACGAGGTAACCTTCCCCCGTACGATCCTCTGGGTGGATACGGAGGACCTGCTGGTACGGAAGAAGGAAGACTATAGCCTATCCAACCAGCTTCTCCGCACAACCGCCATCCCTACCTACCAGCGGTTCGCGAACCGGTTCGTGCCTGTTACCGTGTACATTGTGGATCACCTGCGGGGCCGTAAAATCGAAGGGAAGTTCGTGAACGAAACCACCCGGATTACCATCTCCCGGCCGTCCCTCGCTCCCCAGCCCGACACCCTGTACTCCAAGGGGTACCTGGAAAAGCTCGGGCGTTAAGCTATGCAGTGGCCCATGGGATATGTAATTGCATGTCAGACGGCCACAATTTTGGCACCACTAAACACGGAATACACCCCCATGGATAACACTGAGCTACTGAAAGATATTATCACCTACTGCTACTGGGATTATCGCCTGGGAGTAGAGGATCTGGAGCGGATCCTTAAAAGTGGCGATTTTCGTGAAAAGAAAAAATTGGTGGATCGGATCGTACGCCATCATCCGGATCCTGCTCTCGTCCTGTTAAAGCTGTTTCCGCAGGAGGAGCTCCGAGAGATTCTCCATTCCCTCTCAGAGGGTATGGGGAGTCAAAGAGCGAACCCCCGACACGCGCGGATACAGGAACGGATCCTTCTGTTACGAAACTGTCTATTGGGAGAACGAAACTTCATTCCGAGGCTGGCATGGAAGAAACGGTAGATGCGAAATCCGTGTACGAGCTTCAAGATCGAGTTCTGGAAATCATGCGGAACATTGAATCATCCTTCTACCTTACGGGAGGAACCGCCCTGCACCGGTTCTATTACCACCTTCGCTGTTCGGAAGACCTGGATTTCTTTACAGAACCGCAGGATCCTCTATTTCCCGAGTATATACGGGAAATCCTGGATCAGTTTGGTTTTCGGGGATATGCGTATTCTCCTGTTGTGCAGAGTAAGAACTTCCACCGTATCCGGTTTCAAGGACATCTGCAGGTGGATTTTGTCCAGGACGCCTCCTTCCGTTTCGGGAAAAGTAATCTTATCGATGGGAACAAAATCGATAACCCGATGAATATACTGGCCAATAAAGTAACAGCGATTGTAGATCGAGACGAAGAGAAGGATGTGTTCGATCTCTTTGCCATCGCTACGCACCAATCCTTCGAGTGGGCAGAGGTTCTGGAAATCGCCAATCGAAAGGCTACGCTGAATCGAGATGTGCTTATCGAACGACTTATGTCCTTCCCCCTTTCCTGGCTGGAACGGATTAAGTCAACCCGCCCTTTTTTTGTAACAGAGGATATGGTGCGTATGGTTTGCCAGGATATTCTGGAAAACAGGCGGAACACGCTGGCAGGAAACACGGGTGGAAGATTTTAACCAGCCCCTGAAAGGGCGTCTAAAAGAGCCCTTGAAAAGGCGCCTAAAGGCACGCCTAAATGCGCGTCTAAAAGGACGCCTGAAAGCGCTCCTAAATGCACCGCTGCCAGCCCGACTTCTTTCGATCCTTCTGGGTGTGCTGCTTTTCTGCGGGACGCCTATCCTGGTTCCTGCCCAATCCCTGGAAGAGATCGATGCCTTGTTCGATTCCCCTGAGGCAGGAACCATTGAGGGGCCTTCGGGCGCAGGAGAGGCACCAGGAGGAGCTACTATCCCCCGTGCAGCGGACAGTAGCTCCACTCGGGGCTCTACAGGCAGTGGGATCGTAAAAGAGGCAGAGGAACCTCCTTCGGCTGCCCCTACGGAACGGAAAGTGAAGGAAGCCCCGCCTCCGGATCTCTTGGCAGAGTTTACACGGGAGCCCCTTTCTGTATCGGGGAGTATTTCCACTGCTATTGGAGGGCTTGCCGGCTTTACAGAGCTTCCCCCCTTTGATAAGCCTGTGCAGGAAACCCTCCGTTCCCTGTACAGGAACCTGGATTTTTCCGGGTATGCGGAGTTTTCCAATTCCCTCACCTTTCGGGCAAGGCCGGACCGGGACATCAGCCTGCAGGGCACGGTGGAAACCTCCTACCCTGGGTTTGGATTGTCGATCAGTGAGCTGTTCCTTACCTATGTGCTGTGGGATCGTTACTTTTTCCGGATCGGGAAGCAGGCAATTACCTGGGGAAACGGTCGGATCTACAGCGACACGAACCTGACAAGCGGCGCTGAAGGAGGGTACGCGTTCAAGCTTACCGTGCCGGTGTCTACAGCCGCCTTCACTGCAGTGGTGATGGACCAGCCCGCCTGGCGGTATACCAGCGAGCCGGGTGCAGCAGACCTGAGCTATGCAGCCCAGCTAACCCTTCCGGTGGGCGGAGTAGAGTTCCTGCTGGAAGCCCTGTACCCCTCCCAAAAACGGAGGGATGGTGGATTCGCGCCCCGGGGTGTGGTGGGGGCAAAGACCACCCTCTGGAGTGTGGATCTGTTCCACGAAAGCATGCTCACTACCCGGCGGGAGTACGTGGCCCTATCCGGGTTCTTCAAAGAGTGGGGGGATCCGAAGATCCAGCTCTACGGGGAGCATCGGGTACGTGTTACACTGCCCGAATGGCTGTTGGTAGATCTCCCCTGGATTGGGGATCGTTTTGCAGAGGGGCCTTTGGTTACGGGCAGTGCAGGAGGCTCCAGCAGCGGGGGCAGTGGATCGAGTTCTCCTGCCGATCACCAGACCTCTCTCAACTTTCTGTGGAAACGGTTCCCCCTGCCCAACCTGGACTTCGGGATCCGCTGGAACCATGCCTGGCGGGATCATTCGGGCTACATTGTACCCGGCATCAAGATCAACAATCCTTTCCCCCATGGTAGCATCGCACTGGCCCTGCCGATCTACTGGGGCACTTCGGCCTCGGTAATCGCCTCTGAGTTCAGCGGGATTGATCCCCGGTACCGGAAACTCTCCCTGGGAGCAAAGATCAGCCTCAGTGTGGGGTACTTCTGAAAGTATTGCCCCTTGTCAGTTCCCGTAGTATGCTTACAGAGGAAGTATAAAGAGGGGGTGAGGATGGCGGTGACTCTACCGATTGAGGTGTACGAGATTTTCGAGAAAGGATTCGGCAAGGAGTCTGCGAAAACCGTGATCAAATCTCTGGAGCAGGTAATTGATACACAGGTAGAGGACAAGTGGTACCGCACCAAGACGGAACTGAAAGAGGAGCTGCTGAAGGACGTAGCGACAAAAGCGGATCTAGAAGTTCTGAAACGAGATCTGGAAGCACGAATAGGGGAGCTGGCAGGGAAACAGGAACGGGATAAAATTGAGCTTCTCGGAAAGTTAGACCGGTTGAACCTTACCCTGAAGTATCTGATCGTACTGATGGTGCTGGCCCTTACCCTGATGAACCCGGTGGTAGCCGAGATTTTGAAGAGCCTGTTGAAATTGTAAGGAGAAATCGGCGCATAGCTCGCGGGGTTGGATGGAGCATGCTGCAGGGGTTTTGAGGAAGGGGCGAGTACAATTGAAGGGGAGAGGGAAGAAAAAGGAAGGGCGTATATGCCAGTGACATTGCCGATAGAAGTATATGAGATTTTCGAGAAAGGATTCGGCAAGGAGTCTGCGAAAACCGTGATCAAATCTCTGGAGCAGGTAATTGATACACAGGTAGAGGACAAGTGGTACCGCACGAAGACGGAACTGAAAGAGGAGCTGCTGAAGGACGTAGCGACAAAAGCGGATCTAGAAGTTCTGAAACGAGATCTGGAAGTTCTAAAAAAGGATCTGGAAGCTCGCATTGCTGAATTGATAGGAAAACAGGAACGGGATAAGGCCGAGCTATTGGGAACCATCCAGCAGAACAAAGCCGAACTGTACGGAGTATTAAACGAAACCAAGGCTGAGCTATTGGGCATCATCCAGCAGAATAAAACCGAACTGTATGGAGTATTAAACGAAACCAAGGCTGAGCTGTACGGAGTCATAAACGAAACCAAGGCCGAGCTTCTCGGAAAGTTAGACCGGTTGAACCTTACCCTGAAGTATCTGATCGTACTGATGGTGCTGGCCCTTACCCTGATGAATCCGGTGGTAGCCGAGATCTTGAAGAGCCTGTTGAAATTGTAAGGAGAAATCGGCGCA
>CALKLC010000145.1 GCA_937991975.1 uncultured Spirochaetales bacterium | reverse complement strand
GAAGCTATTGGTGGAATCAGTGATCATCAAGAGTGATTCCGCAATTCCCAAAGGGGAGATCCTGAAGATAGCCCAACTCCAGGGCCCTGTCCCGTACAATCGAGTACATGCTGCAACCCTGAAGAGAAAATTGGAGACGATCAGTTGGATCCGATCGGCTAAGGTAGAAAAAATATTCCCCAACAAGGTAATGATCAGCGTGGAAGTTCGTAAGCCGTTAGGGCTGGTTTTGATAGAAACAGGCACATCTTCGGAAGTGTTTGCCTTCGATGAAGACCTTAATTTATTCATCCCCCAGGAAGGAGAATGGGATGCTACCCTCCCCATGTTTACCGGAATACGGATTGAAGGGGCTACCGAAGGGGTAAAGTTGCCCTTTGTACTTACTCGTATGATCCGAACGATTGTAGAAATCCGCCTGGAAGAAGCTGGAATCGTGAACTGTTTTTCCGAATTTCGGATCGTTAGAAGAGCAGAGGAGACGTACGAATTGATGGCGTATCCCATTCACTATAAAGTTCCAGTTCGTATGGGGCATCAGTTTTCTGCCGAAACCTTCAAATCGGCTCTCATGGTATTAGATGTAATGCAGAAAGAGAATCTACTTGACAAGGTTGAAGAAATAGATTTTAGAACAGGGAACATCCTGTACCGGATGAGGGGAGGCTCGATTGCCAGTAGATAATGTTGTGGTAGGCCTCGATATCGGTACCACTAAAGTAACGGTGGTAATCGGAGAGGTAACTGAAACGGGATCTCTGGAGATTACTGGAATCGGACGAAGCCCCTCTTATGGCTTACGGAGAGGGGTGGTAATCAACATCGAGTCTACCCTCAAGTCCATAGCATCGGCTGTCGAAGCGGCTGAGTTGATGTCGGGGCGAGAAGTCGACACAGTTTATACGGGTATCTCCGGAGGACATATCGAAGGGATCAATTCCAGGGGCGTGGTAGCTGTCACGGGGAAGGGGAGGGAGATTACCCAGTCGGACATGGATCGGGTAATCGAAGCTGCCAAAGCGATCGTGATTCCCATGGATAGGGAAGTGCTCCATGTAATTCCGCAGGAATACATAGTGGACGACCAGGGAGGTATCAAGGACCCTCTCGATATGATCGGCGTTCGGTTAGAGGCGGAAGTTCATATCATCACGGGATCTGTAACCTCTGCTCAGAACCTGGTGAAATGCATCAACAGGGCTGGTTTGAAGGTGGAGGGAATCATCCTGGAATCCCTGGCCGCAGCAAAGGCAGTACTTACGCGAGAAGAAAAAGAGCTGGGAGCTCTTCTAATCGATTTAGGGGGCGGAACAACGGATTTCATCGTATATCTGGATGGCGCCCCCTATTTCACCAATGTGCTTCCCATTGGAGGGGCGCAGGTTACGGGGGACCTTTCCATCATGTTGAAGATCCCGGTGGATAATGCGGAGAAGATCAAACGGGAATCAGGCTGTTGCCATTTTTCACTGATAGAGCCAGGTCAAGAAGTAATTTTGCCTGGATTCGGAGGCAGACCTCCCCTGGCTGTATCTCGAAAAGATATTTGCGCCATTATCCAACCCCGCATTGGAGAGATCTTTTCCATGGTTCGCGATAAAGTGGAAAAGAAAGGGTACAGTAAACGCTTGAGTGGTGGGGTAGTGCTTACTGGAGGAGGGGCTCTTTTGCCAGGGGTAGTGGAACTTGCTCAGGATATCTTTGGGTATCCGGCACGGGTAGGCTTACCAACGAATCTTGGTGGTCTGGTAGGCGAATACCAGAGCCCGGAGTATGCAGCAGGGGTAGGGCTTGTGATGTTCGCCGCAGAGCATGTGCTACCCAAAGGAAAAGAAGGAGGAATGAAAGAGAGAACCGAAGGAAGGTTTCTCTCTTCCCTGAAACAGTGGTTCCGTAATTTTTTTGAATAATATTTTTTAGAAATGGGGGGGGACATGACAATAGAACTCATCGAAGACAGTGGAGCAAACCCAACGGTCATCAAGGTGATCGGGGTGGGAGGGGGGGGGAGTAATGCCGTTAACCGCATGATCAGTGTGGGATTGCAAAATGTACAATTCATTGCAGTGAACACGGATCTACAAGCTTTGCAGAACTCACAGGCGGATATTCGGCTCCCCCTCGGTACCAAATTAACAGGTGGGTTGGGTGCTGGAGGAATCCCAGAAGTAGGGGAAAAGGCCGCTCTGGAGGATAAGGAACGAATACAGGACATCGTTAGAGGGGCGGACATGGTATTCCTTACGGCTGGGATGGGGGGCGGCACAGGCACAGGAGCGGCTCCCGTGATTGCATCCATTGCGAAAGATTTAGGGATACTGACTGTAGCGGTTGTAACAAAACCCTTTGAATTCGAAGGAAAGAAAAAGATGAAGCTTGCCGAAGAGGGAATTCGAAAACTCAGGCAAGCAGTGGATACCTTGATTATCATTCCCAATCAGCATTTGCTCAAGATCGTCGACAGAAAAACTCCCATCAAGCAGGCCTTCCTCCTGGCTGACGATGTCCTTCGGCAAGGGGTACAGGGGATCTCGGATCTCATTACAAAGGCGGGAGAAATCAACATCGATTTTGCCGATGTGCGTACCATTATGAAGGGACAGGGGGACGCGCTGATGGGAATTGGTGTAGGGCATGGGGACAATCGGGCGGTAGACGCAGCTACGAATGCTATCAACAATCCGTTGTTGGAAGACGCCCACATCGAAGGAGCAAAAGGAATACTGGTGAATGTTACAGGGGGAAACGATTTTACCCTGAGTGAGTACGAGGAAATCCTCCGGATCATTACTGCCAACGCAGATGAGGATGCTTTGATCATTGCAGGGAACACCATCGATGAGATGCTGGACGATGAAATCCGGGTCACTGTGATTGCTACAGGCTTCCCTTCCAGTGGAGCCCATTCCCAGAAAGACCACAGTGCAGAAGCGGAAAAAGGAAAGAAATCCGATTATATTTCCCTCGATGAATGGGTAAAGCTTACGAGTGGCAAACCTTCCAAGGGGACGGAAGATCTCTTTCCGGAAGAGTTATACAAAGAAGATGAGTTGGGAATCCCTGCGGTGCTTCGGTATCGAAAAGTGTCCGGTGGGAAGAATGGTAACTGAGAGGAATTTTCTACAGATCCAATCTTTCCTGGATTATGTGCGGGTCGAGAAGAATCTATCTCCTGCCACCGTAGATACGTACCTGAGAGAACTAAAGAGGTTCTTCCACTTTCTTTCTGAACAGGGTGTGGGAATAGAGGCAGTTGATCCTTTCTTGATCTCTCAGTACCTTGTAAAAAGACAGGAGAAAGGAAAGATTACTGAGCGGACGACTTGCAGAATCCTCAGTACCCTGCGGGGAATGTTCCATTTCTTGGTGAGGGAAGGAACCATCTCAAAGAATCCTATGAGCCCCCTGAAAACACCCAGAGTTCCCAAGCGGATTCCAGAGGTTTTTTCGCCCCAGCAAGTGGACAGAATCTTGCAGATGATGGACACCAAAACCCCCGAAGGGTTACGAGACCGTTCCCTATTCGAAGTGATCTATTCCTGTGGCTTGCGTGTTTCCGAAGCCTCGAATTTGTCGCTCGAGTCCCTCTATCTAAAAGAGGGAGTGGTGAAAATTACGGGAAAAGGTGGAAAGGATCGAATCGTTCCTGTGGGAGGTGAAGCAGAGTACTGGTTGAAGGAGTATCTAGAACGGGGGAGACCCATTCTACTCAACAGGAAAGGAGGTAGATCCAGTTCCCGGATCTTCTTGAATCGATTTGGGCGTCCTTTGGGTCGGAAAGGGATCTGGAAAAGATTCAAGTACTATGTGAGGCAGGCGGGTCTGGAGGGTAAAGTGCATGAACTGCGGCATTCTTTTGCCACCCATCTACTTCAAGGAGGAGCGAATTTACGGGCTGTACAGGAGCTCTTAGGGCATGCAGACATCTCCACTACCCAGATCTACACCCATGTGGAACAGGATCTATTGGAGAAAGCCCATGCTGCATACCATCCTAGAAGTGAAGGAGGATCTTGATGGAAAAAGAAAAACTCATCACCCGGATAGATGAAATTCGTGCGTATGTCACTCGAGAATTGGTGGCAGCAGGTATTACGTTGCCTAAGGAAACTACTTTACCCTGTAGGGCTCTGCCCGGCCAGAAGCTATCCTCCTATTTCGATCATACTCTCTTAAAACCTGAGGCTTCCAGGGAAGCTTTCTCGACATTCTTTCAGGAAGCGATTCTCTGGAAAACCTTCAGTGTTTGTATTCCTCCCAACCGGGTTCGAGCAGCGGTAGATCACTTGAAAGGTTCGGGGGTAAAGGTCTGTACGGTGATTGGGTTTCCTCTGGGGTACACAGAAGCACCGACTAAAGCAGAAGAAGTGCGACTGGCTCGGGAGGCGGGATGCGATGAATTCGATACCGTAATCCCTATCGGGCTTTTGAAAGATGGGAATATTCCTGCAGTGTTCAACGATGTGTTTTCTGTAGTACAAGCAGCCCAGGGACGACTGGTAAAGGTGATTCTAGAAACCTGCCTGCTGACAGAAGAAGAGAAGTTATTGGGGGGTGTATTGGCTCTCCTCGCAGGGGCCCATATGCTGAAGACTTCTACAGGGTTCTCATCCAAAGGAGCGACAGTAGAGGATGTTGCCCTGCTTCGGATCCTTGCAGGAAAGAACCATGGGGTCAAGGCTGCCGGCGGAATCCGTGATTATGCTACTACCCGGGCAATGATCGAGGCCGGGGCTGATCGGATAGGAGCGTCTACAACACCGGCAATTTTAGCCGAGGCCGAAAGAAGGAGGAATGAACCGTGAACTGGAAGGGGCTTCGGAAGGTAGTGTTTCCTATGGGGCTCATTCTCTTCTTTCTCCTTCTAGGAGGATGTTCGAAGCAGGATGATGCCGTGGTGAAGAAGCTGTTAGAATTGGAAACAAACGATTACACTACCGAACCTACCACCGATGCCCGCATCGAGGAACTTCGTAAAGAAGTGAAAAAGTACAAATCGATTGTGGAAGAGAAAGTCAAGGCAACGGATAAACTCCTTACGTACTATCGGCTTTTGGCTCTTGCCTACATGGATAGGGGGATGTTCGGTCCTGCAATGGAAGCCCTCGACCAGGCGATTCGTATAGCTCCCGAACAACCGGGCTTGTTTCTCTACAGGGGAATTGCTGTAGCCCGGCTGGCAAAGGGAGTCCAGAATCTTGAGGAGCGAGCCGCCCTGTTTACCGAAGCGGAACGGTCATACCTTCGTTGCCTTGAAATCGACAATAGCTATGTGGATGCTCTGTATGGGTTGTCTGTGCTGTATGTGTTTGAACTGCGTACTCCTTCGAAGGCTGTCCCCCTGTTACAGCGACTGCTGGAAAAACAGCGACAGCACGTAGGGGCCATGTTTCTCCTGGCTCGAGCGTTTCTGGAACAGGGAAGAATCGAGGATGCCATAGCTATGTATGATCGAATAATCAATACTCCGGTAGCGGGAAGCAAACGGGAGGAGGCAAGAAAACTGAAAGAGCAGGTACTGCAAGGAGCGATACGGTGAATACACTTTTGGCCCTGGCAGTGGGGAGCATTCCGAGTTTGAAGTATTCCGAACGAGTCTCTCTTCTAGAGAACTTGAGCGGGGTGGATGAGTTTCGTTCTTTGAAGCCCATCGACCTGGCATTCAGGTTCCATAGAGTTCCGAGGAATACCATATGGGATCCTTCTACCCTTCTGGAGGAAGCGGAAAAGATTTCTAACGCCATGAGAAAAAAGGGAATTCAGCTCT
>CALKLC010000144.1 GCA_937991975.1 uncultured Spirochaetales bacterium | reverse complement strand
AAACCCTGGAACAACGGGTAGACACGCTAGAATCGGTACTAGGGCAATTCATTGTTCATACCGACACATCTCTGAACCGTCTATCCCGATCCCTTGAAGAGTTCAAGGAGGAGATGCGTTCCTTCAAAGATGAAATGAAGGGCTTCAAGGACGAGATGCTCGAGTTCAAGGAGGAGATGCGTTCCTTCAAAGATGAGATGAAGGATTTCAAGAATGAAATGCTCGAGTTCAAGGATCGAGTAAGTGTCTTCATGAGCGGTGTAGAAGCGTTCAAGGATGAAATGAAGAACTTCAAGGACGAGATGCGCTTATTCAAAACAGATACCAATAAAAAATGGGGCGAACTTGCAAACAAGATGGGCACCATGGTAGAGGACCTGATTGATCCGGCATTTGTGCCTCTGATAAAGAGATGTTTTAAAGAAGATGTCATTGATAAAGCCATCCGTATACGTCGGCGAAGAAGCGGGGAGGAAGGAGAGTTTGATCTAGTTGCCGCCACAGAAACAAAGGTATTTGTGGTGGAGGTAAAATCCACCGTAACGGTGAAAAGCATCGAACAGTTCGTCGTGGAGACCCTACCCCGGTTTCGAAAATTCTTCCCCGAGTATGAATCAAAACCCCTGTATCCTGTTTTAGCGGCTCTTCGAATCGAACCTTCTGTAGTGGAGATCTGTACCAGGAACCGGGTTTATGCAATGGCGTACCGGGAATGGGACTACATGGATATTTTAAACCTTATGGAAATCGGGGCCCAATAAGAGGTATTTACATATATTGCAGTTTGATTCATTCGCGCAATCAACAATCATGTGAAGGGGTGTATACCTCTTTCTAAAAGCATAAATGTCTCTAGTTGGAGGCGGCCACTGGACTCTTTTACAGATTCATTCAAGATGACGTATGAGTGTGATTTGTCACCTCCAAATCAAATGTTGTATACGTTACATCTATTTTGACAGAGCGGGCCCTCTGTGAGCCCGCCGAGGTGCCCGAAGGAATAGCCCCTTTCACCCCTTATCCTTTATTCCCCCTTTCACCAATCCCTCATACACTTCCAGTACCCTACGCGCGCTTTCATCCCAGTCGAAAAGTTTTACCCGTTCCAACCCACGCTGAATTAGCTGTTTCCGCAGGGGCTGGTCATAGACTGCCCTGTACATTGCGTCAGCCAAAGAGTCAACATCGAGAGGATTCTGGAGTACGATCGCTGCATTTCCTACCACTTCGGGTATGGCAAACACATTGGAGGTAATGACCGGACAGCCGCAGGCCATGGCTTCCAGGTTTGGCATCCCGAAACCCTCGGCCAGGGACGGGAACAGGAAAGCGTAAGCGAAATTGTAGAATGCGACAGCCTCTTCCTCTTTTAAAAAACCCGTACGGATAACCCTGTCTGTAATTCCTTCCTCCGCCAGCATTCGATCTACCGCAGGATTGTCCCAGCGGCTTCCCCCGATTACAAGCTTGAAGGAAGAAGGAGGGGGGCTCATCGTATCGATGCTTCCCCCCGCAGCTCTGTCGATAGCTTCCCTTTCACCTTTTTCATTGGCGGCACCCCTCTCTTTCATAGGGGATGAGAAGTTGAGGGATGAAGAGTGTAAAGTTTCAGAATTACTCAACGGACTTGATGCAGGGGTTAGTTTAAGAAAACGGCTGAATCCTTTCAGAATTGTCCAGGGATTTTTTCGTTCCGAGAAACGGCTCAAATGAAAGATAAAAGGTTCATCCGTGGATAAGCCGAACCGGTTTAGAATGCCGCCTGCCTGCGCCAGGTCGAGATGGTTAAGGGTGGCTACATCCGAATAGGATTCAGGCACAGTGGCAGAAGAAGGAATAGGGATAGATTGTGGACTGGGAGATGGCGGGTATGCAGAAATATCGGCGCCCGTTGAATGTTTCGATCTCTGTAACCGCCGATACAGAGGGCTTACCGCATTGGGGCAGACGGTAATCCGATCCCCCTGCACTCCATACCGTCCCATAAAGAACCCCCGGCTGGTGTGGGAAACCGTGAGAATATGATCCATCTTCCGCGCGTATAGGGGCACAAGAAATCGTTCATGGAGCATTTCGATAAAGCCGTAGAACTGGGGAACGATCAGTTGTTCCGCCCCATGGATGGTGGCAACTTTCTTTGCCCGTACTCCCCAGATGGGGGCAAAGATTGTGAGAGGAGTGTAGTGAAGGATGTCGAAATGCCGTTTTTGGAGGATCCGTGCGGCCAGAATGGGATTTCGGGGAATGATCAGTTCTTCCACCCGCTTGTAGATGGGATTCGAACTAGGGGCGTAGTGAATAAACACAAATTTAAAGCAAGGCCCCTGTTCATTTCTGTCGAGTACACGATGCATGATTTCATTTAGATGATGTCCGCTTCCGCTGGTCCAGTTGTCCAGCTGCTTGGTAAAGACGCCTATCACGGGAGAAGGGGAGAAATAGAGCATAGGAGATATGATACAGGGAAAACCGATGGGGAGCAAGGATAAGGGAAATACTACATCCAGTTGCAGGAAAAGCAGCAGTAGGATATATACGGAAGGGGATTTAGCATGCCGGACATTACTATCCTTACTTTCTATGATCGTATTGCTGCGTTTCATACCTTGAAGCCTTTTTTATTTTCCCACTCTAGCTGTCGGTTTCAGTATACGAACTCTCCTGAGTGGTGTCTGCAGAAGGACCGGAATCGGATCCTCGTGATGGTCCGCTGGTTCCTCAAGCCCGACCGGGTAGACCTGGAATTACTCCGTAAACTCAGGGACAAGTACGAGCGGCTGAT
>CALKLC010000143.1 GCA_937991975.1 uncultured Spirochaetales bacterium | reverse complement strand
CCTGATGCCTGGCGTACAGCTCCGCAAGGGGAAGGATGAACTGGGTCAGCAGTACATGACTGTAGAGGATGCAGTTACTGGCGGAGCGGATGGAATCATTGTGGGTAGAGGGATCTACGGCGCGCCTGATCCGTCATCCAGTGCCAAGATCTACCGGGAAAAGGCCTGGGAAGCGATGGAGGCCCATCGATCTCCCCGCCACATTCCCTCTACAGTAGCCACCATCGCGTAAGTTTAGAATCGGTACTGGATCCCAACGGTTGTGTAGTGAAAATACGAAAAATTATACACTACATCCGAATCGGATCCCCCCTCAAGGAATCGATATCCCAGGCGAACCGAAAGCTCTTTATAGAGCCTGTATCCAAGTGCAACCAACACATCCTCCGCTCTTCCCTGGGGTGCTGCGAGTGCATCCGCTTCTAGCAGGAAAAATAGATTTCTCTGGGGTTCATACGAGGCATACAGGTGGATGAGGGGCACAAACCCGACGTTTGCTTTGGAGCCTGTCAGGGAGTTGGTTTTAAGCCGGATTTCCGCATCCCGGATTTTCCCTGTCAATCCTAAGGCCACTTTCCCTTGTGTTTCCTGCACCAGAGCATAGCGATAGGTTAGACGGTACGAGTTGAACCTGTAGGTAGCCTCTACTGCAGAGTCTTTTGGGAAGGTAACTCCCGCAAAGGTAGTATCCTTCTCCAGTGGACCATTATAGCGGACAGTCAAAGGGGCTACCAGTACACTCAGGGAATGCCGATCGAGGAAATCGTACCCTAATCGTACTCGGAATGAGGCAGCACTCTCCTGTTCGAAAGGAGAAGTCAGGCTGAATCGGGTACCCGTATCACCCGGTATCTGTATCGTGTTGTAATGGGTGAATACCAGCCCCAATTCTGCATCCACCCATGGTTCCCCGCTAGCGTTGGTTTGGGAAATCCCACCCCCTAGAATACCAAGTAGTAAAAATACTGTCCTTAGAGTTCGTAACGAGGTCTTGAACAATTGGTTTTTCATAACTATAACATAACAAGCTATGAAGAATTGTGCCATCGATTCCAACCTAAAACACTGCAACTGTACCTACCCCTGTTCGCGAAAGGGAATTTGCTGTGAATGTATCGCCTACCATCGGAGTGCGGGTGAACTTCCCGCCTGCTACTTTTCCAAAGAGGCAGAGCGGACATACGACCGATCCATCTCTTTCTATTTGCAGAGCCGTAAAAGGTAACGAGCACGCCGAAGTTCAAGGCCCTTTTCAGTGCAGAGAAACAATTTTGGCACCACTTTACCTCACATCCCAGTGAGGGACCGTAAACTCAGGTGCACCTGTCCAATTCCTCCGCTCCGCTTATCGACCCTTCGCCCTCTTCCGTTCCTTGATCACTGAATACACAACCGAAGCTAAGGCGATTACAAGAAAAGTTCCCGAGACCGGTTTGGTAAGGAAGGGAAGGAAATTTCCCTGGGTCATCATGAGACCCCTTCGGAGGTTCGTTTCTGCAATCGGGCCGAGAATGAATCCAAGAATTACAGGAGCGAGGGGGAAACCCCATTTTTCGAACGCATAGCCGATCACCCCAAAGAGCATCACCGACCAGGCATCGAACACCCGGTTGTTCAATCCGTAGGCGCCCACCACACAAAACACAATGATGATGGGGAGCATGATGTGTTTCGGAATCTTGAGGAGCCGTACGAAGAACCGGATCCCGAAATACTCCATCAATACCATCATGAAGTTCGCTACGATGAGAGCGGCAAAGATCCCGTACACGATGTTCGCCGAAGTTGTGAATAGGAGGGGGCCCGGTGAAAGTCCGTGAATCATGAGCCCGCCTAAAAGCATCGCCGTTACTGTATCACCAGGGATTCCCATCGCAAGCAGAGGTACCAGTGCCCCACCAATGGAAGCATTGTTGGCAGTCTCAGAAGCAACGACCCCATCCAGAATTCCCGTGCCGAACTTTTCGGGATGTTTGGACATCTTTTTTGCCGCAATATAGGAAAGAATATTCGAGGTTCCTCCCCCGATCCCGGGAAGAATTCCGATCCCCGTACCAATGAGAGCAGAGCGGATGAAATTACCGATCTGTTGAATGAACTCCTTTCCCGTAAATCCAAAGCCCTTGATCCTATAATTGGCAATATGATCCAGTTTGATCTCGATATCCGATTCCGCAGTTTTCAGAATTTCCGTAATGGCAAACAGCCCGACCAATGCAGGAAGAAGATTGAAGCCGCCGTCTAGCTCGTAGATCCCAAAGGTGAATCGGGGGAACGCATCGATCGGAGCAGTGCCGACACAGGAAAGAAGAATACCTACGATTCCGCTCATCAATCCTTTGATCGTTGAACCGGTGGAAAGACTGGCAATGAGGGTAAGGGAAAAGATCGCGATAGAAAAATACTCAGGAGGTCCAAACCTGAGAGCAATGTCTGCCAGGGGAGGAGCAATGAAAAAGAGCACAAGAAAACTAAAGGTTCCACCAAGGAAGGAATAGAAAATGCCCGCGCCTAAGGCCCTCCCTGCCTCCCCCTTTTCCGCCATAGGGTACCCATCGAAGGTAGTGGCAATACTGGAAGGGGTACCGGGTATCTTGATCAGGATGGCCGAAATGAGACCTCCAGAAACTCCTCCGATATACAGACCGATTAATAGAGCCATCCCATCAACGGGATGCATCCCGAAGGTCAAAGGAAGAAAGAGGGCGACGGCCATAGTGGCTGTCAGGCCCGGAATTGCCCCGAAGATGATCCCCACTCCGACGCCGAGGAAGATCAGGATCAGAGGTTTCAACGCTAAGATTTGAGTAAACCCCACATAGAACATTTCAAGCATAGTCGTCTCCTAACCTAGGATGCCCGCAGGCAAAAAGAGTACGAATACTTTTACGAATAAATAATAGATGATGATAGAGGTGGAAATTGCAATGATTCCATAGAGGGGAAGGTTTGGTTGTCGGCGACTCAGCACCCAGAATTGAAAGAATAGGTACAGGGTAGTGGTGATGAGGAATCCAACCGGCTCCAACAGAACCAGATAGAAAAGAATCAATAGAAAGGTCAAACGAACCCGTTTCTTCCGTTTCGAAGCAGCTTCCGCATCTTGCTCGGTCAATTTCCCCTGTCGTGAAGTACTTGCGGGTGCCTGGAAGATCGCCTGAAGGATGAGGGTTATGCTTAATAGGGCTAACAGAGTCGCTGCCAGTTGGGGAACGAAGGCAGAACCGATTCGAGCCACAACCAGATGTTTGATAGAAAAAGAAGCAATCCAGACGCCGATGGAAAAGAGCAAGAATCCTATTCCCAGGTAGAGGTCTCGTTTCCTGGATTCTGTAGTCATGTCCGGTATCCTCCTCATGTGAATTAGCAATATATATGCCAATCAAGAAAGCATATAGATTCTATTCAATTCAATTAACTCGTTCATGCTCAATGAGATACAGTTCTTTCCCCTATCTCTGAACAATTCTAATGTTCTTTTATGGAACAACATTTTCAAGAATGTTTCAAATCAGTTCAAGGTCCTTCATCCTCCTCCATAAGGTAGTTCTGCTGATCCCCAATGTCTTTGCCGCGATGTTCTTGTTGTAAGCAGCCTGCTTCAAGGCTGTCAGCACCCGTTCCCTTTCATATTGCTGTATGGCATCTTTGAATGTACCCATGGGAGGTTGCATTTCTTCTGTTACCGTAGGATAAGTGGCCACGACCCCCTCCACATCCCGCTCGTCGATCATCTGGCATTGACTCAGCACCACCAGCCGCTCACAGAGGTTCCGCAACTGTCGAATATTCCCGGGAAACTCCAGAGTCATCAACTTGCGTTTGGCTCGATCAGTCAGTTGAATGGGGGAAAGGCCAAACTGGACTGTGAACTGCTGAATCCAATATTCTGCAATGGCCGGGATATCCTCCCTTCGCTTCGAGAGTTCAGGGATTTCCAGGGTAAGGATATCGATCCGGTAGTATAGGTCTTCCCTGAAAGCTCCTGCTTTAACCAGGTCCATCAGGTTCCTGTTGGAGGCGGCGATGATCCGCACATCCACGGGGATCACCCGATCGTGCCCCAAGCGCATGATCTCTTTTTCCTGAATGGCCCGGAGGAGTCTTCCCTGCAGTTTGGGAGGAATTTCAGAAATTTCATCCAGGAACAACGTTCCCCGGTGAGCCAATTCGAACAATCCTGGTTTTCCTCCTTTGGAAGCACCGGTAAAAGCTCCCTCCACGTATCCGAACAATTCACTCTCCAGAAGAGTTTCGGGCAGGGCTGCACAGTTCACTGCCACGAAGGGTCCGTTCTTTCGAGGACTATAGTTGTGGATACTCTGGGCAAAGAGCTCCTTTCCGGTTCCTGTTTTCCCGAGGATCAGAATATTCGAGTCCACCACACTGTATCGCTTGGCGGTGTGGATAGCGGAAAGGATGGAAGGGCACTTTCCGATGATATCCTCGAAGGTATGCTTCGCGTAGTGCCCCCGAAGATATATTTTCTCCCGTAACCGGGTTTCCAGCTCCTGGATCTTGGATACCTCCTGGAGGGTATAGATCCTCCCTATGCTTTCTCCCCGCAGGCGTACAGAGGTTCCCCGTACGCTGAGTTGCTTCTTCTCATACTGGATGATTTCCGGAATCGAGCCATCCTCTGTGTCAGCGATATTCACTTCTTTCAGGCCAGGCAACACCTGATCCACCGGCTTCCCCAGAACATCCATACTGGATTTGGCGAGCATGCGGGAGGCTGCTCTATTGAATACGGTGATCTTCTGCGAGGCGTCCACTGCAATGATTCCCTCGAAGGACTTATGCAGGATAGCTTTCAGGTTTTCCGACTGTTCCTCCACCCGCCGGCTAACATGGGCTAGGCGTTTCGCTTCTGTAATGCTATGCCACATCGATTCTCTACCCGACTCCAGGAGCACAAAGGGAACCCCCAATTCCTGCGCATACGCACAAGTCCTGACCCCTCCGATCACCACATCTGTACCACGATTCACTGCTTCCAGCACTGCGGATCGGATCTCGTCGGTTGAGTTCAAGATCACCTGCTTCACTGCCAGGCCAAAAATATCCCCATACTTTTCCACTCCCATCACCATGTTGAGAGACCCCAAAACTGTTACCTGTTTCGCATGAAACTCATTTTTCGCTCTTTTGAGGCTCTGCACGAGATCTCCTGCTGCTACGGGTATTTCCACCACGGGGATGTAAGGATCCATCCTTCGGAGTTCTACGGAGACGAACCCCCTGCAGATGATCACTTCGAAATCAAGATCCAGGCCCTGGATATCCGATGGCCAGCTGGCAACCACTGTATGAAGGGCGTACTCTTCCGGCGCCACCCCCTGTACGATTTGGGCCGCATTGTGCTCCTCGAAGACTCGTTGGAACTGTTCTGCAAACTCCTGATAAGGAGCAATAAGAAGCATCCGGATCATAGAGACATCTTACAGGTATCCATGCAAACTGTCCAGGGAAATGTTTCATAGTTGAACCAAGATGAAACATTACCTTTACTTTCACTTCTAGAGCGTCTCCCATAGCAAACGTCTATTGTATGTATGCTAACTCATTCCACTATAAAGTAATACAACATATAAAACGAAATATCTATTTTCTCTTCATGGGCGTACCGCACAAGGCATATTTCTTGCTTAATAATAAGAGGGTCAAGTCATGAGCCAGCAGGTTTCTTCGAAACCTAACCTTCTCTTCTATCCCCTGCGGTGCACCGCTATCTCTTTCCCTGCAGGGATAGAAATTCTACCTTCTGATCTGCAACAAGCCTGGAACCTGAAGGATCTCCAAATGGAGTATGCTATGTGGAGAAACCTGCACTACTCTTTTCCGTGGGCTATTGAACTATTTCCCGATTTCCCCTGGATGGAAGCTTTGTGTGGATGCACCATTCGAGCTACAAAGAAAGGGTACACTGTACACCCTCCTCATTCTCCATTTCTGACAGGAAATCTCGAGGTACCCGAAACTACTTTTTTGAGTAACCCCTGGATAGATACGTTCTTTGCCTTAATGGATAATGCATCCCGGTGGGCAGATGGAGTTCCCTTCGCACTTCCCTCACTCACAGGTCCTGCACACCTGTTGGTATCGTTGAGCGGGAAAGAAGGCCTGCGGAACCTCCGGAGCTCAGATCCTCGGAAAGTAAAAGATATAATCGATCGCATAGCTTCACTTTATACGGCATTCTATAAAAGGATTCTGGATTCGGTAAAACCTACGTCGTTCGGGTATATAGCAGGAGGATGCTTTCTACCCTCACCGAAGCCCCTTGTTGTGTTGAAAGATACCGATTGGATGGAGATCCAGCACTTACTGCCCCTGGAAGAGATGTTCTATGATCGATTCAATAGAGGGTTCTCTATCTCGATATTCCTATCTACCCCCGCTCATGCACTTCGCTGGCTCGAGCCGTGTGAGAAATGGACCTTTACCGAAGGAATCATCGTAGAAAAGAACGAAGGGGGTCTACCCTGGGAAGATCTCGTACCCCTCTTTCGTTTGATCCAGGGTTCGGGTAAAACATTGGTCATTGCGGGTCCTCCAGAGATGGAAGACTGGGAGTTCGCACAGAAAGATCTGGAGCCCGAAAATCTGATCGTATTATTCTTTACCACTTCCTTTCAGGAAGTACGATTCTGGGCAGAGCATTTATTGGGAAAAGACCGAAGAAGCCTTTGATCTTTTTCGGTTATAGAAACAAATTTTTAGATCGAGGAGGAGTGTATGAGAAAAAGCGTAGCGATTCTGCTGGTGATGCTTCTAGCATCTCCCATACTGTTTGCAGCGGGGGGGAAAGAGGCGGCAAAGCCCGCGTATCCACAGAAACCGATCCAGGTAGTGGTACCGGCAGGTGCAGGAGGAGACACAGACATCAACTGTCGGCTCCTGGCAAAGTTTCTAGAGAAAGAACTTGGACAGAGCGTGGTTACGGTGAATGTGGGTGGAGCAGGAGGAACCCTGGGGACTCGGAAAGTAAAAGATGCGGCTCCCGATGGGTACACTGCCCTGTTCTTCCATCCCGGCATGTTGCTGAACAAGGTCCTGGGTCTGGCAGACTATTCCTTTCAAGAGTTCGAAGTAGCAGCCCTGGCAGTGCTGGATGAAACGAACATCTTCGCAGCCAATGCTAAAGCACCGTATAACAACATGGCAGAACTGGCAAAGATCTTGAAGGAAAAGCCCAAGTCCATCTCTTTTGCTACAGAAGTAGGAAGTTTTACCCATCTGCACGTACTGGCCTTTCAGGATGCCGCGGGGGTAGAGTTCAATATCGTAGATGTAGGGGGGGCGGCTGCCAAAACTGCCGCACTGAAAGGGGGACAGATCGATGTGATCGGTACCCAGTATGGGCTGGTTAAGGACTATATCAAGAATGGTGATTTCAAGGCGATCGGTGTTCTTTCGGACAAGAGGAACCCGGCTTTCCCCGATGTTCCCACCTTCAAAGAACTAGGGTACAACATCGCTTTCACCAAGTTCTTCTTCTACTCCTTCCCTAAAGGAACTCCGAAAGAGATTATCGATCGGTTCAGCGCTGCGGTAAAAAAGGTGGTGGAAAATCCAGAATACCAGAAAGCGGCCTTCGATGCTCTGTATGTGACAGCTACCTACATGGGGCCCAAAGAAACCTTCGACTTCCTGACTCAGCAGGAAGCCCTCTATAAGAAGTACCTGAGTGGAATCCAATTGAAAAAATAGTTCAACTAACTATCTGTACGGGAACAACATCTGGGAGCCTCCAATGATAGCCTAAATCGGGAGATACGAAAAAAGGAGGCTCCCCTGCTCTTTCCAGTTCCAACCTGCCTTTTCGAAAGGGAATAGATGCATGCAGTCGATACAAAAGGTCGAACAGTTCTACTCTTTCTGGAACAATAAACCTGTATCGGCTCCCCTGCTGGGATTCGATGTGGGAGGGTGGTTTCCCTTTCAACGCTTCTCGATCCTGAGCAGTATAGAAGAAGACCAGTACATCGAGCCCCTAAAGCTGGTCGCGGAAGATTGCATCGAGGACTATGGAGCGTACCTTTCAAAGTTAGAGGAAATTCCAGACGATCTGGTAAAAGGAGTGGCCCCTATTCCTGCCATTCCCTGGATCGAAGGAATGTTGGGATGCCGGATCAAACGAAAAGGTGAAAGTTTCTGGGCCGAGGAACGGAAAGCCTCTTATGAGGAATTGAAATCCTTCGACACCTTCACCTCTTCCCCCTGGTTCCATACCTACATCCGTTTTGTACGCGTCCTGAAACGATCCTTTGGGAATAGCTACCCCATCGGGATTCCTATCCTTCGCGGGGTAAGCGATCTTCTCGGTGTTCTCCGAGGTCATGAGGAAGCGATCCTGGATGGATTAGAGAAGCCTTCCCTGGTGAAGAACACCGCGTCGAAGATTGCCCGCGTGATCATCCAACTCACTAAAGCCCATCATCGGGAAGCGGGCCTTTTTCTGGGAGGTACCCTGATCGAACAGTACGGTTTATGGGCTCCGGGTCCCATCGTCCGCATGCAGGAAGACGCCTCTGCCCTGTACTCACCCGAGTTGTTCCGAACCTGCATCCTTCCCGCAGATCGAAGGATCGCTCAAGAGTTTCCCTACAGCCTCCTCCATCTCCATGCCTCTTCCCTCTTTCTCGTTGACGAGTTTCTTTCTATAAAAGAAATCGGTGTATTCCAGGTCAATCGGGATGTGGGGGAAATGGGTCTTCCGGAGATGTTACCCTATTTGAAAAGAATCCAGGAAAAAGGTCGAAGGCTTCTACTTCGGGGCCCTTTTTCACGGGAAGACTTCCGTTGGATCAAGGAACACCTTTCACCCATCGGTCTCATCGTTCAGACAGTGGTTTCTTCGTTGGATGAAGGCCATGAATTACTCAAAGAAGCCCGGAAGATTTTCCATGAAGCGTTTTAGAAGTGGTGCCA
>CALKLC010000142.1 GCA_937991975.1 uncultured Spirochaetales bacterium | reverse complement strand
ATTTTGGCACCAGTTAATATCCTTCTATGCAACAGATGGATTTCCTTGTATAGTAGGATTATATGGCAAGTTTATTCTTCCAGAATCCTCTCCCCATGGAAGAATTGAAGAGACGACTTCGCCCCAGGCCGAAGGATTCTGTGGATCTTCGTGGAGTATACTTCCGGGACACCACCGCTATTATCCATTCCTACCCTTTTCGCAGATTGAAACACAAAACCCAGGTATTCTTTGCACCGAAAAACGATCATATCTGTACCCGTATCGAACACGTGATGCACGTGTCTACGATTGCTGCAACCATCTGCAGAGCTCTTTCCCTTGATTCCGACCTTGCCTGGGCAATCGGATTAGGACACGATCTAGGGCACACCCCCTTCGGTCACCTTGGCGAAAGGATCCTCCAGAGTATTATCCATGAAATGGGGCTTTCCTTTCCAGAGTTCCATCATGAACTCTACTCCCTTCGTATGGTAGATCATCTGGCTAACCACGGCCGGGGCCTGAACCTGAGCTATGCTGTGCGGGACGGGATTGCCACTCACTGTGGCGAACGGTACGAACAACGGATCGAGCCTGATTTCAGGATCAAGGATCTTGGCTCCCTCACGAATCTGGACCAGTATCCCGCCACCTGGGAAGGATGCGTTGTTCGCATGGCCGATAAGGTAGCCTATTTGGGTCGAGATCTGGAGGATGCCCTCCAACTGAAGATCATCCATAGGGACCAGATCCCCAACGAGGCTGTTCGGGTATTGGGGGATTCCAACAGTGAAATCATCAATACGTTGGTGAACGATATGATTCTTGAGGCTAATCGAGAGGGGAAGATCGGGTTTTCCGATGCGGTGTTCGAAGCTGTCCTGACCCTTAAATCATTCAACTACCAAACCATCTACGAAGGTCCTGTACTGACAAGCTACCACGATTACTTCGAAAGGATCCTCCGAACCCTTCATTCCTACCTCGTCCATATCTTTACCAGGTTCGGGGAAGATTTCCCTCGCTACCGCACCGAGAACAACCGACTGGCCATCAGGTTCGGTGATTACATTGCCAAGATGGCTCATTTCTACCGGGAAGTGGATGGGGATTTCCGCTATGCAGTGATCGACTATATCGCAGGGATGACGGACGATTATGCAATGGAATGTGTGCAAGAAATCATGATTCCTAGAAAATTCGAGTATCGGTTCGATGAGGAAGTTCTTACATGAAAACAGAAGAACTCCAACATTTCGATCTGTTAAAAGAACTCGGTGTATGGGACGAACTGGAACAACTACGAAAGGAAATCCGGGATTCGGAAAAACTGTTCAGCGAAATCCTCGAGATGTATGCCAGGAATTCTCCCGAAAGTCTCATCGATTTCGTCATTTCAAGGTTTCTGGATCGGTTCATCCCTTCGACTCTCCTCTTTCTCATTGAAGATCCTCTTTCCTCACACTTGTTCTCTTATTTTTTCCGGAACCTAAAACCCGCGGTAGTGTACCAGGATATGAACTGGTACTTCTCCATCAAAAAGAACTTAGCTCCGTACAGAGGGCCCATCGATTTCACAAAAATAGTGGCCCAGTTTCCGCAACCTCTTGGACAAAAATTGCAAGAACTCTATACCCCCGAAATACTGTACCCGATCCAGGGAATTGGGGGCCTATACGGAGTGATCCTGTTCGGTAACAAGGTTGTTCCAGGGCCCTACCTCACTCAGGAGCTCAACTACATCGAAAAATTGATGCTGTTCTTTTCCGTTACTCTGCAAAACATTCTCCACCATTACAGTAGCATCACAGACTCGAAAACAGGATTGTACAACCATGCGTATTTTTTGAAACGGTTGGAAGAAGAGATGGCGAAACATCGACGACGGAGTCAGGGACTAGGGATCATCCTGATGGACATCGATCATTTCAAGTTATTCAACGATACGTATGGCCATCTAGCAGGGGACGTAGTTTTGATGGAACTGGGCAGGATTTTAAAGAATCTTGTCCGAACCGAAGATGTACTGGCCCGGTTCGGAGGGGAAGAGTTCATCCTTCTTATCTCTGATTGCAAGATGCGGATATTGATCGATATTGCCGAACGCCTCCGCACTACGATCGAAAAAATACCCATTCTTTTCGAAGGGAAAGAACTGTACATTACCATCAGCCTTGGCTGTGTGTATTTACCCGCGGGTAGTACCGCTACCCCTCGTTCTCTGATTACGCAGGCAGATGCTGCCCTTTACCGTTCCAAACAGGAAGGGAGAAATCGCACTTCCCTGTTTAAAGGGGGACTCCTCTATCGAGGGTTACTGCACCGCTCGCTAAAGGAATCCACCCATTTGCCACCTTGAACGAACTGTACTCCCATCGAACCCCTGCCAGGAAGGGGCTTAATTCCTGAGAAGGATGAACTCCACTCGACGGTTGATCCACCGTTTTTGTAGATCGCTGAAAGGTACGATGGGGGCAGATCCACCAAGTCCTTCTGTCTCTATTCGCTCCAGAGCAATGCCTCGCTGGACAAGAGCGTCTTTAATTACTTTCGCTCGATTCTGGGATAGGGGGATGAGCACATACTTGTGCTCTCTGGCTGATGCATCCTTGTCCTGGTAGAGGACCGATACAGCATGACCTTCCAGACGAACCCGGTACTGGGGGAAGACCTTTAGCATGGCAGCCACTTGATCGATGGATGCCACATTGGACCTGGCTATCTCTTCGTTCCATTTGAGGTAATCGGTCGTCCAGGGAGCAAACTGCACGTTGGCCACCCGGATCTTATCCTTTCCCCCTTCCCTGTACACGAGAACATCCACAAGGATCTTTACCGAACCTTTGGCAGTATTTCCCACCTCATCCACCACGACGAAGTGTAGTGGATATTCGGTAGCTGCCTGTA